>JANNGZ010000188.1:0-1545 GCA_031404155.1 Burkholderiales bacterium
GCCCAACCGTCGCGGGGAAGGCCGAGCATTTGCAGAATGAAGTCAAACATGGCGCTCTCTCCTGATTAGAGGGCCAAACCCGGCCCTGATGAATGCATTGGAGCAAGTCCGGCCCCTTTGCGCACCTGCACACCTGTGCAGTCTAGGCCTGCAAGCAACACGTGAACTTCGCACGCGCTGCGCTACTTCAGCGCCGCGCTCCTGAGCGTCTTGCTGACGTAGGCGACGCCCAGGGCCGTCAGCAGCACGCACACGCCCGAAGCCGTAGCCACATCTGCCCAGGCCAGGGCCTCGCCCTTGAGCACGCGGCCCATCAGCGTGGTCTGCGCCAATGCCGGCACCCACAGGTGCCAGGGTGAAGTCCCTTCCTGGTTGAAAACCGTCACCAGCGGCAGCAGCGATACCCCGAGCAACAGCACGGTGGTATTGGCCTGCGCTTCCTTGAAGCTCTTGCAGCGGATGGCAATGGCCATCAGCACCGCGGCCAGCGCGCCCGCCAGCGGGGCCAGCAGGGCCATGAAGGCCAGCGCCTCGACGATGCCGAATCGGAACATGGCTGCCAATGCCTCGCTGTGCAGCAGCCATTGGCCGGGCAGAAAACTCAGGCACGAAAGCACCGCGATCAGCATGCCCACGCTGGCGACGGCGCCCCATTTGCCGACCACCAGCACCCAGCGCTCGCTCGGGTTCATCAAGAGCGGTTCCAGCGAGCCGCGCTCGCGTTCGCCGGCCGTTGTGTCGAGCGCGGCATTGAGCGCGCCGTAGAGCACCGCCATGATCACGAAGAAGGGCAGCATGGCAGTGAACTGCGCCGAGCGGCCGCGCCGGCTGGCCAGATCGCGTTCCTCGATGTCGACCGTCTGCAGCAGCGATGCCGGCACACCGCGCACCGCCAGGGTCAAGGCGGCACGCTCGCGGTTGTAGCCGTCGAGCAGGCGCGCGAGCCGGCCAGTGCCGGCCTCGGCCTGGCGGTTGCCGCTGTCGCTGACGATCGTGACGATCGGCGGCTCGCCACGCAGCAGCTCGTCCTCGAAACCCGGCGCCACCTCGAGCACCGGCTCGCCGAGCCGCGAATCGCGCAGCCTCGCCTCGTGCTCCGCCGGTGCCGGCTCGATGCGAAAACCCTGGCGCTCGATGAAGTTGCGCAGGCTCGGTGCGTGCTCGATGCCAGCAACCACCGCCACGCGCTGCTCGGCCCGCTCTTCCAGCGTGGCCACCAGGCTCGACAGCAGCACCAGTACCAGCGGCCCCATCAACACCGAGCTCAGCAGCACCGTCATCAATGTGCGGCGATCGCGCAAGGCGTCGCGGATCTCCTTGATGAAAACTGCGCCGGCGCCGGCCAGCGAAAGAGTATCGCGGCTCATCTCTCGTCTGCGCGCCGATGCGCGGGCCCACCCGCGAACGCCAGTTTCACGAAGGCCTCTTCGAAATCGACCTCGCCGGTGCTGCTGCACAGCTCGGCTACCGTGCCTAGCGCCACCGTGCGCCCGTCTGCGATCACCACCACCTGATCGCACAGCCGCTCGACCTCCTGCATGATGT
>JANNGZ010000189.1:0-2513 GCA_031404155.1 Burkholderiales bacterium
CGACACCCCGCTGCTCTGGCTGCTGCGCGGCGAACTCAAACTCACCGGCACCAAGTTCGGCTGCGGCATGGCGCTGTGCGGCGCCTGCACCGTGCACCTCGACGGCGAGCCCACCCGCTCCTGCATCACCCCGCTCGCGGCGGTGGGTGAGCGTGAGGTCACCACCATCGAAGGCCTGCAAGACAGCACCGCCCAAGCCGTGCGCGCCGCCTGGACTTCAGTCGACGTGGTGCAGTGCGGCTACTGCCAAAGCGGGCAGATCATGTCGGCCTGCGCGCTGCTGAAAAAAACCCCGAAACCGAGCGACGCCGAGATCGACGCCGCGATGGCGGGCAACATCTGCCGCTGCGGCACGTACCAGCGGATTCGCGCGGCGATTCATCTGGCGGCGAAGGAGCAGGGGTGAGCGGGCGCGGTGCGGCGCCGGCTGCGGCCGAAGCCACCGAAGCCGCTTGCCAGAGCCGGACGATCAGAACAGGAAGTACCGCTGTGCCATCGGCAGCACCGCCGCCGGCTCGCAGGTGAGCAGTTGGCCGTCGGCCCGCACTTCGTAGGTCTGCGCGTCGATCTCCATGCGCGGTGTGTAGGCGTTGTGCACCATGTCCGCTTTCTTCACGCTGCGGCAGCCTTTCACCGCGGCGAGGCGCTTGTGCAGCCCATAGCGCTCGGCCACACCCAGCACCAGCGAGGCCTGGCTGACGAAGGTGAGCGAGCTGTGGGCGAGCGCGCCGCCGAAGGCGCCGAACATCGGGCGGTAGTGCACCGGCTGCGGTGTGGGTATGGAGGCGTTCGGGTCGCCCATCGCGGCGGCGACAATGAAGCCGCCCTTGAGCACCAGGCTCGGTTTGACGCCGAAGAAGGCCGGCTTCCAGAACACCAGGTCGGCCCATTTGCCCGGCTGGATGCTGCCCACCTCGTGCGCGATGCCATGCGCGAGCGCGGGGTTGATCGTGTACTTGGCGATGTAGCGTTTGATGCGAGTGTTGTCGTTGCGGGGGTTGGCTTCGACCGGGTTGCGCGATCCCGCACCCCCCTCCCGGCCTTCCCCCGTCAAGGGGGAAGGAGAAAGCCAGCCCCGCTGCGTTTTCATCTTGTGCGCGGTCTGCCAGGTGCGGATCACCACCTCGCCAACGCGGCCCATTGCCTGCGAGTCGCTGGAAAAAATGCTGATCGCGCCGAGGTCGTGCAGTACGTCCTCGGCGGCAATCGTTTCGCGCCGGATGCGGCTCTCGGCGAAAGCCAGGTCCTCGGCGATGCCGGCGTCGAGGTGGTGGCACACCATCAGCATGTCCAGGTGTTCGTCCAGCGTGTTGACCGTGTAGGGCCGCGTCGGGTTGGTCGAACTCGGCAGCACATTGGGCTCGCCCACCACCTTCATGATGTCGGGTGCATGGCCGCCGCCCGCGCCCTCGGTGTGGAAGCTGTGGATCGTGCGGCCCTTGAACGCCGCGATCGTGTCCTCGACGAAGCCGCTCTCGTTGAGCGTGTCGGTGTGGATCGCCACCTGCACGTCGGTCTCTTCGGCCACGTTCAGGCAGCAGTCGATCGCCGCCGGCGTGGTGCCCCAGTCTTCGTGCAGCTTCAGGCCGAGTGCGCCGGCTTCGACCTGCTGGCGCAGCGCTTCGGGCCGGCTGGCGTTGCCCTTGCCCATGAAGCCGAGGTTCATCGGGAAGGCGTCGGCCGCGCGCAGCATCTGCGCGATGTTCTCCGGGCCGGGGGTGCAGGTGGTGGCGAAGGTGCCGGTGGCCGGGCCGGTGCCGCCGCCGAGCATCGTGGTCACGCCGCTCATCAGCGCTTCTTCAATCTGCTGCGGGCAGATGAAGTGGATATGCGTGTCCACGCCCCCCGCGGTGACGATCAAGCCCTCGGCCGCGATGATCTCGGTGCCGGGCCCGATCACGATGTCCACCCCGGGCTGCACGTCGGGGTTGCCGGCCTTGCCGATGGCCACGATGCGCTGGCCCTTGATGCCGATGTCGGCCTTGACGATGGCGAAGGCGTCGACGATCAAGGCGTTGGTGACGACGCAGTCGCAGGCCTCGTGCGGGTGCGGGCCGTTGATGCGCTGCGATTGGCCCATGCCGTCGCGGATGGTTTTGCCGCCGCCGAACTTCACCTCTTCGCCATAGCCGACGGCTTGTCCGTCGGCACCTATGCGACCCTCGCCGGCGCGCAGCGTGAGGTCCTCCTCCACCTCGAGGATCAACTCGGTGTCGGCCAGGCGCACCCGGTCGCCGACGGTGGGGCCGAACATTTCGGCGTAGGCGCGGCGTGCAATCGTGGCCATGTCAAAGGGGCCCCTGCACCAGGCCGCGGAACCCCCAGGCCTCGCGCGCCCCCGCGTAGTCCACCAGCTCCACGGTGCGCTGCTGCCCCGGCTCGAAGCGCACCGCGGTGCCGCTGGCAATGTTCAGCCGCATGCCATGAGCTGCGGCGCGGTCGAAACGCAAGCCCGCGTTGGTCTCGGCGAAGTGGTAGTGCGAGCCGACCTGGATCGGCCGGTCGCCGCTGTT
>JANNGZ010000190.1:0-19747 GCA_031404155.1 Burkholderiales bacterium
CGTTGACCACGTTTGCATCGCCGCGCCGGCTCGCAGTGCACTTGAGCGCGGTGGCCGCCAAAGCGGCGGACAAGTTGGTGCAGCAGAAGTTGATGCCGGTCAGCGTCGCGCTCGACGCCAAGGGCGAGCCGACGCCGGCGCTGCTGAAAAAACTCGCGGCGCTGGGTGCCGACGCCGCGGTGCTGCCGCAGCTCCAACGTGCGCCCGACGGCCCTTCGACCGGGCTCAGGACAGGCAAGGCCGAGGCGCTCTTCCTCGACAGTATCGTCAAGGGCGCGAGACTCGCCGAGGGCTTGCAGAAGGCGCTCGAAGAGACGCTCCCCAAGCTGCCGATCCCGAAGGTGATGCAGTACCAGTTGGCCGACGGCTGGAGCAGCGTGAACTTCGTGCGCCCGGCGCATGGCCTGGTCGCGCTGCATGGCGCGGACGTGGTGCCGGTGTCGGTGCTCGGCCTGACCGCCGGCCGCAGCACACAAGGCCACCGCTTCGAAGCCTCGAAGCCGAGCATCGAATTGCGCAGCGCCGACAGCTACGAGAGCCAACTCGAAAGCGAAGGCGCGGTGATCGCGAGCTTTGCCTTGCGCCGCGCCGAAATCGAGCGCCAGCTCGCGGCCGCGGCGGCGAAGGAAGGCCTGACGCCGATCGACGACGACGCGCTGCTCGACGAGGTGACCGCGCTGGTCGAGCGGCCGAACGTGCTCACCTGCACCTTCGAATCCGAGTTCCTCGAAGTGCCGCAGGAATGCCTGATCCTGACGATGAAGGCGAACCAGAAATATGTCCCGCTGCTCGACGCTTCGGCCAGGCTGACCCACCAGTTCCTGGTCGTCAGCAACATCCGCCCCGCAGACCCGAGCGCGGTGATCGGCGGCAACGAACGGGTGGTGCGCCCGCGCCTGGCCGACGCCAAGTTCTTCTTCGACCAGGACCGCAAGAAGACGCTCGCCTCGCGCGTGCCGGGCCTGGACAAGGTGGTCTACCACGGCAAGCTCGGCACGCAGGGTGAGCGGGTGGCGCGGGTGCGTGCGATTGCCAGAGCGATCGGCGCGCAACTCGGCGGCGAAGCGCTGGAGAAGAAGGCCGACCGCGCCGCGCTGCTCGCCAAAGCCGACCTGCTCACCGACATGGTCGGCGAGTTTCCCGAGCTGCAAGGGGTGATGGGCGGCTACTACGCGCGCCACGACGGCGAGGGCGAGGATGTCGCGACCGCGATCGAGGACCACTACAAGCCGCGCTTTGCGGGCGACAGCCTGGCGCGCAACGAGGTGGGCATCGTCGTCGCGCTGGCGGACAAGCTCGAAACCCTGGCCGGCCTGTTCGGCGTCGGCCAGGTGCCCACCGGCGACAAGGACCCGTTTGCGCTGCGCCGCCACGCGCTGGGTGTGATCCGAATGCTCGTCGAGCGCGAACTTCCGCTCTCGGTGCCGGCGCTGGTCGATGCGGCGCTCAGCGCGTTTGCAAGCGGGCACGCTGCCGCTCGGGAGCCGCTGAGCCATTTCCTGTACGAGCGCCTGGTCGGCTACCTTCGCGAACTCGGCTTCACCGCGCACGAGGTCGACGCGGTGATCGCGTTGCGCCCGCCGCGCTGGGCCGAGTTGCCGCAGCGCCTGGCCGCCGTGCGCGCGTTCGCCGCGCTGCCCGAATCCGCGTCGCTCGCCGCGGCCAACAAGCGCATCGCCAACATCTTGAAGAAGAGCGAGGCGCCGGCCCATGCCGCGCTCGATCTCGCGCTTTTGAAAGAGCCCGCCGAACAGCAGCTTCAGGCCGAACTGACGCGCATCGCGCCGCGGGCCGACCAGCTTTTCGACCAGGGCGACTACGCCGCCAGCCTGCGCGAACTGAGTGGCCTCAAGGAGCCGGTGGACGCCTTCTTCGACACCGTGATGGTCAATGCCGAGGACCCCGCGCTGCGCGCCAACCGCCACGCGCTGCTGGCGCAACTGCATGCGGCAATGAACCGCGTGGCCGACCTGGCCAAGCTCGCGAACTGATCGCAGCGGCCACCCCCAGCACCGACAGCGGCGACACTCGGCACCATGCAACCCGTCAAGCTCGTCATCCTCGGCCGCGACGGCATCCTGAATGTCTACCGCGACGACCATGTCAAGGCGCCTGAGGAATGGCAGCCGGTGCCCGGTGCGCTGGAAGCGGTGGCGCGCATGAACCATGCCGCCTGGCATGTGGTGGTGGCCACCAACCAGTCGGGCATCGAGCGCGGCCTGATCGACATGGCCGCGCTCAACGCGGTGCATTTGCACATGATGAAGCTGCTGGCGGTGGCCGGCGGGCGCATCGACGCGGTGTTCTTCTGCCCGCACACACCCGAGGAACAATGCGACTGCCGCAAGCCGCTGCCGGGCATGATGAAACAGATCGGCCAGCGTTACGGCGCGCACCTGAACGAGGTGCCGATGGTCTGCGACACCCTGCGCGACTTGCAGGCCGCGCAGGCCGCCGGCTGCGAGCCGCACTTGGTGCGCAGCGGGCGTGCCGGCATGCTCGACGAGGCGCATGTGCTGCCCTGGCTGGAGCAGGTGCCGAAGACCACGGTGCACCGCGACCTGGCCGCGTTCGCCGAGTTCCTGCTCCACCGCGAACGCGCGGCCAAGGGCCTGCCCGACAACGACTCGATGCCCGGAAGGCTCGCCTGATGCGCGCCGGCCCGCCTTTGGCGCTGCACTTGCGCCTCCTGTTTCGCCTGCGCTCGACGCTGTTCCTGCTTTGGCTCTTCATCACCGTCGTGCCCTGGGCGCTGGCGGTGGTGCTGGTCTCGGTGGTGCTGCGCGGCGACCGCCTCTACTGGATGTGCGTCGGCTGGCTCAATGTGGCGATCTGGGGCGCACGGGTCATCTGCGGCGTGCGCCATCGCGTCCAGGGCATGGAGCATCTGCCCTCGGCCGACAAACTTTCTCCGGTGATCCTCTGCCCGAAACACCAGTCCGCCTGGGAGACCTTCGCCTTCCCCGGCCTGATGGCGCACCCGCTGGCCTATGTGTTCAAGCGCGAGCTGCTCTACGTGCCGTTTTTCGGCTGGGCCATGGGCCGACTGGACATGATCCATATCGACCGCAGCAAGCGCAGCGAGGCCTGGAGCAAGGTGGCCGAACAGGGGCGCCTGCTGATGGCGCGTGGCATCTGGATCATCATGTTCCCCGAAGGCACCCGCACCCCGCGCGGCGCGCAGGGCCAGTACAAGGCCGGCGCGACGCGGCTGGCGATCGCCACCGGCACGCCGGTGGTGCCGATCGCGGTGACCTCGGCGCGCTGCTGGCCGCGCAAGAGTTTCATGCTGCGGCCGGGCGTGGTGGACATCTCGATCGGCCGGCCGATCTCGCCGCTGGGCCGCGAGCCCGACGAGCTGATGCGCGAGGTCGAGGCCTGGATCGAGGCCGAGATGCGGCGGCTGGACCCGCAGGCGTACACCGCTGAAGCTGCCGACAACGCCACGGTGGCGCCGGCGGCGCTGCGGCCCTGAGTGGCTGCGAGGCCTCGGATGCACCCGCGTGAGACCCCACGGTTCGGATCGGCGACGAACAATGCCCACGCCTGACAGCCGCGACTTCGAGTTCATGCAGCTCTCGCTGTTCGGCGAGGCGATGGCGCTGCCACCCTGTGCGCCCGCCGTGCCGCGCGGCGCCAACCCGGGCCTCGTGGATTCAGGCGTCGGGCGCCGCGCCGTGCCGCCGGCGCCGCGCCAGCGCATCGAGTCCGTGGTGCCTGCGGCCGCCGCCGCGAGCCCGCTCGCGCCCCCGGAGACCCACCTGCCCAGCCTGCTGCGCCACCCGCGCGCCGAACGTGAACTGCGCCTGAACGGGCACACCGTGGGCTACGCCTTCCGCCGCGCGCGCCGGCGCAGCATCGGCTTCGTGGTCAGCGCCGAAGGTTTGGCGGTGAGCGCGCCGCGCTGGGTCACGGTGGCCGAAGTCGAGTCGGTGCTGCAGGAAAAGTCGGGCTGGATCCTGCGCAAGCTGCAGGAGCAGCAGGAGCGCGCCCAGCGGCTGCGATCGCAGCGGGTGGAGTGGCGCGACGGCACCACGATTCCCTTTCTCGGCGAAACGGTGATCGTGGTGCTCGACCCGCGCGCCACCGGGGCGGTGCTCCATACGGACGCGAGCACCCTCCCCGGCGTGCCGCGCCTCACCTTGCATGTCGGCCTGCCGCATGGCGCTTCGGCGCAGCAGATCCGCGACGCGGTGCAGAGCTGGTTGCAACGCCAGGCGCGGCGTGTGTTCGAGGAGCGCTGCGCCCATTTCTCCCGCCAACTGGGGGTGCGCATGAAGCGCCTGTCGCTCAGCTCGGCCGCCACACGCTGGGGCAGTGCCAATGCCGACGGTTCGATCCGCCTCAACTGGCGCCTGATCCACTTTGCGCTGCCGACCATCGACTACGTGGTGGCCCACGAACTCGCCCACCTGCGCGAAATGAACCACAGCGCTGCTTTCTGGGAGGTGGTGCGCTCGGTGGTACCCGACTACGAGGCCTCGCGCGGGCGCTTGAGCGACGACGTGCTGCCGGTGTTCGACTGATTTCGGCCGCTTGCGCAATACCCCCCGATGGGGGTGTGTGTCTCCCCCTTCTTGAGGATCGCCGGCGCGGCTCGTGCTGCACACACTGGCGCCAGGCTGTCTACACGCAGGGGGCGCGCCGGAAGAGGAAACCGGCCGCCGCCGAAATCAGCGAGCGCTTGAAAGCAAGTGGCCCGTGGTGCAAACCACGGGCCCTTTGTCTTTCAGGCGACGCCTTTCGTGGCCGGCCTCCGGCGAGGCGCTGTCCTGCCGCGTGCGGCGCTCGACCAGGCCGAACGAGCCCATGAACTGCACCATCGACTGCGGCCGCGGCAGCCGGCGCAATTCCTGTGCGAGCGAGCCCCCGTGCAGCAGCGGCAGCGCCATGCAGGCGCTGCCGCCGATCGACCGATCGACCAGACCCGGTGCGGCTTCACCAGCGCAGGGTCGTCGAACCGGGCGAGCCGGTTCGCGTCGTCGACAAATCGGTGCGGGCCCTGCGCGAAGGCCACCTCGGCATCGGCGAAGGGCGCCACGGCGTTACCCATCCGGTGGGCCAGCCCGAGCGGCATGTATTCGCGAGCCGATTTGTAGCCCCATGCGCCGCTGCGGCGTTGGGGGCGCTTCAGCGTGCCGTGGTGGGCGCAACCTCAGCGCGCGGCAAAGCGCCAGACGCCGTCGTCGCCGCGCCGGCGCGAGAGCTGCCCGTTCTGCCAAAGCAGGTGCAGGTGGGCAATGGCCTCGCCGAGCGCGAAGGTGGTCTGGTGCAGGTCGAGCTTGCGCTTGAACATCACGTCCAGCAGCTCGGCCGCATGGCAGGGCTTGGCGGCGCAGGCGCGCATCACCTCGGCCAGGCGCTCGTCGTGGTGGCTGCGCAATTGCGCGATGCGCCGGTGCAGCCCGGTGAAGGGTTTGCCATGCGAGGGCAGCACCAGCGTCTCGGCGGGCAGTGCGAGCAGCCGCTGCAGCGAGTCCAGGTACAGCGGCAGCGGGTTGGCCTCGGGCTCGGTGTCGAACACGCTCACGTTGGTGGAGATGCGCGGCAGCACCATGTCGCCGGTGATCAGCGTGCCGCCGGCGGCGTCATAAAGGCTGATGTGCTCGGGTGCATGGCCGTAGCCCACCAGGCAGCGCCAAGGCCGCTCGCCGACCTGAACTTCCATGCCGTCCATCAGGCGGCGGAACTGCGCCGGCACCTGCGGCACCATGCTGGAGTAGTAGTTCAAGCGCGCGCGCACCTTGGCCACCGAGTCGGGGTCGTTGAGGCCGTGGCTGGCGAAGAAGTCGGCCGCGCTGTCGCCGCCGAAGCCGGTGCTGGTCTGGCTGCCGATGCGCGCCATGTGGTAGTCGGTGGCGCTGACCCACAGGCGGCATTTCCAGCGCTCGGTCAGCCAGTGCGCCAGGCCGATATGGTCCGGGTGCATATGGGTGACGATCACCCGCAGCACCGGGAGGCCCTGCAGCGTGCTGGCGAACACCTGCTCCCACGCGTCGCGGGTGGTGTCGTTGGCGATGCCACAGTCGACGATCGCCCAGCCCGGGTTGCCGGCTTCGTCGTGGTCGCGCAGCAGCCACAGGTTGATATGGTCGAGCGCAAAGGGCAGCGCCATGCGCAGCCAGTGCACCCCCGGCGCCAGCTCGATCGTGCGGCCCGGCTCGGGCAGCGTGTCGCCAAGCAGGTAGTGCAGTTCGCTTTCCAGAGGGTTGGCCATCGGCGCCTTCGCTTTACATTTACGTAAACGTCAATCGAGTCTAGTTCATGCCTGCCACCAAACGCCCCGCTGACGCACCGAGTGCGAGCCCGAACTCGGGTGCGAACTCGGGTGCGAACTCGGGTGCGAACACGGGTGCGAATACGGGTGCGAGCCCCGGTGCGCGGCCTGATGCGAGCCCGGGTGCAAGCGCGGTCGCGGGCACTGCCGCCGGCGCGAGCAAAACCTTCACGATCACCGAGCTGGCCAGGGAATTCGACATCACGCCCCGGGCAATCCGCTTCTACGAAGATGTGGGGCTGCTCGAACCCGCGCGGGCCGGCCGCAACCGCGTTTACACCCACCGCGAGCGCACGCGCCTGAAGCTCACGCTGCGCGGCAAGCGGCTGGGCTTGAGCCTGTCGGAAATCAAGCAGCTGGTCGACATGTACGACAGCGAGGCCGACACCGCGCCGCAACTGCAGGCCTTCATGGAGGTGCTGCGCCTGCACCGTGGGCAACTCGAGCAGCAGCTCGACGACATCCGCGTCATGCTGGCCGAGATCGCGCAGCACGAGGAGCGTTGCCGCAGCCTGCTGGTGGCCGCTGCGGGCAAGTCCCGACGCCGATGAGGCCTTGAGCGCGCCGGGCCGCCGGCACAATCGCGGCATGTGGGGAGGCGGCAAACTGGACGAGCCGAGCACGCGCGACGAAGCCCGCGGCATACCTGAAGCGCCCGTCGAAGCGTCAGCTGAAGCGCCGAACGGACCGTCTGCACGCGAACCCTCGCGCCTGGAGCGCGAACTCGAAGACGGCGCCCTGCGCCGTGCAATGGGCTTCGCGCCCCTGCCGCAGCCCGCGCCGGATTCGCTGCACCCGGTCGAGTTCGAGGCCCGGCTGGTCTTCAACGGCCAGGGCGGCGAGTACTTCCGCATCTGGGTCGTCAACGTGTTTTTCACGCTGCTCACACTGGGCGTGTATTCGGCCTGGGCCAAGGTGCGCAAGGCACGCTGGTTCGCGCAGCACACCTCGCTGATGGGCGACCGCTTCGACTTCCACGGCCGGCCCTGGCGCATCCTGCTCGGGCGCGTGCTCGCGGTCGGCCTGCTGGTGGCCTGGAGCTATTCCTTCGATGTCTCGCCCTGGCTCGGCATGGCGGTGTTGCTGCTGCTGTGCGTGGTCGGCCCGCTGCTGTTCGCGGGCGCACAGCGCTTTCGCTTCGCCAACACCAGCTGGCGCGGTTTGCGGTTTGCGTTCGACGTACCCACCGCGCATGTCTACGTGGTATGCGTGCCGATGTTGTTGTTCTGGGCCCTCGGCACGGTGCTCGAGGGCCTGGGGGTGCCGCGCGGCACGATCGTCGGCGTGCTCGTCGTGGCGCTGTGCGCGCTTCCGGCAGCGCATGCGCGGCTCAAACAATTGCAGCACTCGCACACCAGCTTCGGCGGCCAGCACTTCAGCTTCAAGACCGTGGCGGTGGAGTTCTATGGCCTGTACCTCTCGGCCGCGGTGCTGGCCATTGTCGGCGCCACGCTCGCGGCGCCGTTCGGCTACCTCTTCCTGCAGGCCACCACCGAGCCCGGCGAGCCCGCGCCGGTGCTGTTCGGCAAGATCGCCGGCGGCGCCGGGGCCTTGCTCGCCTGGTTCTTCGCCTGGCCCTACTTCGCCGCGCGTGTGCAGCAGCTGGTGTGGTCGCACACGGCCTGGGGCCGGGTGCGCTTTCGCGGTGAGCTCAAAGGCTTGCAGCTCTGGCGCCTGCTGCTCGGGCAGGTAACGCTGGTGCTGCTGACCGCCGGTCTGTACTGGCCCTTCGCCGCGGTGGCGATCGCACGCCTGCGGCTGCAATCGATCGTGGTCGAGGCCGACGGGCCGATCGCCGAGCTGGTGGCCGTCGCGCCCCCGCCCGACGAAGACCATGCCAGCGGTGACGCCACCGCCGACTTCTTCGGCCTGGACCTCGGGTGGTGAGCATGGGCAGCCTGAACCACGGCCTGGCCATTGGCGTGCCGGCCACCTGGTTCGACGGCCTGAGCACCCGCCGCCACCCGGTGCGCCTGCGTTTGCGCGGCGACACGCTGGAGATGGTCGAGGACCTCGAGCCGCGCCCGGACGATGCGCCGCCAGCCGCCGGGCCGGTGCGCCGCTACGCCGTGGCTGCGCTCAAACCCGCCGAGCGCTCGCGCGGCGCGCCGCTGCCGCTGGGCACGCCCGACGGCGGCACCCTCTGGCTCGACAGCCGCGCCGCGGTGCTCGCCGACGCGCTGATGCCGTGCCTGTGGCCCAAGGCCCCGGTGGGGCGGGTGATCGCGTCCTGGCCCGCCGTGTTGTTGTGCCTGCTGCTGATCGTGATGGCGGTGGTCTGGGTCGACCGCGTAGGGGCCGGCCTGGTCGCCGACGCGGCGCTGCAACTCATGCCGCGCAGCGTGGAGCAAAGCGCCGGCGACAAGGCCATGGCAGAGGTCGACAAGACGTTGCTCCAGCCGTCGACTCTGCCGCTGGCGCGGCGCCGTGCGCTCGCGGCACGCTTCGTGGAAACCGCCGCACGCCTGGAGCCCGAACTCATCGTGCGGGTGGAGTTCCGGCGCCTGAAGAACGACGCGGGCTTCAATGCCGTCTCCCTGCCCAACGGCATGATCGTGGTCTTCGACGGCCTGGCCGAGCAGCTCAACGACGACGAATTGATGGCCGTGCTCGGCCACGAAATGGGCCATGTGGTGCACCGCCACGCCATGCGTGGCGCAGCGCGGTCGATCGGCCTGCTGGCGGTGGCCGGCGTGGTGCTCGGCGACTTCTCCACCGTGGCCGCGACCGCGGCCGCCACTTTGCAGCGCTTCGCGTACAGCCGCGACGCCGAGCGCGAGGCCGACACCTTCGCGCACCGATTCATGGCCGAAGCCGGCTTGCCGCCCACCGCGCTGCTCGGGGTCTGGCGCAAGTTGTTGAAGGCGCAACGCACTGCCGGCATCGACGCCGTGCCCGACTGGCTCTCCACCCACCCGAGCACCGAGGAGCGCATCCGCAGCGAGGGCGCAAACTGATTGGCGCGGGTGCCGGCAGGTGCTCGTTAACATCGGCGCTGACCTCAAGGTCAACCCCATCGACCAGCACCGCGGCCGGTTAGAAGTCGGCCGCGGCGACTTCAGGAGCAAGCCATGAGCAACCTTCCGGGCCTGGACTTTCAACTCGGCGACGATATCGACGCGCTGCGCGACGCGGTGCGCTCCTTTGCGCAAGCCGAGATCGCGCCGCGCGCCGCGCAGATCGACTCAAGCGACCAGTTCCCGATGGAGCTGTGGCAAAAGATGGGCGCTTTGGGTGTGCTCGGCATCACCGTGCCGGAGCAGTACGGCGGCGCCAACATGGGCTACCTGGCGCACATGGTGGCGATGGAGGAGATCTCGCGCGCATCGGCCTCGGTCGGCCTGAGCTACGGCGCGCACAGCAACCTGTGCGTGAACCAGCTCAAGCGCAACGGCAGCGACGCCCAGCGTGCCAAGTACCTGCCCAAGCTGATCAGCGGCGAGCATGTCGGTGCGCTGGCGATGAGCGAGGCCGGCGCCGGCTCCGACGTGATCTCGATGAAGCTCAAGGCGGTGCAAACCGGCGGCCACTATGTTCTCAACGGCAGCAAGATGTGGATCACCAACGGCCCGGACGCCGACACCATGGTCGTCTACGCCAAGACCGAACCGGAACTGGGTGCCCGCGGCGTCACCGCCTTCATCGTCGAGAAGGGCATGCAGGGTTTTTCCACCGCGCAGAAGCTCGACAAGCTCGGCATGCGTGGCAGCCACACCGGCGAGATGGTGTTCAACAATGTCGAGGTGCCCGCGGCCAACATCCTCGGCCACCTCAACGGTGGCGCCCGGGTGCTGATGAGCGGCCTGGACTACGAACGTGCGGTGCTCGCCGCCGGGCCGATCGGCATCATGCAGGCGGTGATGGACAACGTCATCCCGTACACCCACGACCGCAAGCAGTTCGGCCAGAGCATCGGCGAGTTCCAGCTGATCCAGGGCAAGGTGGCTGACATGTACACCGTGCTGCAAGCCGCCCGCGCGTTTTGCTACACCGTGGGCAAGAACCTCGACCAACTCGGCGCCGAGCATGTGCGCCAGGTGCGCAAGGATTGCGCCAGCGTGATCCTCTGGTGCGCCGAAAAGGCCACCTGGATGGCCGGCGAGGGCATCCAGGTCTTCGGCGGCAACGGCTACATCAACGAGTACCCGCTCGGGCGGCTCTGGCGCGACGCGAAGCTGTACGAGATCGGCGCCGGCACGAGTGAGATCCGCCGCATGCTGATCGGGCGCGAGCTGTTTGCGGAGACGATGTGAGCTTGCCGACGGTCGAGGTCGGCGTCGCAGGCTGGACCTTGCGCGCCTGGCGCGTTGACGACGCGCCGGCGCTCGCCGAACACGCCACCAACCCGAAGGTCTGGCGCAACATGAGCGACGGATTTCCTCATCCGTACACAATCGACATCGCGCGCCATTGGGTGAGCCAGGGGCATATCGACTTCGGGGGCGACAACTGGGCGATCGCTTTCGAGGACCACGCGGTTGGAGGCTGCGGCATGCACCTCGGCGCGAGCCAGTTTCGCTGCAACGCCGAGATCGGATACTGGCTCGCCGAGCCGTACTGGGGGCAAGGCGTGGCCAGCAAGGTCGCGCGCGCGCTGGCCGAGCGCGCCTTTGCCGATCCGCAGGTCACGCGCGTATTCGCCCCGATCCACACCAACAACGCGGCTTCAATGCGCGTGGCCGAGAAGGCCGGCATGGTGCGTGAAGGCGTGCAGCCGCAAAGTGCCATCAAGGCCGGCAGCGTGATCGACCGCGTGATCTATGCCCGCTACCGCGATCCAATCAGCCAGACTTCCACACCATGAGCGACGAACTCGACGACCTGATGGCCAACAACCGCCGCTGGGCGCGCAACACCGAGGCGCGCGAGCCCGGCTTCTTCACCCGCTTGGCCAAGCAGCAAAGCCCGAGGTACATGTGGATCGGCTGCGCCGACAGCCGGGTGCCGGCCAACGAGATCACCGGGCTGGACCCGGGCGAGGTGTTCGTGCACCGCAACGTGGCCAACGTGGTGGTGCACTCGGACCTGAACGCGCTGTCGACGATCCAGTTCGCGGTCGAGCACCTGAAGGTCGAGCACATCATGGTCGTCGGCCACTACGGCTGCGCCGGGGTGCGCGCCGCGATGCGCGGCACCCGCGTCGGCCTGGCCGACAACTGGCTGCGCCATGTGCAGGACGTGCGCATGCGCCACAGGAAGCGCCTGGACCATCTGCCGCCCGAGGAGCAGGAGGACATCCTGTGCGAGATGAACGTGATCGAGCAGGTGGGCAACGTGGCGCTTTCCACCGTGCTGCAGGACGCCTGGGCGCGCGGCCAGCCGGTGGCGGTGCACGGCTGGGTGTACGGCCTGCGCGACGGGCTGCTGAAGAACCTCGAGGTCACGATGGACCGGCCCGACAGCGTGGTGCAGGTCTTTGCCGCGGCGCTCAAGCGCTACCCGCGTGTGGCCGCCGCCGGCGACGACGATTGAGCGCCCAGCGCTGACCCTCATCGACCTGCGAGCCGGCACCGCCCATGTTCCCCCAGCACCTTACCGACAGCCGCGGCTTCTATATCGCGCAGGCGATGCTCGAAGGCTTCAACCGCCACTACCGGCTGTTCCGCGAAACCAGCCGTGAGGCCAAGGCGCGTTTTGAAGCCGCCGACTGGCATGGCCAGCAGCGGGCGCAGCGCGAACGCATCGAGTTCTACGACATGCGGGTGGACGAAGCCGCCGAACGCCTGCAAAACGAGTTCGGCGCCAGCACGCTGCCGATGGACCTGTGGCAGCAGGTCAAGCTGCACTACATCGGGCTGCTCACCAACCACCACCAGCCCGAGCTGGCCGAGACTTTTTTCAACTCGGTCACCACCAAGATCCTGCACCGCAACTACTTCCACAACCACTTCATCTTCGTGCGCCCGGCGGTCTCCACCGAGTACATCGAAAACGACGAGCCGGCGTCCCTGCCCACCTACCGCGCCTACTACCCGCCCACGCGCGAGGCGCTGCGCGACACCTTCTACCGCGTGATCGACAACTTCCAGCTCCAGCGCGAATTCGAGGACCTCGACCGCGACGTGGGCCTGGTGCACGACGCGGTGCTGCGCGAGCTGGCGAGCTTCCGCATGCGCGCCAACTTCCAGGTGCAGGTGCTGGCCAACCTGTTCTACCGCAACAAGGGCGCCTATGTGGTGGGCAAGATCATCAACGGTTTCCACGAGACGCCGTTTGCGTTGCCGATCCTGCATGGCCGAGAAAGCGGCCGCCTGTTCATCGACTCGGTGCTCTTCGGCGAGGACGACCTGCTGATTCTGTTCAGCTTCGCGCGTGCCTACTTCCTGGTCGACATGGAGATCCCGAGCGCCTACGTGCAGTTCCTGCGCTCGATGATGCCGAGGAAGCCGCGCGCCGAGCTGTACAACGCGATCGGCCTGCAGAAGCACGGCAAGAACCTGTTCTACCGCGACTTCCTCGCGCACCTGCGCCACAGCAGCGACAAGTTCCGCATCGCGCCCGGCATCAAGGGCATGGTGATGCTGGTGTTCGACCTGCCCAGCTTCCCCTACGTGTTCAAGGTGATCAAGGATTTTTACCCGCCGCAGAAGGAAACCACGCGCGAACAGATCATGCGCAAGTACCTGCTGGTCAAGCAGCACGACCGCGTCGGCCGCATGGCCGACACGCTGGAATTCTCCAACGTGGCCTTCCCCCGCGCTCGCTTCGAGGAAACGCTGATCGCCGAGCTGGAGCATTTCTGCCCGAGCCTGCTCGAGGTCTCGGACCGCGACGACGACGGCCAGACCGAGGTGATCCTCAAACACGTCTACATCGAGCGGCGGATGGTGCCGCTGAACATCTTCCTCCAGGAGGCCTCGCCCAAGCAGATCGAACACGCGGTGATCGAGTACGGCAACGCGATCAAGGACCTGGTGGCCGCCAACATCTTCCCCGGCGACATGCTTTGGAAGAACTTCGGCGTCACCCGCCACGGCAAGGTGGTGTTCTACGACTACGACGAGATCGAGTACCTGACCGACTGCAACTTCCGCCGCGTTCCCGAGCCACGCAACCCGGAAGAGGAGATGAGCGCCGATGTCTGGTACACGGTCGGCCCGAAGGACGTGTTCCCGGAAACCTTCCGCCCCTTCCTGCTCGGCAACCCGGCGGTGAGCGAAGTGTTCATGAAGCACCATGCCGATTTGCTCGACGCCGCGTTCTGGAACGCCCACAAGGAGCGCATTGCCGCCGGCCATGTGCACGACGTGTTCCCCTACGACCCGCACAAGAGATTCCGGCGCGACACCGGCGCCCCGCGGCTGGCGCACGAGTTGGCGTTGGAATGAGCACGCCGGGCCGCCCTCGGCCAGAGTCCGATGGCCCTCGTGCCGTCCAAGTCCGCGCAGGCGGACTTGGAGCCGCGGCACTCGGCCCCAAGTGCGAATGCTCCCGCTCGGCGGGACTGAGCCCGGACTCAGACCGTCCCTGCGGACGGGCTGTGCCTGGCGAAGGCCTGGCTCCTCCGCGGGCCAGGCGACGCGCAGCGTCTAGGGTGCGCCGGTGACCCTCAAGGAGCTGCTCGAAATCGCGAGCTTCGTGGTCGCGATCGTCGGCCTGCCGTTTGCGGTCTGGGTGTACGCCCGGCAGCAGCGCGAGCAGCGGGAGAACGAGGACGAGGAGGCCTACCTTCACCTGGCCGACGCCTACAACGACTTCCTGAAAGTGGTGCTGGCCCACGCCGACCTGCAACTGCGCAGCACCGCCGCGCTGGCCGATCCGACGCCCGAGCAGCGTGAGCGCAGGCTGGTCATCTTCGACATGCTGGTCTCGCTGTTCGAGCGGGCCTACCTGGTGGCGCACAAGGATCAAATGACCGCCACCGAACGCCGGCGCTGGAACTCCTGGGACGACTACATGCGCGAGTGGTGCCGGCGCGAGGATTTTCGCAACGTTCTGCCGTCCTTGTTGCGCGGCGAGGACGAGGCGTTCCAGCAATACATCGTCGCGCTCGCGGCGCAGGAGCAAGCCGCGGTTTGATGTCGGACACTGGATGTCCCACCGCGTGCATTGCCTTGCGCCGCCGAGTAGCCTTCACTTCCTCCACCGAACCCGCAAGGAGCTCCCCATGGCCACCGACCCGATCGTCATCGTCTCCGCCGCCCGCACCCCCATCGGCGGCCTGCTCGGCGACTTCTCCTCGCTCGCCGCCTGGGAACTCGGCGCCGTCGCGATCAAGGCCGCGGTCGAACGCGCCGGCGTGCCCGGCGACAGCGTCGACGAAGTGCTGTTCGGCAACTGCCTGATGGCCGGCCAGGGCCAGGCGCCGGCGCGGCAGGCGCTGCGCAAGGCGGGCCTGCCGGACGCCACCGGCGCCGTCACCCTGAGCAAGATGTGCGGCTCGGGCATGCGCGCGATGATGTTCGCGCACGACATGCTGGCCGCCGGCTCGGCCACGGTCATGGTGGCCGGCGGCATGGAAAGCATGACCAACGCGCCGCACCTGGTGTTCGCGCGCAAGGGCGTCAAGTACGGCGCCGCGGCGCTCTACGACCACATGGCGATGGACGGCCTGGAAGACGCCTACGAGCGCGGCAAGTCCATGGGCCTGTTCGCCGAACAATGTGTCGGCAAATACAACTTCAGCCGCGAGGCGATGGACGCTTTTGCGATCGCCTCCACCACCCGCGCCAAGGCCGCCAATGAAGACGGTAGCTTCACCTGGGAGATGGCGCCGGTGTCGCTTCCGGGCAAGGCGGGCGACACGGTCGTCAAGTTCGACGAGCAGCCCTTCAAGGCCAAGCTCGACAAGGTCGCCGGTCTCAAACCCGCGTTCAAGAAAGACGGCAGGATCACCGCGGCCACCTCGTCGAGCATCAGCGACGGCGCCGCCGCGCTGGTGCTGATGCGCGAGAGCACCGCCAGCAAGATGGGCGTGAAGCCGGTGGCCCGCATCGTCAGCCACGCGGTGCATGCGCAGGCTCCGGAATGGTTCGCCACCGCGCCCGCGGGCGCGATCGAAAAGGCGCTGAAGAAGGCCGCGTGGGACGCCAAGAGCGTGAACCTCTGGGAGGTGAACGAGGCCTTCGCCGCCGTCACCATGGCCGCCATGGCCGAGTTCAAGCTGCCGCATGAAATCGTCAATGTGCACGGCGGCGCCTGCGCGCTCGGCCACCCGATCGGCGCCTCGGGCGCGCGCATTGTGGTGACGCTGCTTGGCGCGCTGAAAAAGCGCGGCTTGAAGCGCGGCGTGGCGGCGCTGTGCATCGGCGGCGGCGAAGCCACCGCGATGGCGGTGGAACTGGTTTGATCACCGCAGCGATGACCGAAGTGGTGATACCGAAGTGATTCCCGAAGTGATGACCGAAGACCGTGCCGAGCACCGCCTGATCGCCAAGGGCGAGGCGGTGCGCCACACCGTGCGCTACACGCGTGACGAGATCGCCGCCTTTGCGCGCATGACCCACGACCGCAACCCGCTGCACCACGACACCCGCGCCGCGCAGCTCGCGCGTTTCGGCGAGGTGATTGCCAGCGGGCAGCAAACCGGCGCGATCATGATGGGCGTGCTGGCCACCCACTTCTCGCGCACCGACCCCGGCGGCCTGCGCCGCGAAATGTTGTGCCTGGACCTGAGCCTCAGCTTCAAACACCCGGTGTTCGCCGGCCAGGACGTGGACATCGAGTGGCTGGTCACCGCGGTGGAGTGGAACGCCAAGCTCGGCGGCACCATCGGCCAGCTCGAAGGCAGCGCGCGTTCGCCGGGCGGGCAGGTGGCGGTGCAGGCGCAGAGCACGGTGCTGGTCAAGCGGGCTCTTGCCTGAAGCGCCGCACTGAACACCAAGCTCTTCGGCAAGCTTCACGATGTTCGGCACCCACGACCTGGCGCTCTTCGCCTTCACCGTGTTCGTGCTCAACGCCACGCCGGGCGTGGACCTGATGTTCCTGCTCGCAGCGCGGCTGGCGTTGGCCGAGCGCCCGTGATGGCGAGGTGATGGGTGGGACCAACGAGACGATCAACCCACTGCGCGACGATGGCATCTACTGACGCGCCGGCAGGGCGTGCGCTGCACCCTTGGAGAGGCACCCCATGCTGCTGAATGACGACCACACCGCCGTGCAGGACGCCGTGCGCAACTACGTGCAAGACCGCATCGCGCCGCACGCCGCGCGCTGGGACAAGGAGCACCACTTTCCGCGCGCGGAGCTCAAGGGCCTGGCCGGGCTGGGCTGCTACGGCGTGGCGGTGCCCACCGAGTACGACGGCGCGGGGCTGGACTACCTGGCGCTATCGCTCATCCTCGAAGAAATTGCCGCCGGCGACGGCGCCACCAGCACCATCGTGAGTGTCAACAACTGCCCGGTGTGTTCCATCCTGATGGCCTGGGGCAGCGAGGCGCAGAAGCAGCAATGGTTGAAGCCGCTGGCGCGCGGCGACATGCTCGGCGCCTTCTGCCTCACCGAGCCGCATGTGGGCTCCGAGGCCGGCGGCCTGCGCACCACCGCGGTCAAGGACGGCGACGCGTACCTGCTCAACGGCGTCAAGCAGTTCATCACCAGCGGCAAGAACGGCGACGTCGCCATCGTGATGGCGGTAACGGACAAGATGGCGGGCAAGAAGGGCATCAGCGCCTTCATCGTGCCCACCGCCAGCCCCGGCTACACCGTGGCGCGGCTGGAAGACAAGCTCGGCCAGCACGCCAGCGACACCGCGCAGATCAACCTCGAGAACTGCCGCGTGAGCGCCGCCAATCTGATCGGCGACGAAGGCCAGGGCTTGAAGATCGCGCTGTCGGGCCTGGAAGGCGGGCGCATCGGGATTGCCAGCCAAAGCGTGGGCATGGCCCGCGCCGCGTTCGACGCCGCACTCGTCTACAGCAAGCAGCGGGTGAGTTTCGGCAAACCGATCTTCGAACACCAGGCGCTGCAATTCCGGCTCGCCGACATGGCCACAAAAATCGAGGCCGCGCGCCAGCTGATCCACCACGCCGCCAGCCTGAAGGACGCCGGCCGCCCCTGCCTGAAAGAAGCCGCGATGGCCAAACTCTTTGCCAGCGAAATGGCCGAGGAAGTGTGCAGCGCCGCGCTGCAAATCCACGGCGGCTACGGCTACGTGAGCGACTTTCCGGTGGAGCGCATCTACCGCGACGTGCGGGTGTGCCAGATTTACGAGGGCACGAGCGATGTGCAGAAGATTTTGATTGGGCGGGCGTTGGCGTGAAGGCCAGATCGATACTGCGGCGTATCACGGCGGCGCGCGCTGCCTTCGTGGCAGCGCCGAACGCGCAAAGTCAGCATCGGCGCGACTTTGCGGGCAACGACTCTCGATCCAGCCTGGCAGTCACCGCCCTTGCTACGCCGCAAGGCTGCGGCGTATCCGGACTTGCTACGCCGCACCACTGCGGGCGACATTAGGTTTAGGGGCTCACATGGCATCTAGCAGTGCAGCTGCTCACATCGACGCGTACTACAAGACCAATCAGCGTCATCTCGCCTGGAGCTTCTGGGCGAGTCTCGCGGCGCTAGTCATCGGGCTGATGGTCCTCGTTGTGGGCGTCGGCTTGGCTCTTGCCGGTTTTGCCTCAGCCATATCGGTTGCAACAACGGCTGGCGGCGTTTTGACCCAGTTTATTGGTGCGGGCTTCTTTTTCCTCTATACCCGCAATCTGAAGCAGTTGAATGTGTTCTACACCGCGCTCGTTCAGCGTGACGACCTTATGTTCGCTTACAACCTTACGAGCCTCATTCCAGAGGATTTAAAGCCTAGCGTTATTCAATCGATGATCAACACCTTGCTTGTTCGTAGCGGCCCGCCGGTGAACTTGTCAGGGGACCTTGTGAGGGCGCTCAATGAAAAGCGCCCCTAACAAGCCACTGCATCCGACCGCCTTCGGCGTCGGCTGAGCGGCGGCGTTAGGCGGCACAAACGAGCCGGAGTGTGGCCGCTCGTGCGAGTCAGTCCCAGCGGTACGTATAGAGTTGAGCCCTCAAGTATCACTGGAGGAACCAATGGCCAAGATCCTTGTGCACGCCACGTGCGGCCCCAACGACCCCACCCGCGCCGCTCTGGCGTTCCTTGTGGCCAAGACAGCCTTGGACGAAGGGCACTCTGTCAGCCTCTTCCTGGCGGGCGATGCGGTTCAACTTCTGCGCGAAGCTGTCTTGGACTCACTTGTAGGTCTGGGAACTGGGAAGCTTCGTGAACACTATGACGCCCTCGCAGCAGGCGGGGCCAAGTTCTATCTATCAGGAATGTCTGCCAAGTCGCGCGGCTTGCTCGAACCCGATATCGCTGGCAAGCCAGCAGAGTTTGCTATGCCCAATGTTCTTATCCGTCTGGCGCTCGAGCACGACAAGGTTCTTTCGTACTGACTTACTGGCATTGGAGAGCGCGCGAGTGCCGCCCTTCGTTCAAGCGGCCGCCTGACGGCGCCGCTGAACTCAAACGTTGAGACTGTGCAATAACTGGATGACGAAGGCTTCGGGATAGCGCTGACGACGAAGGCGGTGCGAGCCGCGTTGCTCGCACATCGCAGCGATCAGAGGTCCGCAAGATGCCCCGCTACAAGCCCGTCCAGCGCAACGGCCTGTTCATCGCGGTCGTGCTCCAAGAGCAGATCCAGCCCGGCACCTTCGAGTTCGCGCTGCAGCACCTGGTCGATGAAGAACTCGACCTCTCCGCGCTCGACGCCAAGTTCCGCAACGACCAGACCGGCGCCAGCGCCTACGACCCGCGCACCATGCTCAAGATCGTGCTGCTGGCCTACAGCCGTGGCCTGATCACCAGCCGCAAGATCGAAGCGGCCTGCGAACAGAACGTGCTGTTCATGGCTGTCTCCGGCGACGCGCGCCCGAGCTACACCCACATTGCCAAGTTCGTGCGCGAGCTCGGGCCGCAGATCGGTGCGCTGTTCACCCAAGTGCTGCTGACCTGCGATCGGCTCGGGCTGATCGGCAAGGCCATGTTCGCCATCGACTGCCGTCTTGCTGCCGGCCAACGCCAGCAAGGAGCGCAGTGGCACCCATGCCGAGCTGGCCCACCGCGCCGAGCGGCTGGACAAGGCCGCGGCCAAGATCGTCGCCCTGCACCAGGCGCAGGACGAACACGGTGAACCCCTGGACAACCAACGCCAGCACCGCATCGATCAACTCAAGCGCGAGGCCCAGGCCACGCGCGCGTTCATCGCCACGCAGCCCAAGCGGCTCAACCGCAAGGGCGGCGAACTCAAGACCAACATCACCGACCCCGACAGCGCCAAGATGGCCACCGGCAAGGGCGTCATCCAGGGCTACGAGGCGCAGGCCAGCGACTGCGCGGGCTGTGCGCTGCGCAGCCAGTGCCTGCGCAATCCGTTGGCCACTCGCGGGCGCCAGGTGGCGCGCTTCGAACGCCGAGCCGTCGAGGCCAAGCACCCGAGCGCGCGCATGCGCAGCGCCATCGACTCGCCACGCGGGCGCGCGCTGTACAGCCGGCGCATCGCCACGGTAGAG
>JANNGZ010000191.1:0-1962 GCA_031404155.1 Burkholderiales bacterium
CGCGCGTCACGGCTGATGAACTTGTAGATGTACTCGAAGCGTGCGTCCTCCCCCATGTACACCACCACCTGGCCCGAGGCGGCCAGCGCCACCGTGGCGCCCTCGTGCGCCGCGCGGCCGAGCGCGGTGCGCTTGATGGGCGTGCTGGTCGGGTCCATCGGATCGATTTCGACGATCCAGCCGAAGCGGTTGGGTTCGTTCGGATGCTTGACCGCATCGAAGCGCTCGTCGTGCTCGTGCCAGCGGTAAATGGCGCCATGGCTCTTGATCAGATTCCAGCGCTTCTGGTGCGCGTCGGGCGTCTCGGGCCCTTCGAAGTAGAAGGCGAAGTTCTCTTCGCAGGTAAGGTAGGTGCCCCAGGGCGTTTCGCCGTTGGCGCAGTTGTTCAGCGTGCCCAGCACCCGCGTGCCGGCGGGGTCCGCGGCGGTCTTCATCATGGCGTGGCCGGCGGCCGGGCCGGTCAAGGTCATGGGTGTGCTGGCCGTGATGCGACGCGCGTACCGGGAGGGCAGCACCTGCTTCCAGCCGCTGGAGCTGCGCTCGATCTCGATCACCGAAACCCCGTGCGCTGCCTGCGCCTTGCGCACTTTCTCGGCGCTCCAGCTCGCCATGCCATCGGGATGCAGCAGGCCATCGTCCACATATTCGTGGTTCATCGCCAGCAGGCCGCGCTGCGGCGCGCCCGCCATCGGAAAGAACGCCATGCCGTCATGGTGCATGCCGGCCTGCACTGCCTGCTCGGCCGCGGTGTTCGAGGCGTCGGCCTTGAAGGCCGGCATCTGGCCGGCCACGCCGACCGGATCGCCCCAGCGGTACAGCACGCTGGCGCTGTAGCCATCGGGCACGACCATGGTGTCGCCCGCGGCCATCGGCACGCCCTTGAAGCCGATGCCGCGCCCGAGTGAAGCCACGCTGCTGCTCGCGCCGGTGGCGCAACCGGCCAGCGCGCCGACGGCCATCGGAGCGAACAGGCTGGCCGTGATGGCGCCGATGCCGCCGCGCACGAAGACGCGGCGAGCCGGATCCGAGACTTGGTGAATCGAGGGGTTGGGGCTCGGGTTCGAGTCCTCCATCTTCGAATGATCTTTGGTCATGGGTTCCTGAAATGTGTCGGCGGAGTGCGGAGAGCCTATGACCAGCCCGTGAAAACACCGTGACAACGCCCGCCGGGCGGCTGACCCAGGCTTTCAACCAGCCCCGTGGCACTTCTTGTACTTCTTGCCGCTGCCGCAGGGGCAGGGGTCGTTGCGGCCCGGCTCGGCTGCCTTGCGCACCGGCTCGGCGCGCGGGCCGAGGCTTTTCCAGAGCTGGCGCAGGTCATACACGGCCCAGATGGCGACGCCGACATCGTCCAGGCGCGCCTCGCTCACGCTCGGCGGCCCGTCTTCGCTGAACATTGACAGCGCCGGTTTGCCGGTGTCGTCTTCGGTCAGCGCAACGATCGCCGCCAGCGCGTCGTCGAGCATCTGGGCCGTTTCGGGGTCGCGCGGCGCAGCCCATTCCTCGGGCCAGCTCTCCAGCGCGAACAGGAAGCCGAGCGCCCAGATCTGCGCCACGGCGGGGATGAACTTGCCGGCCACGTCGGGAGGCTGCGCCTCGGGCATGGCGGCGATCGCGCCACGCACGTCGACCACCTCGGGCTGGTAGCAGCGCTCGTCGTTCAGCGTCTGCACGTCGGCATCGAGCGCGGCTTCGATCTCGCGCCAGCGCCGCTGCCAGCGCCAGACGAACTCCATGTGCCGCGCCGGCACGAAGTCCGCGCCCAACAGCACCGGCCAGTATTCGGCGGGCGCGATGGCGCGGCGGGTGCAGATCAGCGCAGCCATGAAGCCTTCGCAAAACTCCCACTCCGGCATCTCGTGGTCGTGCTCGCGCATCGCGTCCAGCGCGTGGTCGAGTGCATCGAAGTCCTCGGGACCGAGCGGCGGGTGGTCGCTGGCGGGCGAAGCGGCGGGCGTGGGG
>JANNGZ010000192.1:0-16350 GCA_031404155.1 Burkholderiales bacterium
GCCAGGCGCACGTTGCGCGGCACCACGGTGTTGAACACCTTGTCGCCGAAGTGCGCCTTGAGCTGCTCGCTCACTTGCTGTTGCAGCGTGATGCGCGGGTCGAACATCACACGCAGCAGGCCGATGATCTGCAGGTCGCGGTTGAGGTTGCCATGCACCTGCTTGATCGTGTTGACCAGGTCGGAGAGTCCTTCGAGCGCGAAGTACTCGCACTGCATCGGCACGATCACCCCATGCGCGCTGCACAAGCCGTTGAGCGTGAGCAGGCTCAAGCTCGGCGGGCAGTCGATGAGCACGAAGTCGTAGTCGCTCGCCACGGCGGCGAGCGCACCGCGCAAGCGGCGGTCGCGCCGCTCCAGGTGCACCAGCTCCACCTCGGCGCCGGCCAGCTCGCGGTTGGCGCCAAGCAGGTCGTAGCCGCCCTTCTCCGATTTCACCCGCGCCTCGGCGACCGAGGCGGATTCGAGCAGCACGTCGTAGACACTCAACTGGAGCGCACGTTTGTCGATGCCCGAGCCCATGGTCGCGTTGCCCTGGGGGTCGAGGTCGACCACCAGCACCCGTTGGCCGATGCGGGCCAGGCCGGCGGCGAGGTTCACCGTGGTGGTCGTCTTGCCGACGCCGCCCTTTTGATTGGCGATGCAGAAAACTCGGGTCATGCCTCTTGTTTGCTAGTGATTCTGTGCAAGTGAGCAGAAGCTTCTGATATGTGGATGGCGTCTCGGGTGGCCGCTCAATCCCGTATCAACCGGATGCTGAATCCGATCAGCACCAGCCCGGCCAGGCGCTGAATCCAGCGCGAGAGCTGCCGGTGCGCGCTCAGGCGTTGTGTGACAGCGTTGGCGAAGATGCAGAGGGTGAGGCAGTACGCAGCGGTGATGACCGCGATCGTCACCGCCATTGCGGCGAAAGTAGTGACCCCGAGATGCCGGGCGGGGTCGATGAAGAGCGGGAAAAAGGCCATGTAGAAAATGATCGCCTTCGGGTTCAGCAACGTGATCAGGAGCGCTTGCCGCGCATAGTGGCGCGGTTCGACGCGAACCGGCGACGCATCGCTGTCGCCGCGCACGAACAACAGGCGCAAGCCGATCCAGGCCAGGTACGCGGCGCCCAGGTATTGCACCGCGCTGAAGATGTTGGGATGTGCGGCCAACAGCGCTGCGACACCCGCGACGGCGAGCCAGAGCAGGATCTGGTCGCCGGCAATCAAGCCTGCGGTGGCCGCGGCGCCGGCGCGCAAGCCGCCTTTGGCGGTCGAGCCGAGCAAGGCAAAGGTACCCGGCCCCGGCAGAGCGAGGAAGACGAGGATCGCGACACAGAAGGCGCCGAAGTCGTTGATGCCAAGCATGGGATGGGGGGCGATGGGAGCGGGTGAAGTCGTTTGGGACCGGTCGCGAGCTGTGCGAGAGGTGGCGCCTGAGGCGGCGTATCGAGAGGGCGGCGGCGGTGATGCGGCCACACGCCGAGAGCCAGAAGCGTAGCGCAGAAAATTCGGGTGACTGGCTTGCGGGTGATGCGGAGATCGCGCTGGGTGGGTCAGGCCCGGGACGTGATTCCAGGCGGTTCCGCGGCCGAAGGCGACGAGGCTCGCCGCAACCAGACCAGGCAGCGCTCGGCCTCGAGACCAGGCACCACGAGCGGTTCCACGTGAAACGCCTCCACGCCTGCCATCAATGCGCCCAGCTCGGCGGGGATGCGACCCTTCATCGCCATCCAAACGCCACCGGGGGCGAGCAGCGGCTGCGTCCAGGCGACGAAATCTTGGAGTGATGCAAATGCGCGCGAGGTGATCACGTCGAAAGGTGACTCGACCAGCGCCTGGACCCGTGCATGCACCGCCCGGAGATTCGCCAAGCCAAGTTCCGCCGAGACTTGCTTGATGAAGCTTGCCTTCTTGGCTACCGAGTCGACACAACAGACCTCGACCCCCGGCAACATGATCGCGATGGCTGTACCTGGCAGGCCCGCGCCGCTGCCGACATCGAGCAAGCGGGGCCGCGCCGCGCGATTCGGCCGCGTGGCCAGGTAGCGCTGCAATGCCGGGACGATGCTCAGGCTGTCGAGCAGGTGGTGCACCAGCATCTCGCGCGCGTCGCGTATCGCGGTCAGGTTGTAGACGCGGCCCCAGTGTTGGATGAGCGCGAGATGGGCCAGCAGTTGGCCGCGCTGCTTTTCGCTGGATTCGATGTGAAGCTGGCTCAGGCCGGCGAGCAATACGGCGTGGAGCGAGCGCTGTTCCTCGCGTAGCGGCTGCCTGCTCGGTGGGTGAGCCGTGGCCAGGCGCTTGGCCTGCGCGTGACCGGGTTCAATCGGCGGCGGCCTGTCGGGGTGCGACGGCATGCCGGCGGGCGTCCCCACGACCTTTCTCGCGGCCGTCCCGCGTTCGGACGGGACCGCGGGATTCGGCTCCCGCCGCCGCGTCTTCACGCCACGGCTTTGCGGGTGGCGGCGTCGTTGGCCGGCCTGACGGGCGCCGCCGCGAAGCCCTTGAACCGGCCGCGTTTCAGGTGAACCAGCAGCAGGGAGATCGCGGCCGGCGTCACCCCCGAAATCCGCGACGCTTGCCCGAGTGTGTCGGGCCGGTGCCGGTTGAGCTTCAGGCGCACTTCGTATGAAAGCGCTTTGACGGTACTGTAGTCGAGCTCACGCGGCAGCAGCAGCGCCTCGTAGTGCGCGGCTCGCGCCACCTCTTCCACCTGCTTGTCGATGTAGCCGGCGTAGCGAATGGAGATCTCGATCTGCTCGATCACCTCGTCGGCCAGCCGCGGGCCGAGTTCGGCGGTCAAGGTTTCACGTGAAACGGCGACTCTTTCTATGCCAGCGTCCAAGACGACTTTTGTCTCGACCGATCCGGCGCGGGACAGGCGGCCCATTTCGGCGACCGCATCGAAGCCGACACCGGGGCGGCGCAGCAGCTCGGTCAGGCTGTACTCGTGTTCGAGAGCTTTGCCGACGAGGCGCTCGGCGTCTGCGGCAGTGACGGTGCCCGGGCGCACCCACACACTGTTCAGGCGCCGAGTTTCACGTGAAACAGCGTCGCGCTTGCGGTTGAACGCCGCCCAGCGCGCATCGTCCACCAACCCGAGCTTGCGGCCGTCCTCGGTCAGGCGCAGGTCGGCGTTGTCCTCGCGCAGTTGAAGCCGGTACTCGGCGCGGCTGGTGAACATGCGGTAGGGCTCGGAGACGCCCTTGGTCACCAGGTCGTCGACCAGCACACCGAGGTAGGCCTGGTCGCGCCGCGGCAGCCAGGGGGCCTGCCCACGCACCTGCAAGGCGGCATTGATGCCGGCATAGAGTCCCTGCGCAGCGGCCTCTTCGTAGCCGGTGGTGCCGTTGATCTGGCCTGCAAAGAAGAGCCCGCGCACTGCACGAGTTTCGAAGCCAGCGCCGAGCTCCCGAGGGTCGAAGAAGTCGTACTCGACCGCATAGCCCGGGCGCAGGATATGCGCGTTTTCAAGCCCCACCATCGACTGCACCGCGGCGAGCTGCACATCGAAGGGCAGTGAAGTCGAGATGCCGTTCGGGTAGAACTCGTGCGTCGTCAAGCCCTCCGGCTCGAGAAAGATCTGATGGCTGCTTTTGTCGGCAAAGCGATTCACCTTGTCTTCGATGCTCGGGCAATAACGCGGCCCCACGCCCTCGATCGCCCCGGTGAACATCGGGCTGCGGTCAAACCCCGAGCGAATGATCTCGTGCGTGCGCTCGTTGGTGTGGGTGATCCAGCACGGCAGCTGGCGCGGGTGCATCGTGCTGTCGCCCATGAAACTGAAGACGACGGCGTCGGGGTCGCCGGGCTGTTCGGCCAACTTGGCAAAGTCGATCGTCCGGCCGTCCAGGCGCGGCGGCGTGCCGGTTTTCAGCCGCCCCTGGGGCAGCTTCAGTTCCTTCAGCCTGGCCGACAGGCTGATCGCGGGTGGGTCGCCGGCGCGCCCGGCGCTGTAGCTTTGCAGGCCCACATGGATGCGCCCATCGAGGAAGGTGCCCGCGGTCAGCACCACCGTGCGGCCGCGAAAGCGCAGGCCCGACTGGGTGACCGCGCCCCCGACGCGGTCGCCCGTGACCATCAGGTCGTCCACCGCCTGCTGGAACAGCCACAAGTTCGGTTGGTTTTCCAGGCGCCGCCGGATCGCGGCGCGGTAGAGCACCCGGTCGGCCTGGGCGCGGGTGGCGCGCACGGCAGGTCCCTTCGAGGAATTGAGGATGCGGAACTGGATGCCGGCTTCGTCGGTGGCCAGCGCCATTGCGCCGCCGAGCGCGTCGACCTCCTTCACCAAGTGCCCCTTGCCGATGCCACCGATCGACGGGTTGCAGCTCATCTGGCCCAGCGTCTCGATGTTGTGGGTGAGCAGCAGCGTCGCGCAGCCCATGCGCGCCGCAGCAAGCGCAGCCTCGGTGCCGGCGTGGCCACCACCCACCACGATGACGTCGAATTCCTTTGGGTGATGCACAGTCAGAGCGGCCGGCGAGAGTGAGGCCGAGGCAGAGTTCGGGAGCTTGAAATTTTAGGCGGAAGGGGGCTTGTGCGGGCCGGGCTTGTCACCGTCGCGGCCTTCGCTGAGTTCGAGCCGCGGCGCCGGGCTGATTCTCGGGCGGCAACGACGCGGTGCTCAACACCGGTAAATGCGAATTGTTCTCAAATAGGAGGTCGGCAAAGCGGGGCAAGCCAAGCCAACACTTGCTGCATGCGTCGACAGCGCGTCGGCCGATCGATCGCGCGAGCATCGGCAGCCGAAGACAATCGTGTGCATGAACTGTCGCCCCGGCTGCGGAGCCTGCTGCGCCGCGCCGTCGATCTCCTCGCCGATACCCGGCATGCCCGACGGCAAGCCCGCCGGGGTCGTTTGTGTCCAGCTCACGCCCGAACGACGTTGCGCGATCTTCGGTGACCCGCGGCGGCCGGCGGTCTGCACTTCCTTGCGGCCGAGCGCCGAAATGTGCGGTGAGTCCACGGTGCAGGCGATGCGCTGGCTGTCGACCCTGGAGCGTTGCACAACGCCCTGAGTGCCGGGGGCGCGCGGCGCCGGCGGTTCGTGCCCGGCTGGACGCGATGGCCGGCGCTCTGGCCGCTGCGGCTCAGCGCACCGCGGCGCTGCGCAGGCTGCGCGCCACGTAGACGATGCCCAACGTGGCCACCACGGCGCAGGCCAGCAGCGGGACCGTCACGTCCAGCGCCGACACCGCATCGCCCTTGAGCACACGCGCCATCAGCGTCACCTGCCCCAGCGCCGGCACCCACAAATGCCAGGGCGCTTCGCCGCTTTGGTTGAAGACCTGCACCAGCGGCAGCATCGACACGCCAAGGATCACCATCGTGTTGTTCGCCTGCGCCTCCTTGAAGGTCTTGCAGCGGATCGCAATCGCCATCATCAACGCCGACAGCGCCGCTGCCAGCGGGGCGAGCAGGGCCAGGAAGAGCGCGGTTTCGCGCAGACCGAACTGGAACATCGCGGCCAAGGTTTCGCTGCGCAGCAGCCACTGGCCCGGCAGGAAGCTCAGGCAGCTCAACAACGCGATCAACATGCCCAGGGTCGCCACCGCGCCCCACTTGCCCGCCACCAGCGACAGGCGCGAGGCCGGGTTCATCAACAAGGGCTCGAGCGAGCCGCGCTCGCGCTCGCCGGCGGTGGTGTCGAGCGCTGCATTCAGCGCGCCGTACAACACCGCCATCAGCACGAAGAACGGAATCATGCTGGTGAGCTGGGCCGCGTTGGTGCGCTGGTTGGCCAGGTCGCGCTCCTGCATGTCGATGACGTCGAGCATGGCAGGCGAGACGCCGCGCATCGCCAACCTCAGGGTTGATTGCTCGGTCGAAAAGCCGCGCACCAGGCGACCGAGGCGGCCGACGCTGTTCTGGGCACGCTGGTTCGCGCTGCTGGAGACCAGCTCCACCACTGGCGACTCGCCACGGCGCAGCCCGAGCTCGAAGTCCTTGCCGACCACCAGCACCGGGTCGCCCAGCTTGCTGTCCTTGAGCTGCTGTTCGTAGTCGGCGGGAGCGTCACGCACGGTGTAGGTCTGGCGTTCGAAGTAGTTGCGCAGGCTCGGTGCGTGTTGAAGGCCCGCGACCACCACCTCACGCTGCTCGGCGCGCTTCTCGATGCCGCCGATCAGCGCCGACAGCGCCACGAGCAGGATCGGCCCTATCGCCACCGAGCTGAGCACCACCATCAGCAGGGTGCGCCGGTCGCGCAGCGCGTCGAGCAGCTCCTTGCAGTACACCGTCCACGCGGTCTTCAAGGGCGGCCCCTCTTGTCGGTCTGCATGCCGACCCACACCAGCTGCTTCATGCCTGTGCCCGTTCCGCCGCGGTGAACGCCAGCTCCACAAAGGTCTCTTCGAAGTCGCGCTGGCCGGCGCGTGCATTCAGGTCCGCCACCGTGCCTTCGGCCACGGTGTGCCCGTGGGACACCAGCACCACATGGTCACAAAGCCGCTCCACCTCTTGCATGATGTGGGTGGAGAAGACGATGCACTTGCCCTCGTGGTCGCGCAACCGGCGCAGCGACTCGCGCAGCGCGCGCGTGGCCAGCACGTCCAGCCCGTTGGTCGGCTCGTCCAGGATGATGTTCGGCGGGTTGTGTACCAGCGCCCGCGCCAGCGCCGTCTTCATGCGCTCGCCCTGGCTGAAGCCCTCGGTGCGGCGCTCCAGCAGCGGCGTCATCTCCAGCATGTGCGCCAGCACCTCGGCCCGCCGGCACGCGCTCGTGTCGTCCATGCCTTGCAGGCGCCCGTAGTAGACGATGTTTTCCAGCGCGGTCAGCCTCGGGTACAGCCCGCGGGCGTCGGAGAGCACTCCCATGCGGGCGCGGGTGAGGTGGGCCTGCCGGGCCACGTCGATGCCGTCGATCGTGATGCGCCCGCCGTCGGGGTAGATCAAGGCCGCGATCATGCGCAGCGTGGTCGTCTTGCCGGCGCCGTTGGGTCCGAGCAGGCCGGTGATCTGGCCGTCGGCCGCGGTGAAGCTGACCCCGTCCACCGCCTGCACCGCGCGTGCCTTCTTTCCCTGCCCCTGCACGAAGCGCTTGGACAGTTGATGGACTTCGATCATCGTGCAGCGGCCTCCAGCGCCGAGAAGTTGGGCGGCCGCGGGATCGACAGCGCACAGGCGGCGTCGACCTTCAGCGCCTCGTCGTCCGTCTCGGCGTCGACAAAGCGGTAGATCACGTCGCGCATGCAGCCGACCGACATCACGCCGTGCCCCGCGTAGGCCAGCACCAGGTGCCGCGCCTTCGCGCCGAGCGCCTTGGCCGCGCGTTCGCCATGGCGCGGCGGCGTGGCCGGGTCGAGGCCGCCGGAGAGCAGCAGCGTGGCCGACTTCGCCGGCGGCAGCGTGTAGAACGCCGCCGGCACCTCGCCGCGCGGCCAGGTGGCGCAGCTTTCGCGGTAGAAGTCGGCGAAGCTGATGCCGTAGTCCGCGCCCGGCGGGTCGACCGACGTGTTCAGGCGCGGCAGGTCCTCGGAACAAATCACCGCCAGGTGCATGCCCATGTAGAGCTGCATGCCGCGCCGCCCGCCGAGCGCGGAGGCGAGCGCGGCCAGCGGGCCGAACTGGCCGTTGGCCGCCTGTGAAAGTGCCGGCGGCAACGCCGACGCCAGCATCGGTGAATACAAGGGCCCGCGCACCATGCCCAGCAGCACATCGCGCGTCAAAGGCACCGGCTCGACACGCCCGAGCAAGGGGTGCGGGATGTTCACCGTGCGTGGCAACGAGGCGAGCAAGGCGCGCCAGCGCGAACGGAGCTCCGGGTGGCGCTGCGCGCAGGCCGCCTCGCGTTCGCAAGACGCGAACATCGCGTCCAGCGCCGCCTGGTTGTCCAGCGAAAACGCGGCCGGCAGCGCCATGTCGGGTGGCGCGACGCCGTCAAGCACGCTGCGGCGCACATGCTGCGGAAACTGGCGCTGGTAGTCCAGCGCCGCGCGTGTGCCGTAGGAAGCACCGACCAGGTTGATGCGCTGCGCGCCGAGCGCCGCACGCACCGCGTCGGCGTCCTGTGTGGCAATCGGGGTGCTGTAGAAGCGCAGGTCACCATGCGGCAACTTCTGCAGCGAGGCTTGGCAAGCCGCCAGGCGCGCCCGCTGGCGCCGCAGGTCGAACTGCTCGGACAGAGGCAGCGCGGGGTCGTCCTCGTCGCATTTCAGCGGCGCGCTGCGCCCGGTGCCACGCTGGTCGATCAGCACGATGTCGCGCCGGTTCGAGAAGCGCGCCAGCAGGTTCGACAGCCCACCGGCGAGTTCGGTCGCGCTTTGCCCCGGCCCGCCGGCGAAGAAGAACACTGGGTCGGCCTTCTTGTTGCGCGCCACCGCCGGCAGCACCGCGTAATGCACATCGATCTGCGGGCCCTGCGGCCGCGCCGGGTCCAGCGCCCGCCGCACGCTGCCACACAAGGCCTCGTGCGACACGCCCTTGAGCCGGCACGGCGTGGGCGATGCGGCCGCTGATGCCGGTGGCGAAGGCGGTGCCGCGAGGGCCAGCGCCGGTGCGCTCAACAAGGACAAGACCAGGAGCAGCAGCGGCGGTGTCGGCATGGCGCGCATTGTGGCGTGGCGTTGTGCCACGCCGGATGCTGCTGCGGCGGCTTGTGAGCCATACGACACGGCTGCGCGCGCTGGCGGGAGAAAGCGGGCAAGCCTGGGTGAACGCCGGCAAAGGAAGGCGGCGTCGGCGGTGCGCCGCGCGCGGCCGGAATCGCGACGCCATGCGCCCGGGCTCAAGCCTTGGCGAGCATTCGCTGGAGTTCGCCGCTGTCGAGCAATTTTTTCAGGTCATTGGCGCCGCCCACCAGCGTGCCGCCCACAAAGATCATCGGGAAGGTTGGCCAGCCGGTCCACATCTTCAGCGCGGTGCGTCGGCGCCACTGGCTGAAGTAGCTGCCGTAGCCGAGGTAGTGGTAGCTCACCCCTGCCGCGTCGAGCGCCTTGCAGGCTCGCGCCGGGAACGGGTTGCCGCGCATGCCGACGACGAGCACCGGGTGGGCCGCGACGGCCGCGCGCACTTCGGTCACCGTGGCCTCATGCAGCCGCGACACGCGCTCGCGGATGGCGGGGTGGACATGCTCTTGATCCAGGACGGCTCGCGGCATCGGGGGCTCCAGTCGCTTGAGTTTGCCCGATGCCGCAGCCTGCTGAACTTGCGCTCGCCAGGGTCGGGCGGTACCGGCAAGGGTGAAGGGCGACATGGCGCGGCGCGGCGGCCCGGCCGCTGCCGTACCCGTCGGCGTACCCGCCAGGCTATGCCGCAGTCGCCCACGCGGGTATCGCACTCGGGCCTATCGTCGCGGCTCTCCTGAAACCTACCCAGTCTCGAAAGGACCTCTCATGAAGCTCTACTTCAGCCCGGGCGCCTGCTCGTTGTCGCCGCATATCGCGCTGCACGAGTCCGGCCTGCCGTTCACCACGGTGCTCGCGAACACCCGGACCCATCAACTCGCCGACGGCACCGACTACTACACGATCAACCCCAAGGGGTATGTGCCGCTGCTCGAACTCGACAACGGCGAGCGCCTGGCCGAGGGCCCGGCGATCGTGCAGTACATCGCCGACCTGGTGCCCGAGAAGAAGCTCGCGCCTGCCGCAGGCACGATGGCGCGATATCGGCTTCAGGAGTGGCTGACCTTCATCGGCACCGAGGTCCACAAGGGCTCCAGCCCGATGTTCATCCCGACCCTGCCCGAAGAGTCCAAGGCGATCTTTCGCGACAAGCTGCTCGGCCGCTACAAGTGGGTCGACGCGCAGCTCGAAGGCAAGAGCTATTTGTTGGGCGAGCAGTTCAGCGTCGCCGACGGCTACTTGTTCACGGTGGCCAATTGGGAGAAGGCGGTCGGGCTGGACTTGAGCGGCCTGAAGCGCCTGGGCGCCTACCGCGAGCGGATCAAGGCGCGCCCTGCGGTGCAGGCGGCGATGAAGGCCGAGGGTTTGCTGAACTAGTCCCGCCACGGTGCCGGGTGCGGGCGGGCCCGCACGCGCTCAGCCGGCGCCGGGTTGGGCCGCCGGCTTGAGCAAGGCCTGGCAGCGTGCGCGCTGGCCGTCCGCGGCCTCGACCTTGCGGCAGAGGCCGTCGAGCTGGCCCTGCAGGCGCGTGATGGCCGCGGTTTGGCTGCCGCCCTTGTTCCACGCCTGGAGCTTGTTGCCCACCCGCTGCAGCGACCGTGCGCTGCGCTCGTAGAACGCGCCCTTGTCGCGGCTGGCCTCGTCGAACAACTGCGCCGCGGTTTTCTCGATGCGGCCGGCGTCGCCGGGCGCCAGGTCCACCAGTGCCGCGAGGTAGCTCGAGCCCCATTGCAGCCGCGTTGCCGGGCCCTCGCTGCGCTCGAAGGCCATCGCGTACCAGCGCAGCGCTTCGTCCTTGTGGCCCTGCTTGCGCGCGTTGCCGCCGAGCTGGCTCATCAGGTAGTAGGGCGAGTGGCTGCGTGCCAGGTTGCCCTTGAGCAGCGCATCGGAGTCGGCCCACAAACCGGCGCGCCCTTGCAGATAGGCCACCGCGGTGATCACCGCCTGGCGTTCGTAGCCGTCGCTGATCTCGCGGTCCATGCGTGCGCTGGTTTCGCGCACCTCGCGCAGCAGCGGCTCGGGCAGGCTGACCTGTGCGGCATCATCCTTGCTCGTCAGGCGGGCCAGGTTCACCCGCGAGATCAACGCCGAGACACGGTCGCCGCGCGAGAGCGTGGTGTCGGCCTGCAGGCGCAGCAGCGCGGCATCGAAACGCGCCGCCAGCGCATCGCGCTCCGGGCTCGTCTCGGGAGTCATCAGCTTGACGATGTCGTCGGCGTTGTTGACCAGCACGTCCATCTGGGTGCGCGCGAGCGTCGGGTCGGCGAGCACACGCTGCAAGCGCTCGCGCAAGGCGGCGTCGGGTTTGATGCCTTTGCCGTCGTCGCTGGCGGCCAGCGCCTTGAGCCACAGCCTTGTGGTGGTCTCGTTGTCGGGTGCCGAGCCCGGGCGTTCGCTGCGCCGAGCCAGCTCGGCGAGCAGGGTGGCACGTTCGGCGGCGGGCACCAGCTGCGCCTCGTCGGTGTCCCAGGAGTGGAAGGCGAGCATGCGCCATTCGTTGGCGGCGAGCGGCTTGCCGGCGCGCGCGTCGGCCAGCACCGCCTTGATCGGCCGGCCGCCGGCCAGGCCGGCCTGCAACAGCGCCATCACCTGGGGCGCATCCGCCTCGCCGGGCAGGCGGGAGATCTCGGCGCCCCCGGCGGTGAACAGGATCACCGTCGGGTAGCCGACCACATGGAAGCGGGCGCCGAGCTTTTGCGCACCGGGGCGGTCGCCGTCGACATGCACCGCCACGAACTGCCGTGCCTGCGCCGCAAAGTCCTGGCGGTTGAACAAGGTGGCCTTGAGCTGGTTGCACGGCGGGCACCAGGTGGCGCCCCAGTAGAGCAGCAGCGGCTTGCCCTCGGCCTTGGCGCGGGCGAACGCGCGGTCGACGTCGGCGTCCTGCGCCGCGGACACCCAGGCCACGTTGGCCGACGGCAGGCCGGGCGCGGCCTGGCTGGGCCCGCAGACCACGACGCCCGCGAGCAGCAGCGCCGCCGCCGCGCGGCGCCAAACAGGAACCCGGGATGGCAACTGAAGCATCGAAATCACCGCGGGGAGGATTCGCAAAACAGGCATGCCGCCGTGGCCTACAGCCCGAGGCCTTCGTCGACGCCGAGGCGGACGTTCATCGCTTGCACCGCCGCGCCGCTGGCGCCCTTGCCCAGGTTGTCCAGGCGGGCGATCAGGATCGCCTGGGTGTCGTCGGCAAAGACGAAGAGGTCGACCCGGTTGCTGTCGTTGCAGGCCTGCACGTCGAAGAAGCCCTGCTCCAGCGTGTCCGGGTCCGACAGCGGCATCACGCGGATGAAGCGCTCACCCGCATAACGCTGCTCGAACACCTGTTGCAGGCGCCGCGCGCTGACGCCGGGCGCGAGCTGGCTGAACTGCAGCGGCACCGTCACCGCCAGGCCCTTGTAGAAGTTGCCCACGATCGGCATGAACACCGGCTTCACGGTGAGGCCGGTGTGCACGAGCATCTCGGGAATATGTTTGTGCGCGAGCTTCAGTCCGTAGGGCCGCGGCGAGAGCAAACGTGCGTCGCCGCCGCCCTTGCCGACTGCGCCGCCCTTGCCGGCTCCCCCGCCCGACGCGAAGGCTGCGTCGGAAGCTTCGTATTGCTCGATCATTTTCTTGCCGCCGCCCGAGTAGCCGGTGATCGAGGTGGCCGAGAGCGCCGCGTCGCGTGGCACCAGGCCCGCGTCGACCAGCGGGCGCAGCAGCAGGATGAAGCTCGACGCGTGGCAGCCGGGGTTGGCGATGCGCTTGGCCTGGCGCAGCGCCTCGCGCTGGCCGGGCGCGAGTTCCGGCAGGCCAAAAACCCAACCCGGTGCAGTGCGATGGGCTGTACTGGCGTCTATCAAGCAGGTGTTGGGGTTGCTCACCAGCGCCGCCGCTTCCTTGGCGGCCGCGTCGGGCAGGCAGAGGAAGGCGACGTCCGCGGCGTTGAGCAAACGCGCGCGCTCGGCGTTGTCCTTGCGCTTGTCCGCCGCGATCTTCAGCACCTCGATGTCGGCGCGCGCGGCCAGGTACTCGTGGATGCGCAGGCCGGTGGTGCCTTCCTGGCCGTCGACAAAGACCTTGAACGTCATGGTGAACCTTTCGCGCGCGGATTGAAAATGGCGAGCCGCGACAATCTGGGGCACAGGATAAGGCAAGCCCAAAGCCCCATGGTCAGCGACCTGCATGTTCTCCTTCTGCCGGGTTGGCTCGGCTCCGGGCCCGGCCATTGGCAGACGCTGTGGTACCAAAGCCATGGCGACCGCCGGGTCGAGCAGGCCGACTGGCAGCAGCCGCTGCGCGGCGACTGGATGGTGCGCCTGGAAGAGGCCGTGCTCGCCGCCGACCGGCCGCTGCTGCTGGCCGCGCACAGCCTCGGCTGCCACCTGGTGGCCGCCTGGGCCGCGCATTCGAAACACACCGCGAAGGTGCGTGGCGCCCTGCTCGTCGCGCCACCGGACCTGACCCGCGACGACGCCCCGCCGCAGCTCTTCTCGTGGCGGCAGGTGGTGCGACAGCGCTTGCCGTTTCGCGCCCTCGTGGTGGCGAGCGACAACGACCCGTTCGCAGCCCGGTCGGCAACAGAGCGCCTGGCCGCCGACTGGGGCGCGCCGGTCGAATGGCTCCGCGGCGCCGGCCATGTCAATGCCGACTCCGGCCTCGCTGACTGGGCGCAGGGCCGGGTCTGGCTGCAAGACCTTGGGTGCGCGACATGACGCGCGACATGAAGCGCGGCGACGAGCCCAACACTGCGGCGGCGGAGGACGCGCCCTCGCCCGCGCCGGACGACGACGCAGCCAGCGGCACGCACGCTGGCACCCGAACCCGCGGCCCGGCCGACGAAGACGCCTGGACGCGCCGCCCCGCACTGCGCCTGGCCGTCGGTGTCGTGCTGCTCTTGCTGCTCGCCTGGCTGCTCTTTCGCTGGTTCGGCGCGGTCGGCCTGCTCGCCGTGGCGGTCGTGGCCGCGGTCACCTTGTCACGCCTGCTGCTGGACACCGTGAGCGAGCTTTGGCAGCAACTGCGCGCCGCCGCGCATGCGCCGGTGGCCGGTGAGCACTACGCCTTCAACCGGGTGCGCATCCCGGTGCGCGACGACGGCCGCCATGTCTGGCTCGACGCTCACGCGGTGCGCCGCCTGCTCGCGCTGAAAGACCGTGACGACGTGCTGGCCGCGCGTTTTGCCGGCCGCTGGCGGCGTGGCGACGCGGACCGCCGCCGCGGTGAAGGCGAGTTGTGGCTGCGCGCCGACGCCGTCGTCGCCCACCTGGCCAGCGCGCCCGGGCGCATGGACCCGGCGCGGGTGCGCCTGCGCCGCTACCTCGAGCGCGAGGTCCTGTTTCCCGCAGCTATCCGGCGTGAGCGCGGCGTTGCGCCGAACCAGCGCTGGTGAATGCCGGGGACACCCGATTCAGCACCCGACGCGGGCCCGCGTGCTGGCGCTCCGCTTGCGGCGGGGCTTCGGGCATGCCTGGGCACGGAGCGCGCTGACGCTCCCGCACAATCGCGCCCCATGGTCACCAAGAAACCCAGAGGCCTCGGTCTCGGCCTCGAAGCGCTGCTCGGCCCCAAGGTCAAGGACGAACCCGCGGTCGGCACGCCGACCAGCCTGCGGCTGACCCAACTCCAGCCCGGCCGTTACCAGCCGCGCACCCGCATGGACGAGGGTTCGTTGTACGAGCTGGCCGAGAGCATCAAAAGCCAGGGCGTGATGCAACCGATCCTGGTGAGACCCCTGGTCTCACCCGCTCGGCAAGCCGGAACTGACAAGTCGCAGGAGGGGCCCTTCCCTGCGAATCACAAGTCGCAGGGGCCCTCCCCTGCGACGGGCGCATCGAACGCGGTGCAGCAGTACGAAGTGATCGCCGGCGAACGCCGCCTGCGCGCCGCCAGGCTCGCCGGCCTGGACGAAGTGCCGGTGCTGGTGAAGGACGTGCCCGACGAAAGCGCTGCGGTGATGGCGCTGATCGAAAACATCCAGCGCGAGGACCTCAACCCGCTGGAGGAGGCGCATGGCTTGGAGCGCCTGGTCACCGAATTCAAGCTCACCCACGAGCAGGCCGCGCAGGCCGTCGGCCGCTCGCGCAGCGCGGCGAGCAACCTGCTGCGCCTGCTCAAGCTGGCCGCGCCGGTGCAGCAGATGCTGATGGCCGGCGACCTCGACATGGGCCACGCGCGTGCCCTTCTGGCGCTGGACCCGGCGCAGCAGATCGTCAACGCCAACCTGATCGCGGCGCGGAAACTTTCGGTGCGCGACGCCGAGCGGCTGGTGGCCCGGGCGCTCAACGAGGGCCGCCAGACGCCGCTGCTGCGGGTGAAGAAGGACAAGTCGCGCGACATCGTGCGCCTGGAAGAAACGCTCGCCGACAAGCTCACCGCCCCGGTGGAGATCCGGGTGCACCGCAGGACCCGACGCGGCGAGCAGGGCGAAATCGCAATCGGCTTCGCCTCGCTGGACGAGCTCAACGGGCTGCTCGACAAGCTTGGGGTGGTCGAGCGCTGACCGCGGCCGGCACCAGAGATGCGTCGAGCCCGAGCGCACGGCCGCCCGAAGCCGGGCGAGACCCCGAGGCCCGTGGAAGCGGGGCACTTCGTGGCCCTGGGGGGTCGCTGGTCTTGCCCGGCGAGCGGGGGGTCGTCATGAACCAGACGCACATCACGCTGCGCCAGTTCCGCTACTTCGTCGCGGTGGCCGAAAGCGGCTCGGTGGCCGGTGCCTCGCGCATGCTCGCGATCGCACAAAGCGCGCTGACCAAGGCGATGCTCGAACTCGAATCGGAACTCGGCAGCACCTTGTTCGAGCGCAGCTCCAGGGGCATGGTGCTCACCGCCCCGGGCCACCGCTTCCTGAGCAGCGCGCGCAAGGTGATCGGCGCGGTGGCCGAGGCGACGCGGCTGCATGCGGCCGATGCCGGTGACGGCTTGAGCGGGGTGCTCTCGATCGGGGTCACCAGCCTGGTGGCGGGCTACTACCTGAGCGAGTTGCTCAGCCGCTTTCGCAGCCTCTGCCCCGCGGTGCAGGTGCAGGTCACCGAAGAAGCGCCGCGCTTCCTGGAGCACCTGCTGATCAACGGCGAGCTCGACGTGGCGATCATGGTGAGCAACGCGCTCGGCGAACCCCAGGCGCTGGTGGCCGAGACGCTCACCCGCAGCCCCAACCGCGTCTGGCTCGCGTCGGACCACCCGCTGGCCGCGCGCGACGAGATCACGCTCGCCGAATGTGCCGCCTGCGAGCAGATCGTGCTCGACGCCGACCGCATCGACGACATCATGCGCGGCGTCTGGACGCGCCATGCGCTCAAACCCCAGGTGGCGCTGCGCACCTCGTCGCTCGAAGCGGTGCGTTCGCTGGTCGGCGCCGGGCTGGGCCTGGCGGTGCTGCCCGACTTCCTCTACCGCCCCTGGACGCTGGACGCCGAACATGTCGATGTGCGCCAATTGCGCGACGAGGTGCCCACCGTCGATGTCGGCCTGGTCTGGCGCCGCGGGCTGGCGCTGAAGGCCACCGCGGCGGAGTTCATCGAGCTGGCGCGCGAACAGTCGCGCGGCCGGCGGTCGGCATGAGCCCGCCGGGCCGCCATGGACCCGTAGGGGCCACTTCGTGGCCCTTGGGCGAATACCGAAGTGCGCAGCACGAAGGTACACCAGTGACCCTGCCCGGCCGCTCGAAAGGCGGAGTAACCGCAGCGCGATGCGCGTTGGTTTCGTGATGAGCGGAGGCTGAGCCGTGGCACAGGCGAAGAACAAGACGGTGGCCACGGCCGCATCGGTCGATCAATTCCTCGACGCGCAGGCCGAGCCTCGCGCCGGCGAATGCCGTGA
>JANNGZ010000193.1:0-10561 GCA_031404155.1 Burkholderiales bacterium
TCATGCCCGGGGACAGAGCCCCGGGCGCTCGCCAGGCACAAACCATCCACTGGACGGTTTGTGTCCGGGCTCGCTCCCCCGTCCGGGCTGCGCCCGGCCTCCTCCTTGACTTCACTGCGCCAGTCACCCGCCCTCCTCGGCTGTTCACGGTTTCGGCCCTTTCGAACGATGGAATGGGCACAACGGCAGCCAGAGCGAAGTCGGCTGTGGCGCTGTGCGCAGCGAAGTAAAGGAGGAGATGTCGGCCGCAGGCCGGCATCGGGGGACATGAGCGGAGCACAGCGCCGCAGTCGGCTTCGCTCTCGCGATTCGCGTCCGGCGCGAACTTGAAAGCCGAACACACCGCCGCAGTCGGCTTCGTGATCGTGATCCGGTCGTGCGCAGTGCCGTTCTTGAGCCCTCGAAAGCAGGACCGTATGACGCCCCGCCGACGCCAAGCACGCGGATAAATCTGCATGCATCTCGGGCCGCGGCCGCGCGCGAGAATGCGGCCCCTGCCTGCCAAGCCATGCCAAGCCGCCATGAAGCTGATCTGGATTCGCCGCATCGCCATCGCCCTGGGCGTGCTGGTCCTGCTGGTCGTGGCCGGCGCGGTGTGGCTGGTCTCCAGCTTCGATTCGAACCAGTACAAGCCGCTGGCGATCGACTGGATGAAAGCCGAGCGGCAGCGCACCCTGGTCATCGACGGGCCGATCGAGCTCTCGGTCTTCCCGCGCCTGGCGGTGAAGGTCTCCAAAGTGCGGCTCTCCGAACGCGGCCGCGCCGAGGAGTTCCTGGCGCTGGATGAAGCCGCGCTCGCGGTGCAGGTGCTGCCGCTGCTGCGCAAGCAGCTGGTGGTCGACCGCGTGAGTGCGCGCGGCGTGCGCGCGCAATACACGCGCGATGCCAAGGGCGTGCGCAACATCGACGACCTGCTGGCGGGCGCGGGCACCCCGGGCGGCACCTCACCCGGCGCCCCCGGGTCCACTCCGGCCAGCGGCCCCGCGCTGCGCCTGGACGTGAGCGCGCTGAAGTTCGAGGACTTGCAACTGCGCGTGCGCGACGACCTGGCCCAGTGGGCCGGCGAGGTGGCGGTGCAGTCCTTCAGCTCGGGGCGCCTGGCCCACCAGGCCGAGGCGCCGGTGTCCTTGCGGGCCACGCTGCAACTGACCCAGCCGCAAGCGCTGAAGCTGGCGCTGGACGGCCGCATGACACTCTCGCTGGACTTGGAAAGAAGCGCGTTCGCGGCCAGCGGCCTGAAGCTCGAGGTGCAAGGCGATGCCGCGACGGTCAAGGCCCTGTCGCTCACGCTCGAAGGCGCCGCCGCATGGGAAGGTGGCGGCTTGCGCGCGGGCCCGCTGCAAGTGGCGCTCAAGAGCGCCACGCTCGGCGCCAACACGCTCACGGCGTCGACGCTGCAGGTCAAGCGCCTGCTCTTCAGCAGCGGCAGCCAGAAGCTCGAACTCGAAGCGCTCAAGCTCGCGCTCCAGGGCCGCCAGGGCAGCAACCCCTTCGAGCTGGCGCTGGACTGGCCGCGGCTCGCGGTCGATGCCAACACCCTCCAGGGCAGCGCGCTCAGCGGGCGCGTCAAGCTCAGCGGTGCCCATGCGCTCGCCGGCAGCTTCAGCTCGGGCGCACCCAGCGGCAATTTCGACGCGCTGCGTTTGCCGTCGCTGGCCCTGAGCCTGCAAGGCAGCGCCGGCGCCCGCAAGGTCGACGCCAAGCTCAAGTCGGACCTGCTCTTGCGCGTGGGCAAGGGCGCGGCGGCCTTCGAACGCATCGAGCTGAGCGCGACGCTGGCCGACCCCGGCTTGCAGTCGCTGCAATTGAGCCTCAAGGGCCGCGCCGGCGCCGACGCCCAATTGGCGTCATGGACCTTGGACGGCGCGCTCAACAGCAACAAGTTCGAGAGCAGCGGCCAGGCCGTGCTCGGCGGCGCGGTGCCCAACATCAAGGCCAACGCCCGTTTCGACAGCCTGGACTTGAACAAGCTGCTGGCCGCCGACAAAGCCGCGCTCACCGCCTCCGCACCCGGCGCGGGCCCCACGCCCGCGAACACGCCGGTGCAGCTCGACGGCCTCAACACCGTGAACGGCCAGTTCACGGTGAGCGCGGGCGCGCTGGCCGTGCGCCAGTACCGCGTCGCGGAGGTGAAGCTGGACGCCACGCTCGACAAGGGCCTGCTGCGCATCACGCGCCTGGCCGGCCGCGCCTGGGGCGGCAGCGTGGAGGGCAGCGGCAGCGCCGACGCGCGCGGCAACCGCGTCACGCTCAAGCTCACCGCGAACTAGGTCAACGTGAACGCAATGCTCAAGGACGTGGCGGCCAAGGACCTGCTCGAAGGCAGCGGCCGCGTGGTGGCCGACCTCAACAGCAGCGGCGCCAACATCGGCGAATTGAGAAGCCAGCTCGCCGGCAGCGCCCCCTTGCAGCTGCGCAATGGCGCGATCAAGGGCTTGAACCTGGCGCGTGCGCTGCGCCAGGCCAAGGCAGCGGTGACGCTGAAGCAGGACTCGGTGAGCAAGGCGAGCGCGGCCGAGAAGACCGATTTCTCCGAGCTCAGCGCCAGCGCGCGCATCGCCGGCGGCGTGGCGCAGAGCGACGACCTCGACCTGAAGAGCCCCTTCCTGCGCATCGGCGGCGCCGGCCGCTTCGACATCGGCCGCGGCCTGGTGGACTACACCGCGCGCGCCACCGTCATCGGCTCGGCCACCGGCCAGGACGGCGCCGAGCTGGCCGCGCTGCGCGGCGTGACCGTGCCGGTGCAATTGAGCGGCCCGTTCGAAGCCATCGACTGGAAGGTCCAGTGGTCCGCGGTCGCGGCAGCCGCGGTCGAAAACAAGATCAAGGACAAGCTGGCCGAGAAGCTGGGCGTCAGGCTCGGCGGTGCGGTACCTGCGGGTGCGGCGTCGGCCCCGGCCGATCCCAAGGACAAGCTGCGCGAGAAGCTGAAAGGTTTGTTCAAGTAGGCGCGCCGCGCTACGCAGGCTCTGCGCACGCCCGATGCGCCGACATCATCAGAGCGCGACGCTGCGCCCCAGATAAAGAATCGGCCCGGTCGGCCGGCCGATCGGCGAGCCGTTCTCCGGCTCCAGCGTGATCTCGAACAACTGCTGTGCGGCCACGCCGGGCAGGCGCGACACCGGCAGCTTCAAGGTTTCACCGGCGCGCACCAGGCCCAGCGAGGTCGGACCTGCAGCGCCCTCCAGCTTGGTCCAGAACTGCAACGCCCGGCCCGCGGGCACCGCGGCCATCTCGGCCACCGGCACCAGGCGCAGGCTGGCCCCGGCCTGCACCTCCACCACCCAGCCGGTGCTTTGTTTGTCGGGGCTTTGCAGCAGCGCCAGGTAGCGTGTGCCGGTGGGCTCCGCGGCGCGCTGCACCAGCAGCACGGCCATGAACAGCGATGCGGCCAGCGCCAATGCGGCGGTGCCTTGCCAGAGCCCGAGGCGCATCCACCAGGGCGGGCGTGCGGCGTGCCGCGCAGGCGGGCGCGGCGCCGCGGCGGCGATCGCGTTCAAGCGGGTGTCGATGCGCTGCCAGAGTTGCGGCCGCGGGGTTGCGGCCGCGGCGCGCGCGGTCAAGGCCAGCAAGCGGTCCTGCCAGGCGTACACCTCGGCACGCAGCGCGGTGTCCTCGAGCATCGCGGCGGCGACGGCCGCGGTGTCCTCCGCGCCCAGCGTGCCGAGCACGTACTCGCCTGCGGCCGCTTCGCGATCGTCCTTGTTGTCGAGGTCGATCACGCCATGCACTCCTTGAGGCTGGCCAGGCTGCGCCGGATCCACGCCTTCACCGTGCCCAGCGGGGTTTGCAGGCGTGCGGCGATCTGCTCATGGGTGAAGCCGTCGACGAAGGCGTGCACCACGCAGGCCCGCCGCGAGGCGTCCAGCCCTTGCAGGCAGCGCTCCAGGCTGTCGACGTCCAGGCCGCGCTCCTGAGCCTGGCCTTCCAGCACCTGCTGCTGGTCCGACAGCGTGGCCAGGTCATCCGGGTCCAGAGCCTGCAAGCGTTGCCCGCCGCGCAGCTCCTTGAGCGCGCTGTGGCGCACCACCGTGTAGAGCCAGCCGCGCGCCGAGCCGAGCGCAGGCTGGTAGCTCGCCGCGTGCTGCCACACCTGCAGGAAGGCATCCTGCAGTACGTCTTCGGCCCGCTCGCGGTCGCGCACGATGCGCAGTGCCACGCCGAGCAGCCAGCGCGCCTCCTGTTCGTACAAGGCGCGCAGCGCAAAGCGCTCGCCGCGCGCGCAGGCAAGCAAGGCGGCTTCGTGGTCGAAAGGCGGTGGTGCGGCGGTCGGCATGGGGCGGGGCAAAGTCGGCGCGGCGCGCGGCCGCGCGGACTCTAGCAGCCCTCCGCACGGGCTTGCGCAAGCCGCCGCGCCGGCTCAGGCGGCCTTCCAGAAGATGTAGTCGGCCTGGTAATTGACGATCTCCTTGCGGCCGAGCGTGGCAGCGTCGCAAGCGCTCGCCGGGGCCACGCCACCCCTGGTGGCCACGCGCTGGATGTGGGTGACGCCGGTCATCGCGCCGGCGCCGGTGGCCGGGTTGGCCTTCACCAGCTGCGAGGGGATGTTGCCCGCGCCGGCGGGTGCCACGGCCAGCTGCGCGCCGGTGATCGCCGAGCCGTCCAGCGCGGCCCAGGTGGCCGGCGGGCCGTAGTACGTGCCCAGCTTGGTGCCGGCGCGGCTGTTCAGGTCGGCCTTCGGGCCGACAAACACCCATTCGAACGAACCCGGCGTGTTGGCCTTGGCGCGGCACTCGTAGGTGATCTCGCCCACGCCCACCGTTTCCAGCGCCACCTTGTTGCCCGCGGGCACCTTGACCGCATCGGGCAGGCCGTCCTGGCTGAAGGGCTTGGCCATCATGCCCGGCGATGGCCCGGTGGCGGCGCAGGCGGACAGGAGGGCCAGGCAGGCGCTTGAAATGGCAATGACGGAGAGGTTTTTCATGGTTTAGCTCCTAAAGAGGGAACGGGGTTGGGTTCTGTTGCGGTGTGGCCAAGGCTCACAAGCACGACTAGCCACGCGCTTGGCGTTTGGATGCAGTGCCCGCAAAAGAAAACCGGCAACCGCCAGCGGGCGCGGCCGCGGCGGAAGTACCGGGCGTTTGTTCCCGGCGTTAGTACCCGGCGTTAGTACCCGGCGTAAGTACCGGGGTGAGTCCCCGGCGTCATTCCGCCGGGATCTCGCCCAACGCGCGTGGCGCGCCCGAGCCGTTGAGCTCGAAGACCGTGCCACCGCCCGAGACCGTGCCCTGGCCGGTGAACGCGGTGATGACCAACTGGTGGGTCACCAGCACCACCGGCGGCCCGGCGGGCGGCAGGCCGGCGAGGAAGGCGCGCAGTGCGGCCAGGTTCGGCTCGCGGTCCTGTGGGCGCCCGAGGAAGGAGTTGAGCGCGGGCAGTTCACTCGGCGTGCCGAGCTTCAGCAAGCGCGCCGTTTCGAGGCAGCGGCACCACTGGTTGGAGTAGAGCTTGGCGCGCACCACGCCGGCCGCCGCGAGCCGCTGGCCGAGTTGCGCCGCCTGTGCGCGGACCGTGGCGTCGAGGTTGCGCTGGGTGCTGCAATCGCCGAGCTTGAAATGCGGCGGGTCGCCGGTGCCCGGCGCATGGGCATGGCGCAGCATCAGCACGCGCCCGGGCTTGGCAAGCTCGGCCAGGGCCAGCGGTTCGGCGGCTTGCACGGTCAGCGCGGCCAGGGCCAGCGCGCAGGCCAGCGCCGCCAACACGCGCGCAAAATGTGAACGCCGTGAACGCCGTGAACGCATGGCTGACTACAGGTTGCTTACGGTCGCCGACAGATCGCCCACAGGTCGCCTACAGGTCGCCTACAGGTCGCGTGCGCGGGCCGCGAACTCGGCCAGCACAAACGTGAGGTGGTGGGGCACGCAGCCGATGTGGCCGGACGGCACGGCCGGGCAGTCGGAGAGGCTCACGTCGCGCGCGCCGCGCTGCTGCATCGCCTGCAACGTGCGCGCCGCGCTGAGGTAAGGCACTGTCTGGTCGTCGCGGCCATGAAAGAGCCTTGTCGGCGCGGCGGGCGCCCAGTCGTGCACGTTGCTCAGGCGTTCCAGCGCTGTGTAGTCGTCGGCCAGGAAGAGGTCGATCGACGTGGCGTCGAATGCCACGTCGGCGTCGCTTGCCACCACCTCCCTGAGCAAGGCATCACGCACCTCGCGGCGGACCGTTGCACTCAAGTGCCGCAGCAGCCCGGGGCTGACCAGCGCGCCGAGCACCGGGTCCTCCTCGCAGACCCTGCGGAGCAACTCGTCCAGCGCCACGCCCACGTGGTACGGGCCGGCCCCTGGCACCACAGCCGCCAGGCCCGCCAGGTGCGGGCTGCCCGCGGCCTGCATCGCGCGATGGGCGGCGACGGTGATGTAGCCGCCTTCGGAATAGCCGGTGAGGAAGAGTTGCCCGTTGTCTGCCAAGCTGTTCCTGCGCCGCCATGTCTTGGCCGCGGTGAGCAGGTCGACCACGGCCGCGGCGGACGGCGCCGACAGCAGGTACGGGTGCGGCGTGCCTTTGGACGCGCCGTAGCCGATGTAGTCCGCAGCGACCACCAGGTAGCCCAGCGACGCCAGGATGACCGCCGGCTCGGCGGCCGTCGCGTGGTTGCTCGGTGCCTCCGCGTCCTTGAAGACTGTGGCGTGCTGGTAGCCGAGCACCGGGTGCGTCGCGCCCACTGCCTTCAACGGCACGCTCACCAGCCCGGAGGCCACGATCTGCCGGCCCTGGGTATCTGTGGTCAGGTAGGTCAGGCGGTAGTTGGTGACGTCGTAAACCGGCGTCAGTGCCGGGATCCGGCTGCCCACCGCTTGCACCGCGCTGTTGATGTCGGCAATCGAAACGCGGTTCAGCAGCGCGGCGCTTTCCAGGCGCCCCGGCGCGGCGGGCTCCACCACCGCGAGCGCGGCCGTGCCCTCGGGGCCCGACGACGCGCCGCCACCACAGGCCGCGGCGAGCAACAACAGGGGCAGCAAAAGAATCCGGCGGACGGACGTGGGCCGACGAACGTGCATGGGTTCATGGTACTTCGCAAGGTCCAGCCTGAATTCGCCCGCTTGGCCTGGCGGACGTAAAGCTGCCGCCGCGAACCCGTCACCCCAATGACCCGCCGACCCGGGGCCTGCGCCCGAGCCGGCGACAATGGTTCACAGGCCCATGGCGATCACCAACACCAGCACCCGCACCGGGGCAGACTTTCCGCCGCCCGCCTCGTCGTCCAGCCAGCAACTGGCGCTGGCCGCCGGCTTGGCTGTGGTGGCGGTGTGGGGTGCCAACTTCGCGGTGCAGAAAGCCTTGTTCGTGGTGCTGCCACCGGGCGCGATGCTGTTCGCGCGCTACCTGGTGATGCCCTTGTGCGCGGCGCTGCTGCTGCTGCACGGCAACGGCTGGCGCTGGCTGCGCCTGCCGCGCGAGGACGCGCTCAAGCTCGCGGGGCTGGGCGTGCTGGGGCACACGGTGCATGTGAGCATGGTCACCTTTGGCATCCACTGGTCGACCGCGTTTTCCAGCGCGCTGATCCTGTCCTGCGGCCCGGTGTTCACCCTGCTGATCCTGCATTGGGCGGGCATCGAACGGCTCACGCGCGGCCAGGTGGCGGGCGTGGTGCTGGCCTGCGTCGGCGTGCTCACCTTCCTGTCGGACAAGCTTTCCGGCGGCCAATGGGCGGCCACCGGCGGCGACCTGATGATGCTGTTCTCGGCCTCGCTGTTCTCCTATTACACGGTGATGAGCAAGCCACTCATCCAGCGCCACGGCGGCGTTGCGGTGATGGCCTACGCCACGCTGGCCGGCAGCCCGCTGGTGGTGCTGCTCGGCCTGCCCGCTGCGCTCGAGGCGCCCTGGGCCGACATGGGCGCGCTGCACTGGGGCCTGCTGTTCTGGGCCTCGTTCGTCTCGGCCTTCGCCGGCTGGCTCGTCTGGGGCTGGGTCAATGCGCAGCGCGGCGTGGCGCGCACCGCGCCCCTGATGTACCTGATGCCGCTCGTCGCGGGTGTCGTCGCCTGGTGGGCCACCGGCGAGCAATTCACTCTCACCAAGATCGGCGGCGCGCTGGTCACGCTGGCCGGCGTGGCGCTGGCACAGTTTGCGTCGCGGGACGCGGGTGCGGTGGTGCGGGAGGCGCCGGCGCAGGTGGATTGAGCGCGCGCGCAACTCGCATCCGAGCGACCCGTAGCTCCTAGACGGGCGACTCGGGGGCAGGCGCCGGCACCGGCGCCTGTGTGCGCCGCTGCGATTGCCACCAGGCCAGGAACTTGCGGAAGTCACCTCGAAACTCGCGTTGCAGCAGTTGTTCGTAGACGGTCGAGCACTGCGCGGCGTCGGCGAACCCGAGCACCGCGCTCGACGCCTGCCGCTCGCAGGCCAGGAAGGCCTGCCGCAGCGCCTCGGCGGTCGGTTCGGCAGCCAACGCGGGCAGTGCAGCCGCCGCGAGTGTGGCCAGGTGTACGGTCAAAGTCTTGCGGGTCGTCATCGCATGCTCCATGTAACCCCGTCAGGGTGGGGAGCCAGTACAGGCGAATGGGCCGCCGAAGTCCTGAAAAGCCGCCGCAGCGCGCTGAAATCGGCTGAAAATCTCCGCTAGCGGCTGCCCGTGGCCGCTGGGAGACAAGCGTGCAGGCGGCGGCTACCACTTCTACCGTGTTTCGCTTCGAGGGCTACATGCTCGATGCGGGCCGCCGCTCGCTGCGCCGCGCCGACCGGGTAGTCGAGCTGCGACCGCGCAGCTTCGAGGTGCTGGCCTACCTCGTGGCTGCCGCCGGCCGTGCAGTCAGCAAGGACGAGTTGCTCGAATCCGTCTGGCCCGGCGTCGTCGTCACCGAGGATTCGCTGACGCGATGCATCAGCGATATCCGCCAGGCGCTCGGCGACGACGGGCAGCGCATCATCAAGACGCTGCCGCGGCGCGGCTACGTGTTCGTCGCCGCGCTGCTGCCAACCGGCGATGGCATCGAGGCCGAGGCCGACCGTGCGACGCAGGCAGCGCGGCGGCGCGCTTGGCCGTGGGCGGTGGCGGTTGCGCTGGCCTTGGCCGCGGCCGCAGGATTTGGGGCCTGGCAATGGCGCGGCGCACCGGCGGTGGCCACGCCGCGACTGTCGATCGTCGTCATGCCGCTGGCCAGTCGCAGCAGCGGCCAGCAGCAGCCGGACTACCTGGCCGAGGCGATGACCGAGGAGATCACCGGGGATCTGTCACGCATCCCGGATGCGGTGGTGATCGCGCGCAGCTCGGCCGAGAGCTACCGTGGCAAGGCGGTCGACGCGCGCCAGGTCGGCCACGAGCTGGGCGTGCGCTACGTGCTCGAAGGCCAGCTCGACCGCGCCGGCGAGACGATCCGGCTGACGCTGCAGCTGGTCGATGCCGCCAACGGCCGCACCCTGTGGTCGGAGAGCATCGAAGGCGAGCGGCGCGACCTGGCCGACCTGCACCGGCGCGTCATCGCAACGGTCGGGAATTCGCTGCAGGTCAAGCTCGTGGCGGCGGAGTCGGCGCGTTCGCGACAACTTTCGGCGGCCGACGTTGATGCCCATGACCTGGCCTTGCAGGCCTGGGCACTCAACGAGGGCCACCGCAGTCCCGAGGTGATCGTGCAGGCGCGTGCGCTGGCCGAGCGGGCCATCGCGCTCGATGCGAAGTCGGCCTTCGCGTGGACGGCGCTGGCGTGGACTTACCTCAGGGACGTGAATGCCCGCTATACGCACCGCTACGGCGCGACACGCCAGCAGTGGCTGCAGCACGCAATCGACGCCGCCGATCGTGCCTACCTGCTGGCTCCGAACAACTCGCGCGTGGTCGGTGTGCGCGCCTATGCCCTGGCGCAATTGGGCCGGGCCGGCGAGGCGCTGGTGCTGTACGAGCGTGCCGTGGCCCTGAATCGCAACGATTCGCTGGCCTGGTTCGGCATCAGCTACGCGAACGCGGTGCTCGGACGCCTGGACGAGGCGATCAAGGCCGGGCACGAGGCGATCCGCCTGAGCCCGCGCGACAACAACCTCGCCGGCTTCTACGTCGTCATCGCGGCGGCGCACCTGTACGCAGGGCGCGACCGTGAGGCGCTCGACATGGCGCGGCGTTCCGCGCTCGAGCGGCCGGACCACAGCGTCGCGCACTCCTGGGTGGCCAGCGCAGCCGCGAACCTGGGCGAGGCCGAAACCGCGCGCGCGGCGATTGCCGAGTTCCGCCGCCTGCTGCCGCACTACACGGTCGCGTCATTCCGCGCCGAGAAGCTGTGCGCCAACGCGACCTGCGAGTCGCAGCGCGAGCGCTACTACGAGGGCCTCAGGAAGGCCGGCCTGCCCGAGTGAGGCCGAGCCAACGCCTCCAGGCTGCTCGAACGGCGGCGGATTGACTGCAGTCAGGTCAGCAGCAAGCGCGGACGCCGGCAGCCCATGCGCCTGCGTGGGTGGGGCGGGGCGGCAGTGGATGACGAGCGACTGAACCCGACCCCTTGCTGACGTTCGCGTCATGAGGGTAGCCCGCCTCAAAGGCGGCGTTCGGCGGGCTTCCGGCCGGCTCATGCTTGCGAAGCAGCCGCCGCGAAGAGGCCGCTTGGGCCGCGCTTCTACGCCACGCCAACGGCGA
>JANNGZ010000194.1:0-4820 GCA_031404155.1 Burkholderiales bacterium
CCCCTCTGGCTCGAATGGCCCGCCGCAGGGGGCATCCCTAGTGTGGCAATGGATTTCACAGCTGTAGCCGGTGTACCGTCGCCACCCTGAATTGTGGGCGCCCTGCGGTGCGCCAGCACCTTCAACCCAGTGCGTGCACGACGATGGCGAAAGCGACACTCGTTCAGATCAACCGGATGCGCCGCTGCGCAGCGTTACAGGCCGGTCCACACAAGCTGCGTGGCCCGGTTGCCACGGTGGTCGCCTCAGTGGTCGCCGCGCTGGCCACCGGCTTGCCGCCGGCCGCCGATGCGCAACCCAGCGGTGCAGGCCAGCTTGAACGCCAGTTCGCTACCCCGCCGCCGCTGCCCAGCGGAGAAGGGCCCACGGTGCCGCAGACACCCGGCCAGCAGCGGACCGCCGATGCCGAGCAGGTGCGTTTCACCTTGAAGCGCGTCGACTTCGTTGGCCATGCGCGGTACTCGACTGAAACATTGGCGGCGCAAGCTGCATCGCTCGTCGGCCGCGAGATCAGCCTGGCCGATGTATTCAAGCTCGCCGATGAGCTGACGCTGATGTACCGCAACGACGGCTACGTGCTGTCCCGCGTGATCGTGCCGCCACAAAACATCCGCGACGGCATGGTGCAGCTGCGCGTTGTCGAGGGCTACATCTCGCAAACGCCGCTGCGGGGTGAAACCAGCGGGCCGCGCGACACGCTCGAGCAGCATCTGGAGGCCATCCGCAATTCGCGGCCGCTGGCGGCATCGGTGCTGGAGCGTGAACTGCTGCTGATGAACGACCTGCCGGGCATCAGCGCGCGCTCCACCATCGCCCCGTCGGCCACACCAGCGGCGTCGGATCTGTCGGTTGAGGTCAACGAGCGCCGCGCTTCGGCGGTGGCGGGCATCAACAACCGCGGCAGCAAATCGCTCGGGCCCTGGCGCGCCGACCTTTCGGCCGATTTGAACCAGGTGCTCTACGGCTTCGACCGGCTCAGCGCGCGTCTGGTGCAAACGCTCGCCGCTCGCGAGTTGAGCTTCGCCACCCTGGGCTACGACCGCGTGCTCGGCGCCAGCGGTGCGCGCATCGGACTCAGTGGCTCGTATGTCGATTCGACACCCGGCACCAGCCAGAATTTTCAGCTGCCCACCAGCTCGCGCAGCCTCACGCTGCTGGGCAGCGTGCCGCTGCTGCGTTCGCGCATCCACAGTCTGAGCCTGCGCGCCAGCCTGAGCAAGCTGCACAGCGAGACCGATGTGGTGTCGGCGGGCACGCCGCTACCGCTGTCCGAAGACAAGATCAGCGCGCTGCGTCTGGGCGCCACCGCCGATCTGGTTGACCGCTTTCGCGGCTTGTCGGTCATCGATGTCGAAGTCTCGAAGGGCCTGCACGCGTTCGGCGCCTCGCGCGCGGGCGACGCAAACCTTTCGGTTGCCGACGGCCGGCCCGACTTCAGCAAGCTCACCGTGTACGCGGCGCGGCTGCAGTCGCTGGCGCCGAAGTGGTCCTTGCTCGGTGCGGTCAATGCGCAGTACAGCCCGCATGTACTGCTCTCGCCCGAGCGTTATGCGTTCGGCGGCGAGCAGTTCGGCCGTGCCTACGACACGGCCGAACTCACCGGCGACTCGGGTGCGGCTCTCAAGGGCGAGTTGCGCTTTGCCGACTCCACGCCCGGCTGGCTGCGCGACTACACGCTGTACGGGTTCTACGAAATCGGCACCGTGCGCCGGCACGGGGCTTCGGTGGCCGCAGGCGGGCAGAAGCCGCGCGAGTCGGCGTCGAACATCGGCGTGGGCCTGCGAGTCTCTGCGCGCAGCGTGTGGAGCGGCTACGCCGAGGTGGCCAAGCCGTTGACCCACGACGTGGCGCAAGAAGGCAACCGTGGTGCGCGCGCATTCGTCGGCGTGCAGGGGGCGTTCTAGCCGCCCTGCCGCCCAGTCCAGAAAGGGAATCGCCATGGCCAGCCACACGTTCATCGGCATCACTCGCTGCGAGGCCTTGCATCGCGCTCCGGCCCGCCTGGTCCTGACACCGGTTGCGGCGGCCGTCGCGCTGGCGCTCGGCGCGCCCGGCCCGAGCATCGCCAATCCGCAAGGCGGCGTGGTGCAGGCCGGCCAGGCCAGCATCCAGCAGACCGCGCCGAACCGCATCGACATCGTGCAGCAGAGCCAGCGCGCCGCGATCAACTGGCAGAGTTTCTCCATCGGCGCGGGCGAGCGTGTCAACTTCGTGCAGCCCTCGGCGCAGGCCGCCACGCTGAACCGCGTGGTCGGTGTCGACCCCTCGGTGATTTTTGGCCGCATCACCGCCAACGGCCAGGTGTTTCTGGTGAACCCGAACGGCATGCTCTTCGCGCCGGGCGCAAAGATCGATGTCGGTTCGCTGGTCGCGAGCACCACGAACATCGGCACCCCCAACTTCATGGCCGGCAAGCTGGAGTTCGACGAGGTGAGCAACCGCCGGGCCACGATCGTGAACCGCGGCGAGATCACCGCTGCGCGCGGCGGCCTGGTGGCGCTGGTTGCGCCGGGTGTCGAGAACTCGGGTGTGATCCGCGCACAGCTCGGCCGCGTCGCACTGGCCTCCGGCAACGCGTTCACGCTCGACCTCTACGGCGACAAGCTGGTGCGGCTGGTGGTGGACGACGCGGCAATGGACCGGCTCACAGATGTGGAAGGCCGCACGCTGCGCAGCCTGGTCGGCAACTCGGGGCGCATCGAAGCCGACGGTGGCAAGGTGCTGCTCGCCGCGGCGGCGGCCAGGGGCGTGCTCGATGCCGCCGTCAACATGAGCGGTGTGATCGAAGCGCGCGGCTTTGAGCAACGCGCCGGTGAGATCCTGCTGCACGGCGGCGAGCAGGGCCGGGTGGAGGTGGCGGGCCGGCTCGATGGTTCGGCTGCCGGCGCGGGCGAGCGCAGTGGCGCTATCGGCGTGCACGGTCGCGATATCGACCTGGCAGCCACGTCGCGCCTGGTGGCCGATGCGTCCGGCGCCGGCGCCGGCGACGGCGGCCGCGTCGTGGTGCTGGCCGATGGCCACACGCGCTTCGCCGGCAACATCAGCGCGCGCGGTGGCGCCGCGGGTGGCGACGGCGGTTTCGTCGAGGTGTCGGGCAAGCGCCAGCTGGACTACCGAGGATCGGTCGATGCCAGTGCGCCCAGCGGGCGTGCCGGGACCTTGCTGCTCGACCCTGTCGACTGGATCGTCAACGCGGCCGACGCCGACGCACTGTCGCTGACCCTGCGCGCCGGCACCAACGTCGCCTTGCAGGCCGACAACCTGATCCAGGTCAACGAGAGCATCGACGGCCGTGGCGGCGCCGCGGGTGCCAGCTTGTCGCTGAACGCCGGCAACCGCATCGAACTGAACAACGACCTGCTCACCAACAACGGCGCGATCTCGTTAACGGCGGGCGTGGGCGGCGTGCTGATGGGCAGCGGCAGCCGCAGCACCGCGAACAACGGCGCAGTGGTTGCGGCCGGCAACCAGACGATAGCCATCACCTCGGCCGGCACCGTGGATGCGCAGCACCTCGTCAGCAGCGGCGCGGTGAACATAGGTGCCGCCGGCGCGGCGTCGAACGTGGTGTTGCGGCGCGACCTGAACGGCCTGGCCGGTGCGCCGATCGGGGCGCTCTCGGTCAATGCCGGTGGGGCCATCGAGGCCGGCGGCTTGAACGCGTTGGGTGCCGCGGTGTTGACCGCCGGCGGCACGATCGCGCTCACGCCCAGCCCAACGGCGAGCTTCGCCGCCGGCTCGGTCAACGCAACGGCGGGCGGCGCGATCACGCTCAACCGAGATGTGCTGGCCAAGGGCGCCGGCGCCGTCACGCTCACCAGCACCGGCGGCGCCATCACGATGGGGCCGCGCAGCGTCGCGTCGCAAAGCGGCGGCGCCGTCTCGCTCACCAGCGCGGCTGCGCTCACCGTGGGCGATGTCTTCACCAGCGGTGCCGTGCACCTCGAATCGACCGCCGGCACGGTCGACCTGATTCGCGACCTGTTGGGCGCCGCCGGCAGCAACGGCGTCGGCGGGGTGACCATCCGTTCCGGCACCGCGCTGACCATCGACAACGCGATCAAGAGCACCGGTGCCATCGACATCCGCGCCGGCGGCACCACGCCAGGCGCATCACGCGACCTGACGATTGCACTCGCCGGCACCGGCCGAATCGAAGCCAACGTGGCGAATGCCGGGGCCAAGCAGGCTGTTGCGCTGGGCGGCGCCAGGGTCGACTTGAACGCCGGCGAACTACACACCAATGGCGGCGCGCTGGCCATCAATGCCCGCAACGGCCGCAGCTTCATGGCGGCTGGCGCCGGTTTGTTTTCGGGTGCCGGCAACATCACGGTTCAAGCGACTGACCGTGTCGATCTGACCCGTGTCTCTCTCGGTGGCAACCTGGCGGTGACCTCGACCAACGGCGCGATCCGATTGGACGGCGACCTGGGCACCAACCTCGTCCTGGGCGGATCGAGCACGCCGCAACCGGTGGGTTCGGTGACGCTGACAGCCGGCGGTTCGTTTTCGCAAAGCCGCAGCTACTTCACCAATTACAACTTTGCGCTCGCGCCCGGGGCGCAGACGCCGCCGAGCACCACGTTGGCCAGCCCGGTGGGTGTGCGCGTGCGTGGCATCAATGCCAACGGGCCGGTGACCATCACCGCGTCGCAGCCCGGCGCCGAGGTGCTGCTGGACGGCGTGATCGAAGCGAACAACCACGTGACGGTGAACGCCGCCACGGTGCGGGCGCGGCACAGCATCTTCGCCAGCGGCGGCAACATCGCGATCGGCGGTGCGCTGGTGGTCGAGCCGTGGGGGGACGAGATCGGATTCGA
>JANNGZ010000195.1:0-3457 GCA_031404155.1 Burkholderiales bacterium
ACTAGGTACGCCGCGCTTGTCGATCCAGTCTTGCGTGCGCTCCGGACTGCCTGTTATCTCGGTCAGTACGTCGCGCACATAGATCATGACATTTGGCGCGCCGCAACGGTCCGCCGCCTCCAGCGCCTTGGCCATCGCTTCATCGCGACTCGCGGCATCGTTCAGGGCATGACGGCAGCGCGCCAGTTCCGCGAAGGTGTACGCCGCACCCATCGGATCGCGCTCGTATGCATAGATCTGCATTGCACGCTGATACGTCTCAGCAGCGTCCTCCCATTGCGACGCTTGGCGAAACAGGTCGCCCAGCGCCTGAAGCGTGTTGGCCTGCCCCAAGCCGGCTTGCTCACGCTCGAAAAGCGCCAGCGCCCGGTCGTACAGCCCGCGCGCCTCGTCCACGCGGCCGAGCTGTCTCTCCAGATCGCCCAGCACGCGAAGCGCCGAAGCCGGTCTTTCGAGTTGTTCTGTCAGCACGCAGAGCAGATCGCGTGAGACCGCTGCCTGAAACTGATAGACGTTGATCAGGTCGTCGTGCACTTGGTCGAGGAAGCGCCGATCGGGCGCTGCACTGGCGATCTCATGCAGTAGCAGGCGAATGAGCGTTCCAAACTCGGCCAACAGCCACGCTCGCGCCGTAAGCGAGTCGTCGGTCGATGCGATCGAGTTGGCGCGTGTTGCCGCTGCCACGAACAGCTGTCGAACAGGCTCGCCGCACGCACCCCAGTTGAAGCCGTCCTCGCCACGCAGCGATGCGTCGAGCGAGTAGCGCGCCAGCGGCGGTAGCATGTGCCAGCGGTCGTCCCGCCGCACCAGGATGTGGTGCCGAACGAGCCAGGGTCGTGCAGGCCCCCATCCCGCCGCGCTCTCCAAGTGCGCCAGCACGCCATCGGGGATGCCGTCGACGAACAGGGCAGAAACGGTCCACACCTCGAGCGCGCCGTTGTGCTTCGAGAGGGCTTCGGCGGTCAGGCGCAGGCTGACCACGAGACTCCCAAGGCGCCCGCGGTCCTGCGGATCGGTCGCCATCGCTGCGCCCACACTTTGCCAGCGCTGCACCAGCTCGGGGTAGGCATGGCAGTCACCCAGGCGAGCCGCCAACGTGACGCTGAGCGCATGGTTGCCCAATTGACCCGAGACGAAGCGCTCCAGTTCGCCGGCATCCGGCAGCGCATCGTGCCCAGCCCATAGCTCGCGAAAGAGCCGCAAGGCGGCATCGACCGGCAGGACATCGAGCACGATCGGCTTGCCGAGCAGCGAAGGCAAGCTGACCCGAGACGACACCAGAAGGCGAATGCCTGGGCGGTCGCGCAGTACCTTCAGCGCCTCGGGACCTTCATCCTGTTCGGCCACGCTCTCCAGGTTGTCCAGGTAATAGAGGCCCTCCGGCAGCAGCGTCAACAGTTGGGCCAAGGTGTCGGCTCCCTGGGCACCGACAGCAATGGCCAGCCGCTCGATCAGCTCGGACGTGCCGGCCCGGTCGGGCACGTCAACGTAGTAGGCCACCGCATGGGGTTGCTCGGCCAGCCATGCCTTCAGCGCGGCCTTGCAGACCTCGGTCTTCCCGATGCCCCCGACGCCTGCGACTTCCTTCGCCGTCACGACGGCCGCGTCAGCCGCACCGCGCAGAAACGTCAGCACCTGCGCCACTTCGCCGTCACGGCCGTAGAGGCGGCCCTCGCGCGGCTGCAGCCGGTTGTCCCCTGGCCCGGCGATCCGGCCCGCCTGGCGCACGGCACTCAGCGCACTCACGTCGATGACCGGCAGTGCCTGCGGCTGCTCGCGTGGAGCGGCGACCGGCCCGGATGGTGCCGCGCGCACGCTCGTGACCGTCCGCACGAACTGGGTCAGCGAGTCATGTATCTGCTGGTCTGCGCGCTCAGGCTTGCAAATGCTGAAGTGATCCGCGCCCATCCGCACGGCTGTAACGCCGGGCAGGCCGAGGTCGGAACTGGTCGGGTCGACGACGACCACTCGCCACAGCACAGGGGTCCACCACTTCCAGATTCGCAAGCGGATGGGAACGCCATGTGTCTCGGCGAACACTTTCACCTGCAAGCCGAGTGGGTGCACGGCCGCCTTGAATTGCTGATTGAGGGTCCTGAGGGCTGCGTCATGGATCGCCATGTCGCCCACTTGTTCGTTGGTCCGCAATGCGACGCGTACCGCACGCGCGAGCGTTGCCAACTCGGAGCCGGTATGCGGCGTCGCGATGAAGACAACGCCGCAGATCCGTTCAGCAAGTGGTGCCACGCTCGCATCGCCTTTGGTACGGACGTTGACTAGCATCGCCTTGATCACGAGGCCGCCCAGGCTGTGCCCGACGAGGATCAACCGCCGCCCTTGCAAGCCCGGTTTGTTAGCCAGTAGATCGGCAACTTGGTCACCCTGATCGAGCAGCGGCATGGCCTGTGCCTGCCAGGCCGACAGTCCGGCGTCATAGCCCATCACCCAAACATCGCAGCCGGTGTCCCGGCCCACCCAGTGCGGCCAGCAGTCGTCGGCGGCGAGGGAAGAATGGCGCCATGTGTCGATGGGGTGGCCGCCCAGCCCATGCACGAATATCAGAGCGGGCCGATCAGTCGAACCCACGTGCAGTTGGCGCAGTTCAGCCATCGGTCCCCCTCTGCCTTCGCCTCAATGCTCGTGTGTGCAAGGCGTCAGTGGCGAGGATAGTTCGTTTAACAGCCCTTCAGCTCACCGCCGCACGTCGGGCAGTGCTCGACCGACATGCCGGTGTGGATCGACCCGGCGCATCATCGCAGCGGCCTGATGTGCAACGACAACCGCGCAGCGCTGGCGGCCGGCTCGCAAGTTCGCCCGCTCGCGGCCGGTGCGCGTGGGTGCGCACACCGTTCGAGGGGACCGCAACGATGGAGAGCCGAGGAGTGCGGGCGACCGGCGTAGTGAAGTAAAGAAGGAGGGCGGGCGAAGCCCGGCCGGGTGACATGAACGAAGGCGGTCGCCCGCACTCCTCGGCCCGCGCGGCGCGGGTCGGTTCATGCTGACTGGCCCGGAGGTACCTTCACGAACGCAGTTGGCGAGCCGCGCGCGACAACTCGCGCGCGACGGACCTCTCGGGCGAGCGCAGTGATCGCTCGGTTGTATGAGGCTTCAGCGCCGCCCGATCGCGGTGTGCAACTCCGCCAGCGGCACCACGCGCCCGTGCAGCGGCAGGATGCGCTCCACGTTCAGCCCCAGGCGCTCGATGTTCTGCACCAGGTTCACATGGTTGGCATTCGCCACCGCGGGCGGCGGGGTGTTGGGCGGGCCGGGGGTGTAGGCGTCGGCTTCGATCAGCAACTTTTCCTTCGGCAGGTATACGAGCTGGAAGCCCTGGGCGTGGATGTTGCCCTGGAGCTGGTGGATCTCCACCGTGCGTGACGCGTCGCTCATCACCAGCTTGCCGTCGACACCGAGCACGTTGGCCTTGCGGCCGCTCTTGGCGAGCAGGTCGGGGCTG
>JANNGZ010000196.1:0-4506 GCA_031404155.1 Burkholderiales bacterium
TATGCCGACACGGTGCAGCGGCTGGAACGCACGATCGAAGCGCGCGGCCTGACGCTCTTCGCCAAGATCGACCATGCCGACGCGGCGCGCAGGGCGGGCCTGACGCTGCGGCCGACCGTGGTGCTGGTGTTCGGCAACCCCAAGGGCGGCACGCCGCTGATGCAGGCGCAGCCGCTGCTCGCGATCGACCTGCCGCTGAAGGCGCTGGTCTGGCAGGGCGACGACGGCAAGGTGAAGGTGGCGGTCAACGGCGCCGAGGTGTACAAGCGCCACGGCCTCAACGACGAACAGGCCAAGCCGCTCGCGGCGGCGTCAGGCATGGTGGAGGCGGCGCTGAAGTAGCGCCGGGTCAGCGGCCGGCCTTGCAGGTGGCCGCGGTCCATCGGCCCGATACCTTCATCGATATCTCGCCTTCGCCCTTGGCGTCGCTCAGCACGAAACTTCCGCGCAGGCGTTCCGGGGAATCCAGGGTGTACCTGGCCCGCACGTGCAGGCCATGTTTGCATTCCTTGGAGACGGTCCAGGTGTTTCCCTTGAACGTTGGAGGCTTCCTGGCCTTGCAGTCGCCGTCGTTGCCCTTGAAAAGCCCGCCGGAGAACTCCCCCAGGTCCGGCTTGGTGAGGCATTCCTTCGCGACCATCGGCCCCGGGCCGTCCGGACTGCTGTAGGTCATCTCCCAGGCACCGAGCCGAATGTCGGGCGCCTGCGCGCAGAGCAGGTTCGGCAGCAGGCACAGCGTTGCGCCAAGCATGGTTTTCATCCCGTCGCCTCCCGTTCCGAGAAGGCGCAAATGCTACGTCGAAAACGGGAGTCGGGGAGGTGCTACATCCCGGCGGCATCAGGCGCGCCGGGCCTGTGCGCTGCGCTTACATACCGGCGTAGTTCGGCCCGCCGCCGCCCTCGGGCGTGACCCAGACGATGTTCTGCGTCGGGTCCTTGATGTCGCAGGTTTTGCAGTGCACGCAGTTCTGCGCGTTGATCTGCAGGCGCGTGCTCTCCTGGCCTGCGCCGCTGTCGCTCTTGACGAACTCGTAAACACCCGCGGGGCAGTAGCGGCTTTCGGGGCCGGCGTACTTGGCGAGGTTGGTTGACACCGGCACCGACGCGTCCTTCAGCGTCAAATGCGCGGGCTGGTCCTCGGCATGGTTGGTGTTGCTGATGAAGACGCTGGAGAGCTTGTCGAAGGTGAGCCGGCCGTCGGGCTTGGGGTAGGCGATCGGGGCGCAGTCGGCCGCGAGCTTGAGGCACTCATGGTCGGCCTTGTCGCCGTGCAGGGTCCACGGCGGGCTGTTGATGCCGAGCTTGGGCAGGAACCATTGTTCGATACCGGTCATCAGCGCGCCGACCCACATGCCCTTCTTGTACCAAAGCTTGAAGTTGCGCTGCTGGTTCAGCTCTTGGAGCAGCCAGCTCTGCTCGAACGCTTCGGGGTAGGCGCTTAGTTCGTCGGCGCTGCGGCCGGCCACCACCGCGTCGAAGGCGGCGTCGGCGCACAACATGCCGGACTTGATCGCCGCATGGCTGCCCTTGATGCGCGCGGCGTTGAGGTAACCCGCGTCGCAGCCGACCAGCGCACCGCCCGGGAACACCGTCTTGGGCAACGCTTGCGGTGTGCCGTTGTTGATCGCGCGGGCGCCGTAGCCGATGCGCTTGCCGCCTTCGATGTGGGCGCGTACCGCAGGGTGCGTCTTCCAGCGCTGCATCTCGTCGAAGGGGCTGAGCCACGGGTTTTCGTAGTTCAGCCCGATCACGAAGCCGAGCGTGACCTTGTTGTCTTCGAGGTGGTAGAGGAAGCCGCCGCCGAAGGTGCTGGAGTCCATCGGCCAGCCGGCGGTGTGCACCACCAGGCCGGGCTTGGCCTTGGCGGGCTCGACCTCCCACAGCTCCTTGATGCCGATGGCGTAGGTCTGCGGGTCGCGGCCTTCGTCGAGCTTGAACTTCTCGATCAGTTGTTTGCCCAGGTGCCCGCGCGCCCCCTCGGCGAACACGGTGTACTTGCCCACCAGTTCCATGCCGAGCTGGAACGATTCCATCGGCTCGCCGTTCTTGCCGATGCCTTGGTTGCCGGTAGCGACGCCGCGCACCGCGCCCTGTTCGTTGTAGAGCACTTCGGCCGCGGTGAAGCCGGGAAAGATTTCGACGCCGAGCGCTTCGGCCTGCGCGGCGAGCCACTTCACCACGTCGCCCAGGCGCACCACGTAGCAGCCATGGTTGTGGAAGTTGCGCGGCACCAGCCAATCGGGGGTGCGCTGCGCGCCGGTCTCGCTGAGGAAGAGCACGTCGTCGCCGGTGACGAGCTGGTTCAGCGGCGCGCCGTCGGCCTTCCAGTTGGGCAGCAGCTCGGTGATCGCGCGCGGGTCCATCACCGCGCCGCTCAAAATGTGCGCGCCGGGCTCGCTGCCTTTTTCGAGCACCAGCACCGACACCTCCTTGCCCTTTTCCGCCGCCAGTTGCTTGAGGCGGATCGCGGTGGCCAGGCCGGCGGGGCCGGCGCCCACCACCACCACGTCGTACGCCATGGCCTCGCGCGGGCCGAATTGTTCGAGGATTTGTTGTGGCGTCATGGCGTGTCCCGGGAGGCGAAGCGGGGAATTCTACGAGCGGGTTCGGCGCGCGTTGGAGCTGGGGCTCTACCCTTGCCTCCGTGCTATCGTGCCCGCGAACAAGGCTGCGAGCAGGCTGGCCCGAGCGAGTTCCAGAGGAGAAGACCGATGAGCACGCACGGCCGCCCGAAGGGCGAATTCACCGCAGTACGTAGTACGGAGGTTGCCTGATGAGCTACAACATCGACCTGTCCGGCCGCGTGGCCCTGGTCACCGGTGCCTCCAGCGGCCTGGGCGAACAGTTCGCGAAGACACTCGCCAGCGCCGGCGCCGCGGTGGTGCTGGCGGCGCGGCGGGTCGAACGGCTGAAGACGCTGCGCGCCGAGATCGAGTCCGCCGGCGGCGACGCCCATGTGATCGGCATGGACGTGACCGACATCACCAGCATCAAGGCCGGCATAGCGCACGCCGAAACCGAGATGGGCTCGATCGACATCCTGGTCAACAACTCGGGCGTGAGCACCACGCAGAAGCTGGTGGACGTGTCACCGGGCGACTACGACTTCATGTTCAACACCAACACCCGCGGTTCTTTCTTCGTGGCGCAAGAGGTGGCCAAACGCATGATCGGCCGCGCCAAGGGTTCCGCACCCGGCACCTTCACCGGCGGGCGCATCGTCAACATCGCGTCGATGGCCGGGCTGAAGGTGCTCGGCCAGATCGGCGTGTATTGCATGAGCAAGGCCGCGGTGGTCCACATGACCCGCGCGATGGCGCTGGAGTGGGGCCGCTTCGGCATCAACGTGAACGCGATCTGCCCCGGCTATATCGACACCGAGATCAACCACCACCACTGGCAGACCGAGGCCGGCCAGAAGCTGGTGCAGATGACACCGCGCAAGCGCGTCGGCAAGGCCAAGGACCTCGACTCCACCTTGATGATGCTGTGCGCCAACGAGAGCCACTTCGTGAATGGCGCGGTGATCGCGGCGGACGATGGCTTTGGCGTTTGACGCATGGTGTTGACGCCCACCGAGGCCCGCGTGCTCGGCGTGCTGGTCGAGAAGGCGTCGACCGTGCCGGACAGCTACCCACTGTCGCTCAACGCGCTCACGCTCGGCTGCAACCAGAAGACCGCGCGCGACCCGGTGCTCAACCTGAGCGACGCCGACGTGCTGCAAGCGCTGGAGGGCCTGCGCGAACGCAGCCTGGTCAACGAGGTGAGCGGTGCGCGGGTGGTGCGCTACGAACACAACGCGCCGCGGGCACTCGGCCTGCCCGGTGCGGCGGTGGCGCTGCTCACGATGCTGGTGCTGCGCGGCCCGCAGACCGCCGCGGAGTTGCGCCAGAACTGCGAACGGCTGCACCGTTTCGCCGACCTCTCGTCGGTGGAAGGTTTTCTCGACGAACTGGCGCAGAAGGTGCCGGCCCGCGTGGTCAAACTGGCCCGCGCCGCGGGGGCGCGCGAGGCCCGCTGGGCGCACCTGATCTGCGGCGAGCCGGTGCTGCCGGTCGCGCTGGCGAGCGAAACGCCGATGCAAGACCGCGACGCGATCGCCGACGACCTGGCCCGGCTGCAGCGCGAGCATGCGCAGCTCGCGGCCGAGGTGGCGCGCCTGAGCGAGCTGGTGCAGCGCATGGCGCGCGAGTTGGGTATCGAGGCCGCCTGACCGCGGCGCTTGGAATCAACCCGAGAGAGGCTGTTGGCGATGCGCTTCGAAATCCCCGAGCAGAAAAAGCTCACCCACGAGACCGTGTTCCCGATCCGCTGGGGCGACATGGACCTGATGGGCCATGTCAACAACACGGTCTACTTTCGCTACCTCGAAATCGCGCGGCTGGAGTGGCTGTTCAAAGTCGGCGGCCGGCCGAACCCGCAGGGCGAAGGCTGCGTCATCGTCAACGCCTTCTGCAACTTCCTGCGCCAACTCGAATTCCCGGGCGACATCCTGGCCAAGCACTA
>JANNGZ010000197.1:0-5523 GCA_031404155.1 Burkholderiales bacterium
CCGTGACCGAGCTCGAACAGCATGTCGCGCAGGCGGCCGACCCCGGCGAGCCGCGAGCCGCCACCCGCGCCGTAACGCGCGCCGACCGCGCGACCTACCAGGGCCGCATCTGGGCGACGCGCCGCCGGCCATGGGTCGACCGGCTGGCCAGCGCGTGGTTGATCCGCCGCTTCATCGATCCGGCCGCTCGTTTTGTCTGGCTGGCCGACGTGGCGTCGTGCCCGCGACGCGCCGTCGGTTTCGACTTCGACGGCGCTGCGTTCTCGCATGTCGGCACGCGCGTCACCTTCGAGGTCCTGGTCGCGGCCTTCGATCTGGCCTCACCGGCGCTGCACCGCCTGGGCACGCTGGTGCACGGCCTCGATGCCGGCGGCGTGATGCCAGTCGAAGCCGCCGGCGTGGAGCGCGTGCTGGCTGGCATGCGCGACGCGATCGCCAACGACGACGCGCTGATGCTCGCCGCGGCCGGCGTGTTCGAGGGCCTGTATCAGTCCTTCGAGAAAGACGCCGCAGCATGAGCGCCGAAGCGCCGCCCGCCGTGAGCTTCGCAGAAGCACTGCGCTTCTGGTTGAAGCTCGGCTTCATCAGCTTCGGTGGCCCGGCCGGGCAGATCGCCATCATGCATGCCGAGCTCGTGGAGCGGCGGCGCTGGATCAGCGAGAAACGTTTTCTGCATGCGCTGAACTACTGCATGGTGTTGCCGGGACCCGAGGCTCAGCAGCTCGCCACGTACATCGGCTGGCTGATGCACCGCACCTGGGGCGGCATCGCGGCCGGTGCGCTGTTCGTGCTGCCGTCGCTGTTCATCCTGGTCGCGCTGTCGTGGATCTACATGCGTTTCGGCGACGTGCCGCTGGTGGCCGGCATCTTCTACGGCATCAAGCCGGCGGTGACCGCGCTGGTGCTGCACGCGGCGCACCGCATCGGCACCCGGGCGCTGAAAAACGGCTGGATGTGGGCGATCGCCGCGGCCGCCTTCGTCGCGATCTTTGCCGCGAACGTGCCGTTCCCGGCGATCGTGCTCGGCGCCGCTTTGATCGGCCACTTCGGCGCCCGCCAATGGCCGCAGGTCTTTGCGCTCGGCGGCGGGCAGGGTGCGGCGAAGCCGAGCTACGGCGCGGCGCTGATCGACGACGACACCCCCACGCCGGCCCACGCGCGCTTCTCGCGCGGGCATCTCGCGCAGGTGCTCGCGGCCGGCTTTAGCCTCTGGGCGCTGGGCATGGCCGCGCTGGTCGCCACGCAGGGCGTGCAGGGCACGCTGACCGAGATGGGCTGGTTCTTCACCAAGGCTGCGCTGCTCACCTTCGGCGGCGCTTATGCGGTGCTGCCGTATGTGTACCAGGGCGCGGTGGAGCACCACCAATGGCTCAGCGGCGCGCAGATGATCGACGGCTTGGCGCTGGGCGAAACCACTCCCGGCCCGCTGATCATGGTGGTGGCCTTCGTCGGTTTTGTCGGCGGCTGGACCCGGCAGGTGCTCGGGCCTGACGCGCTGTTTCTCGGCGCGGCCCTCGGCGCCACCGTGGCCACCTGCTTCACCTTCCTGCCGTCCTTCATCTTTATCCTCGCCGGCGGGCCGCTGGTCGAGACCACCCACGGCAAGCTCGGCTTCACCGCGCCGCTGTCGGCGATCACCGCGGCGGTGGTCGGTGTGATCGTGAACCTGGCGCTGTTCTTCGCTTACCACGTGTTGTGGCCACAAGGTTTCGGCGGCGGCTTCGACGCGGTGTCGGCGCTGATCGCGGTTGCGGCGGCGGTCGCACTGTTCCGCTTCAAGGTCGGCGTGATGCCCTTGCTCGGCGCCTGTGCGGCGGCCGGGTTGCTGTTCCACCTCGTTGGACAAACTGGAGTGCTTTCATGAGTCACATCACCCCGCAGGAACTTGCGCTGTGGCAGGCGCATGGCATGGGCTTCATGCTGCTCGACGTGCGGCGCGAGCGGGTGCGCAGCGAACATGGCGCGCAGATCGCTGGCGCGTCATGGCACGACCCGGCGGCCTGGCTCGACTGGAAGGACAGCATCGATGCCACGCGGCCGGTGGTAGTCTATTGCGCCAAGGGCCACGAGATCGGGCAGGGCCTCGCCGCCACCTTGCGGGCGCTGGGTGTCGACGCGCGCTATCTCGTCGGCGGCATGCAGGCCTGGCTTGGGCAAGGTTTGCCGGTGCAGCCGATCGAGCGGGTTGCGCAAGGAGTTGCATCATGAAATGGGTCACCCGCGAACGCCCGAAGATCGACCGCATCGCCTGCCCGTGGTTGATCCTGCGCTTCATCGACCGCGAGGCCGAGTTCCTCTACGTGCCGGCCTCCGAGGTGTTGACAGTGGCCGCCAGCAGCGGCGCCACGCCCTACGACATCCCCGGGGTGGAGATGAGCCATGCCGGCGAACTTTGCAGCTTCGACGCCTTCCTCGCCAAATACGGGCTCGAGGACGAGGCGTTGCATCGGCTGGCCCTCATCGTGCGCGGCGCCGACACCTCGCGCCTGGACCTCGCGCCGCAGAGCGCGGGCCTGTACGCGATCTCTCTCGGCCTGTCGCGCGTGTTCGCCGACGACTACGAGATGCTGCGCCACGGCCTGGTGATCTACGACGCGCTGTATGCCTGGTGCCGCGAGGGCCGCGGCGAAATCCACCGCTGGCCGCCAGTGATGGCGGCGTGATGCCGATGCCGATGCCGGCGGCGTCGCGCGCGCTGCGTGGCGCCGGTCGCGCTCAAGCGCATCGTTGGAGGACGATTTACCGGGCGGTTCATTGAGGCAAGTCACGAAGGCCCGCACCGGGCACCGCCTGCCGCGAGGACCACGGTCGGGTTTCCCCAGCGAGCAAGCAAACGCAGCTCGCAAAGCCGCACCCGGGCAGGCCACAGCGTGCGTGTGAGGCTGAGCCCGGACACAAACAGTCCAGCGGACTGTTTGTGCCTGGCGAAGGGCCGGGCCTCTGCGCCCGGCGCGGCCTGCAAGGCCCGAGGAACGGAGGGCTCATGGCCGCGCGCGCAGCGCGCTTGGTCATCAAACTCGCCGCCTGAACGCCCAGGCGCCTCAGGCCGCGGGTGCGGCGCGCGCCGACGCCGCGGTGTTTCGTGCGCCGCTGCGGGCGGCGCGTGCCGCCGCCCTGAAGCCCCACCACCAGAGCGGGCCCGGCAGGCGCCGGCCGTAGCGGCCGTAGCGCAGGCGGTCCAGGCCGTCGAGCGTCAGCGCGAGCACCTCGCCGTCGTCGCCGAGCGTGCTGCGCACCCGCGCGGCGAGGGTTCGTGGCGCGTCATGAGGGGCCACCGCCACGCCGAGTGCCCCCAAGCGTTCGCGCACCCGTTCGTGCAGCCGCTCCCAGGGGTCGCGACGGTAGCGGTCCCACAGCGCCCAGCCGGCACCGGCCAGGCTGGCGGCGCAGAGGATGCCGATCAACGAATACGCCAGGTCTTCGGGGCTCGGCGAACGCACGCCGAGGTTTTCGAGCAGGTTGAACTGCTGGCCGCGCGAGTAGTTGAGCACCCACTGGTTCCACTGGTGGTTCATCGACTCCCAGGCGACGCGGAACTCACGCAGCAACTCCGGGCTGAAGTTGCCGAGCGCCTCGGCCACCAGGCCCGGCAGCGGGCGCAGTGCGCGGCCGCGTTGCACCCGCTCGGGCGCGACGGCGGCGGTGGGGTCCACACGCACCCAGCCGCGGTCGATCTGCCAGATTTCGGTCCAGGCGTGGGCATGGCTCTGGCGCACAATGGTCCAGCCGTCCTGGAGTTCGGCGTCGGCGCCCTGGTAGCCGGTGACCAGGCGCGCGGGCACGCCCATCGCGCGCATCACCACCACGAAGGTGCTGGCGAAGTGTTCGCAAAAGCCGGCCTTGCGGTCGAGCCAGAACTCGTCCACCGCATGTTGGCCGCGCTCGTCGCCATAACTGCCGGGGGCCAGTGTGTAGCTGTAGCCTGCGGTGGCGATATGCGTGAGCACCGCTCGCGCCAGGGTCAGCGAGTCGGCATTGAGGTGGCGCGGCTCGTTGCGCAGTTGCAGCGCCCAGACCAGGGTTTGTGGGTTGTAGCCGAAGGGCAGGTGCAGGAATTCCTGCAAGTCCGGTGTCTGCGCGCGGGGGCCATGTTCGTACAGGCGCCAGGCACGCGCCTTGATGCGCAGGCGTTCGGTCACCGGGCGATCGGTGACCCATTGCAGGTCGGGCCGCATCTGGCTGCGCACACCGTCAACCACCGGTGCCGACTCGGGTGTGTCGGGCGTGGCTTCGAGCAGCGGCAACATCGGCAGGCGCGAGGGCTCGATCACCATCTCGTAGGCCACTGAGAGGCCGCTGGTGGCCAGCTCGGCGCCGGCGCGCATCGGTTCCGCCGCCGAGCGCGAGCGCCGCCATTCGCTGCCGTCGAAGGCGCCGAGCACCGGGCCGCGCCAGTACATCGATTGCAGCGGCGGCGCCGGGCCGTCGAAGCGCACCCGCAGCGCCACCGCGTTGTCGGAGGCCACCTCGGCCACGCCGCCCATCTTCAGCGAGCCCGAGAGGCCGGTCTTCGCGCCGGCGTCCTGCGGCAGCCCCCAGAGTGGGCCGATGCGCGGGAACAGCACGAAGAGCACCATCATCAGCGGCGCGCCGTACAGCGCGGTGCGCAGCGCCAGCCCCCCCGCTTCGCGCAGGCTCGGCTGGCCCACCGGCATGTGCGCCAGCACCAGCGCGGTGAGCAGGCCCCAGACCGAGACGAGCATCATCAGCGCCACCAGCATCGTCTGCGAATACAGGAAGTTGGTCAGCACGATGAAGAAGCCGAGGAAGAAGACCACCAGCGCGTCGCGGCGCGCGCGCAGCTCCAGGGTCTTGAGCACCAGCAGCACCACCAGCAGGGTCACGCCGGCGTCCTTGCCGAGCAGCGTGCGGTGGCTGTAGAGCGTGAGGCCGACCGCGATCGCCAGCACCGCGATCACCCAGGCCCTTGCCGGCAGCGGCCCGGCGGTGAGCGCCAACGCGCCGCGCCAGAGCAGCACGGTGAGCGTGAGCGCCACGCACCACACCGGCAGGCGCTGCACATGCGGCAGCACGGTCCAGCCGATCAGCGCGAGCACAAAAAGCACGTCGCGCGACTCCCGCGGCAGGTGGCGCCAGCCGGGCCAGTGGAAGCTGATGCTGCTCACGCGAGGTGCTCGGTCATCAGGCAACCGCCGTATTACGTACTGCGGCGAATTCGCCCTTCGGGCGGCCGGGCAGGCTCATCAGGCAACCTCCGTGCTGCGCACTGCGGTATTCGACTTTCGGGCGGCCGGGCAGTCTCATCAGGCAACCTCCGTGCTGCGCACTGCGGTATTCGCCTTTCGGGCGGCCGGGCAGGCTCATGCCCACAGCGCCAGCGCATCCAGCGCACGGCGGCGGTGGGCGTCGCCGTGCGACGGCGAGAGCTCGGTGCCGGGCAGGCGCAGGCCGTGCATTGCCCCGGCAGCTTCGGCGGCGAGCACCCAGGCGGCGAGGCGCGACAAGCGCGCTTCGGCCGATGTGTTGCCCGCGGCCGCGGCGGCCTGCCACTCGAGCCACAGC
>JANNGZ010000198.1:0-7266 GCA_031404155.1 Burkholderiales bacterium
GGCCTCGCCACCGGCAGTGAGCATGCAGCTCGCGGCGAAGCCGACCGCCACGCGGTCGAAGGCAAGCGTGGTGCCCACCACCGTGGGCTCAAGATAGATGTGCTGCTCCAGCGCGGTGAGCCGGTCACCCGAACCGCCGCAGGCTGTAAGCAGCAACGCGGCGGCCAGCGCAAGTCGCGCCTGCGGCAACTTGGATCGGATCGGAAACTTCATGCACTCCCCCTGTGCGTTGGGCGGCGCCGTCTTCCAGGTCGACTTCGCATGCAATCGCACCCTTGTCCGTTCGCGCTGAGCCTGTCGAAGCACCTGCACCTGGGAGTCCTTCGCCAAGCGCAAGCTCGCCGCACTCAGTAATGGATCGTGCGCGGCGCGCCGCCGCCCGCGGCAATCGCGTCACCGTTGATCGCGCGCGATTTCGGCGAACAGAGAAAGGCGACCACCGCCGCGACCTCGCTCGCGTCGACGATCGTGTTGATCGAATTGCCCGCGGCCATCTGCGCCTCCACCGCTTGCGGCGAGACGCCCTGCGCCGTGGCGCGCTGCGCCACCAGCGGCGCGGTGCGTTCGGTGCGGGTCAGGCCCGGGTGCACCACGGTCACGTTGATGCCGAAAGCGCCGAGCTCGTCGGCGAGGTTCTTGGTCAGCGCGGCCACCGCGATGTTGCGCATGCTGCCCACGGTGTTGCCGGTCTGGCGTGCGCCGAGGCCGCTGATGTTGACGATGCGGCCCCAGCCCGCCGCGCGCATGCCGGGCACCACCTCGCGCGCGCAGCGCAAGTAGCCCATCACCTTGGTGTCCATCTCGGCGTGGAAGTAGGCGCCGGTGATCTCGGCCAGCTTCGGCGGGCCGGCAAAACCCGCCGGCTCGGCGGCGGCGTTCACCAGGATCTCGATGGCGCCGCCGAGCTGCTTTGCGGCGCTGGCCACCGCGGCGCGCACCTGCTCGTCGCTGGTCGTGTCGGCGCTGATGCCGATGACTTGGCGGCCGGACTCGGCGCCGAGTTCGGCAGCCGCGGCCGCGAGTGTGGCCGGGTCGCGCGCGAGCAGCGCCACGTCCGCCCCTTCCTGCGCGAGCACTCGGGCCACGGCCTTGCCGATGCCGCGGCTGCCGCCGGTGACGAGTGCACGTTTGCCTTTGAGTTCGAGGTCCATGGCGGGCCCTTGATCGATGCGGTGCGGCATCTTAGGCGCGCGCCCCCGGGGAAAAACGGCGCCGTGTTAACCCGCGGAGGCGCGAGCGCTGCGGACTCCAAGGGCTGCATCGACAACCCCGCTGGCCTTCAAGTGCGGGTCAAGTGCGCTGCGGTTTTGCGCCGAGGCGCCGCGCCGCCTACGAATGGTCACAGTTCTTGTCGAACTAGGGGTGCAATTTCCGACAAGGTGGGGACGCACGCTTTCGAATTGCCGCCTATCTTGACCCGAGGCGCCCGCGCAAGGGCGCCTCGCCAAACAACCAAGCTAGGAGCATCGACCATGGCAAAAACCAAGGGAAGCAAGGCGTCGGCGTCGGACGACGGCGCGCGCAAATCGGTCATCGTGACCTTCAAGCGCAAGGACGAGCGGCGCAACAAGTCGGCGGACAAGATGGAGCTCCTGGCTTCCAGCGTGCCGCGTGCCGGAAACCTGAACATCTACGACGTCGCCGGCGCCAACGCGTTTTCGATCGGCTCGCCGGGCCTGCCGACCTCGCTCGAGAGCGACAGCGTGGGCTTCGACATCAACCTGTTCGAAGCACCGATCGTGACCTTGAAACTCTCGGACGCGGAGATCAAGGCGCTCAAGGGCAACGCCGACGTGGCGGCGGTGGAAAACGACGGCTGGGCCTATGCCCTGACGCCCTTCCAGCCGCTGTTGTTCGAGGGCCAGCCCTCGGTGCAGGCCGAGACGGTGCCGGTGGGCATCTCGCAGATCCAGGCGGTGCCGGCCTGGGGCTGCTCGCGCGGGCGCGGCATCAGGGTGGCGGTGCTGGACACCGGCATCGACTGGAACCACCCCGACCTGAAGCCCAACGTGCGCGGCGCGGTCACCTTCGTGCCCGGCGAGACGGCGATGGACGGCAACAGCCACGGCACCCATTGCGCCGGCACGATTGCCGCGGCGATCAACGGCCTGGGCGTGGTGGGCGTGGCGCCGGAGGCCTCGCTGTTCGGCGTCAAGGTACTGGCCAACAGCGGCAGCGGCCAGTTCAGCTGGATCATCGCGGGCATCAACTGGGCGATCCAGAACCGCATGCAGGTCGTGAGCATGAGCCTGGGCGCGAGCGCCGCGCCGGCCGCGCTGGAGTCGATCTGCAACGCGGCCTTCAACGCCGGCGTGCTGCTGGTGGCCGCGGCCGGCAACGCCGGGCCACCCTCCGGTGGGCAGCCGACCTCGGTGGGCTTCCCGGGGCGCTACCGCAATGTGATCGCGGTGTCGGCGATCGACACCAACAATGTGATCGCCGCCTTCAGCAGCCGCGGGCCCGAGGTGGAAATCTGCGCGCCGGGCGTGCAGGTGCTGTCCACCGTGCCGGGCGGCGGCTACGGCCAGAAGAGCGGCACCAGCATGGCCTGCCCGCATGTGGCTGGCGCCGCGGCGGTGGTCTGGGGCGCGCACCGCTTTGCCACCAATGTGCAGATCTGGAACCTGCTCGGCGCCAGCGCCGACAACCTCGGCAACCCGGGCTGGGACCCGCTGTACGGCTACGGCCGGGTCGACGTGGACCAGGCGGCGCTCGCGATGGCGCCAGCGGCCGCGGTGGCGTTGCGGCCTTGAGCGCCGCTGGCGGCGGCTCGGGGGTGCGCGCCGCATTCAGCGCGGTGCGCCCGCGCTATGGAGCCGCGCCGCGCCGATGCAGGCCCTGATCCTGCCACTGGTACCCGACGCGCCGCTGCCCCGGCGCGCCACCGCCGCCACGCGCGCGGCGGTGCCACCGGGCTATGGCGTGCAGGAGCAGTGCCTGCCGTTCACCGCGGCGGCGGCGCTCGGGTTGCTCATCCCGGCCCCCTTCGACTTCGGCCTGTGCCTGCCGGCTGAAGTGCCCGCGGGCACGCGCGCCTTCCGGCCACCGCCGCCGGCCGACATCGCCAGCGACCCCCGGGTGTTTTACGTGCGCGACCGGCCGCAAAGCCGCTTCACCGGCAACGCTTTCGAGTTCGACCCGCTGCCCTTTGCCGACGAGCAAGGCCAGCAGCACGAGTTGCGCCGGGTGCACCCGGGCCTGAGCTTCTTCGAGCGCGAAGACCAGCGCAACCTGTTCAAGCTGCATCTGCCCTGGCTGGTCCGCACCCCGCCGCAGGTGGACAGCCTCTTCGGCCCACCGATCAACCGCGCCGCGCCGGTGGCGATGCACGCCGGCCTGGTCGAGACCGACTGGTACGCGCACCCGGTGAACCTGGCGTTGCTGCGGCCGCCGGCGGGTGGCGGGCTGCATCTGCGTGCTGGCGAGATCGTGGCGCAGGTGAGCTTCGTGAACCGCAGCGAGCGCCGCGTCGACCTCGAAATTCTCGACCAGCAAAGCGCCGCGGCACGCGGGCTGCAGAATCAGCTCCTGCAGTGGTACCTGGCGCATGGGCGCGACCGCAGCGCGTACCGGCGGATGGAGCGCAGCGAACGCAGCTTGAGCGGCAAGGTGCCTGACTGTGACGCGACGCCGCCGCCGCTGCCCGCCGATTGAGCACGCCACACCTCGCCGCCGCCGGTTCGCCCTGAGCTTGCCCTTCGCCGAGCTCAGCACGTTCGGAGACTCCCCGTTCGCTCCGAGCTTGCCCTTCGGCGTGCTCAGGACACTCGGAAACTCTCCGTTCGCACTGAGCTTGCCCTTCGACGAGCTCAGGACATTCGGAAAACTGTACCGCCGGCGGCTCAATCGCGGTCCGCCAGCGCCTCCAGCGCCTCGGCCCGCCCGTCGTGCTCGATGCGCTCCACCTGCGCATGCGCGGCAAGGTCCAGCGCCTGGCGCGCGGTCATCTCGCCGGCGGCGAGGCGGATTGAATCGACCTCCAGCGTCGGCGCAAAGGGCAAGGGCGGTACCAGCCCGGCCACCTTCTCACCCGGCGCCAGCGTGACCAGGAAGGGCAGCTTCGTCGAGGGGTGCCGCGCCGCAATGCGGGTGAGCAGCGCGCGCAGTGGAGGGTCGAGTTTCTGTGTCATCGCAGCACCTCGCTGGGTGGTCGGTCAGCGCCCTTCGAGCGGATACGCCGGGTCGTTGTAGCCGGGCGTCGACGGGTGGCCCGGCGCGACCAGCGAGTCGACCAGCGCTTCGTCCTCGGCGCCGATCGTGCAGTCCAGCGCGCCGAAATAGTCCTGCCATTGCGCCAGCGTTCGCGGCCCGGCGATCACCGCGCTCACCGCCTTGTGCTTGAGCACCCAGGCGGTGGCGAAGTGGGCCAGCGACACACCGCGCTGGTCGCAATGGCGCTTGAGCTTCTGCGCGATCACCAGCGACTCTTCGCGGAACTCGGTCTCGATGATGCGCTTGTCGCCGCGCCCTGCCCGCGTGCCCTCCGACGGCTTGCTGCCCGGCGCGTATTTGCCGGCGAGAACGCCGCGTGCAATCGGGCTGTAGGGCACCACGCCAATGCCATGGTGGTGGCAAGCGGCGAGCACTTCCACTTCCGGCTGGCGGTTGAGCAGGTTGTAGTAGGGCTGGCAGACCACCGGCCCCGGCATGTTCAGCGCCCGCGCAAGGTGCACCACCTCGGCAATGCGCCAGCCGCGGAAATTGGACACGCCCCAGGTGCGGATCTTGCCCGCGCGCAGCAGCGCGTCCAGGCCGCGCAGCGGCTCTTCCAGGTCCATGCCGTTGAAGTCGCGGTGCAGGTAGTAGAGGTCGATGTGGTCGGTGCCCAGGCGCTGCAGGCTCGCGTCGCAGGCGCGCTGCATCCAACTGCGCGAGTAGTGCGATTCGTTCGGCCGCTCCGACATGCGGTTGCCGAGCTTGCTGGCCAGCACCCAGCCGTGGCGCTGGCCCTTGAGCAATTCGCCAACCATCGATTCGGACTTGCCGGTGCTGTACACGTCGGCGGTGTCGATGAAGTTGACGCCCTGCTCGCGCGCATGCGCGCAGATCGCCGTGGCCTCGGCCAGATCGGTCTGGTCGGCGAACATCATCGTGCCCAGGCACAGCGCCGAAACCTTGAGCGGGCTCTTGCCGAGTTGGCGGTATTGCATGGTGAGTCCTTGGTTCGTCGGCGCCTTGCGGGCACGGGTGCGGCGCGCGTGCGGTGCACAGGGCGGAGATGTTAGTCCCGCGTCGCCACCGGCGGAGCAGAAGGGGCGGAAGGCCCGATCAACCCCAGCGTGAGCGCGGTGCCGAACAGCACCACCGCGCCGCCCACGATCATCTGCAGCGTGATCTCCTCGCCGAGGTACCAGGCGCCCGAGACGATCGCCACCACCGGGTTGAGGAAAGTCACCGACATCGCCCGCACCGGCCCGATGCGGCGCAGCAGCCTGAAGTACATCAGGAAGCCGATGCCCGAACTGGCCACACCCAGAAACGCCATCTCGGCCCAGGCCCGCGGGCTTGGGTTCTGCGCCGGCCAGTACAGCACCGCAAAGGGTGCAACGCACAGGCTCGCGGCCATCAGGGTGCCCACGGTGATCACCATCGAGTCGACACCCGCCAGGTGCTTGCGCGTGTAGTTGGCGCCGGCCCCCCAGCTCATCGACGCGCCCAGCACGGCCAGCACCGCGAGCACGCCGCTGCCCGTCTTGAAGGTGGCATTGCCCCACACCAGCACCGCGACGCCGGCGAAGCCGACCACCAGGCCCCAGGCGCGCCATGCGCCCAGGCGCTCTTTGAACATCTGGTGCGCGACCAGCGCGGCAAACAGCGGCGCCGTCGCGTTCAACACCGCCACCAGCCCGGCGGTGATGTGCAGCGACGCAAACGCCAGCAGCATGAAGGGCAACGCGGTGAACGGCAGGCCGACGGTGAGCAAGGCCCGCGGGTGCGCACGCAGCCCGGCCAAGCCGCCCCGCCAGGCCAGCACCGGCAGCAGCAGCAGCGCCGCCAGGCCGAGCCGCAGCGCCACCAGCGGCGCCGGGCCGAAGGCGGGCACCGCGGCGCGCATGAACAGGTAGGCCGCACCCCAGAGGACGCTGAGCAGGAGCAGTTCGATCACGTCGCGGGGGCGCATGGGGCAGCTTATCGGATCGAATTTCGAGTCGCACGCCCGCCTATCCCCCCGCGTCGGAATAGTTGTCGCCCCGATAGAACCAAGAACCCTGGGGCGACGATGAAGGACGAGAGTGGCTCGATACGGACAAGCATTCAAGGACAGAGCGGTAGCGTACGGCGTGTACCCCGCAGAGCGGGACAAGTGGCGCTCCAGTTGCACCGCCGCGCTGGCCGAGCCCGAGCAAGCGCGGGCCAGCCCGCAAGCCACGCGACAAGGACGAGGACGAATGATCGGCCCCGAAGATCGCCGGACCCTGGCCCACGACATTCACACAGCTCACAGCGCAGGCGCGCGCCTGCGTCTGGCTGCAACACCGCCGGCATCGAGCTGCGCACCTTGCAGCGCTGGAACGCATGCGGGCCTCGCAGGCTCGGGCCTCATGCAAGGCAATGGCAAGCCGCAGGCGATGCGCCCGGTACCCGCGCATGCGCTGAGCGATGCTGAGCGCGCGCAGCTGCTGTGCATGGCCAACGAGCCGCGCTTCGCGGCCGTGCCGCCTGCGCGCATCGTGCCCATGCTCGCCGACGAGGGCGTGTACCTGGCCAGCGAGTCCAGCTTCGCCCGCGTGCTGCGCGCCAACGGCCAGTGCCGTCACCGTGGGCGCGCCCGTGCGCCGCACGCGGTGCGCCCGCCCACCACCCACATCGCCACGGCGCCGCGCCAGGTCTGGTGCTGGGACATGACCTATCTGCCGGCCGCCGTGATGGGTCGCTGGTTCGACCTGTACCTGATCCTGGACCGGTACAGCCGCAAGATCGTGGGCGACAACGGCTCCACGCTGAAGGCCACGACGGTGCTGGCGATGCTCAACTGGCTGGGCGTGAAGCGCTCGTACTCGCGGCCCCGCGTGAGCGACGACAACGCCTACGCCGAGAGCCTGTTCCGCACGGCCAAGGACCGGCCTGAGTTCCCCGCCAAGGGCTCCACTGATCTGGCCGCGGCGCGCGCATGGGCCATCGGCTTCGTTGATTGGTACAACGTCGATCATCGACACAGCGGCATGTCGCTACGTCAGCCCGGCGCAGCGACATGCCGGAGACGATCGCGCCATCCTGGCGGCTCGTCACGCGCTGTACCTCAAGGCTCGCGCGCTCAACCCAGCG
>JANNGZ010000199.1:0-8374 GCA_031404155.1 Burkholderiales bacterium
GCGCATCGGATCTGCCATGTGAGTTCTCCTTGAATTGAAAGGGGTTCAGCCGCCGCAGCCGCCGAGGGTGACCTTGACTTCCTTTTGCGCGAACAGCACCTTGCCGTCGTTCATCATCGCCACGGCGAAGACGTTGGACGACTGGCCCATCTTGACGCGGGTGGAAATGTTGGCGTCGATCGCGTCGGTGACGTCGAAGATCGAGGTCAGCATCGCCGGATTCTTCTCGACCAGGATCAGCAGGCGCTTGACGCCCGGCAATGCGGTGGCAGCACCGATCGGCACCACGGCGCCGTTTTCGGCGATGTCGGGGCCGGTGACGGTGACGTCTTTGCTTTCGGTGGGTGTGGCGCCGCCCACGGCCTTCATCAGGTCGGCCATGGTCTTGGCACTGAACGCGGCGGTGTTGAACGTGCCGGCCGCTTGGGCCTGGGCCAGCTCGGGCAACAGGCCGACGGCGGCGAGCATGCTCGCCACCTTGCCTGAATGGGAAAGCATCTCTCGACGGGTTTGCATAGCGGTCTCCTGGTTCAAACGATCGTAATGGACAACGAGATTGCGGGCATGCGGATGACTCCGTACCCCATATGGGTCACTGGGCGTGCTGGCTACTTCTTCGCGCCATCGGCCAGCCACTGGGCAATGGCCTTGGCGTCGGCCTCGGCGAGCGCTTGCGGCGGCATCGGGATCGTGCCCCAGACACCCGAGCCGCCGGCTTTGATCTTGCCGGCCAGATAGCCCACGCTGTCGGCTCGGCCCACGTGCTTCTTGGCAATCTCGCGAAAGCTCGGCCCGATGACTTTGTTTTCGATGCCGTGGCAGGCCACGCAGGCGTGCTTGCCCAGCAGTGCGACTGCTGCGGCGCCCCCGCTCTCGGCTGCCGATTTGGCTTCGGGCTTGCTGAGCGGCTTGGCCGCTTCGGCCGCAGCAACTGGGGGAGCTGCCGCAAGGACAGCACCCGGCGCACCGCCGCCGGGTCGGCGCGCCGCCGCTGCCGGCTTGGTGGTGTCAGCGCCTACCTGGGCCCCGACCGAGCGGTTCTGCTCGGCCAGGTTGCCATGGGCATCGCGCGCAAAGTCCGGCAGGAAGGAGGCCACCATCGGCGCCGGCCCGCAGTCCTTCATGCAGGCGGCGGCGGCGACGTCGGGCCTGCGCTTGGCCGCGCCCGCGCTCGGCCACAGCGCGTGATCGGTGCTCATGCCGTTGCGGTTGGGCAGCAGCTTTTGCACCTCGGCAATGTTGCGGTCCGAGAGCGTGAAGTTGTCGGGCAGGATGTCACCCAGGTTCAAGATGTAGGCGGTGACGCTGTACACCTCTTCGATCGTCAATGACTTGGGCTGGGCCCAGGGCATCGCGCGGTTGATGTAGTCCCACAGCGTCGACAGGCTTGAGAGCTTCATCAACGTGGTGCGGCCGGGGAAGCTGCGGTCGTTCAGGCGCGCCACATGGCCGGCCTTGATGTCCTCCTTGGAGGTGCCGCCAACGATCGGGCTGAAGACCTCGTTGCTCTCGCCGAACACGCCGTGGCACGACGCGCACTTGGCTTCCCACACCTGCATGCCCTTGGCTACCGTACCGGAGCCTTGGGGCAATCCTTTGAAGTCCGGGCGCACGTCGATGTCCCAGGCCGCCACTTCTTTCGGTGTCGCCGCGCGGCCGACGCCAGGGTAGGCCGCGGTCTGCGCCTGCGCCTGCGTCTGCGCCTGCGCCGGCGTCGCGAACGCGATCCAGCACGCGGCAGCCGTCAGGAGCTCACGCCAGTTGGACATTCTTGACCTCGCCGCTTTCCTGCACCAACCAGGTCTGCACGGCGTTGTTGTGATAGATCGAACGGGTGTCGCGCACCGCACGCAATTGGTTGTAGCTCGGCTGCACGTAGCCGGTCTCGTCCGTGGCGCGGCTCTGGATCAAGGCCGGCTTGCCGTCCCAGACCCAGTCGAGGTTGAAGCGGGTCAGGCACTTCGACAGCACCGGCGACTCCAGGCGCGCCGAGCGCCAATTGCGCCCGCCGTCCACCGAGACATCGACCCTTTTGACCTTGCCCTTGCCCGACCAGGCCAGGCCGCTGATGTTGTAGAAGCCCTGGTCGAGTAGCACCTGGCCGCCCGAAGGCGTGGTGATGACGCTCTTGCACTCCTGGGTGCTGGTGTACTGGCGGTGCTGGCCACCGGGCATCAGGTCGACGTAATGAATCGTCTCGTCCTTGGTGCCATAGGGTTTGTCGCCGACCTCGATGCGGCGCAGGTACTTGACCCAGCTCACGCCCTGCACACCCGGCACCACCAGGCGCAGCGGGTAGCCCTGCTCCGGCCGCAACATCTCGCCGTTCTGGCCGTAGGCGACGATGACTTCACCGCTCTCCACCAGTTCCATCGGCAGTGTGCGGGTCAGCGACGAACCGTCGGCGCCTTCGCCGAGCACATAGCGGGCGCGCTTGGTGTCGACACCGGCCATGTCGAGCAGGATTTTCAGCGGCACGCCGGTGAACTCGCTGCAACTGAGCATGCCGTGGCTGTACTGGCAGGTCGGCACCGCCACGTTGCCCCACTCCATGCCGGTGTTGGCGCCGCACTCGATGAAGTGAAAACGGCTCACCGAGGTCAGGCGTTGCAGCTCGTCCATCGTGAACACCATCGCCCGGCGCAGGATCTTGTCGTCCGAGCCGTTGATCATCAGCCGGTGCTTGGACGGGTCGATGTCCCACCAGCCTTGGTGATGGCGCTCGAAATGCAGGCCGCTCGGCGTGACGATGCCGAACAGCGACTGCAAGGGTGCGAACGACACCGAAGCCTGCGTCGTCTGCGTCAAGCCGGGGCTGTGGCGGCGCTGGACATTGGACTCGTACTTCGAGGGCTTGCCGTAGCCGTCGGTGACCACCGGCTGGCCGAGGCCCTTGCTGTGCTCGGGCAAGTTGAGGATGTTCGGATCGCCGCCCTCTGTACCCACCGGGTTCGCCGCGGCCAGCGCCAGCGGCGCGGCCGCTGCGGCACCGGCCGCAGCGAAGGCGCTGCGGTTGAAATCGCGCCGGCCCGTCTTGGCCTCCGCGAATACCCGGCGCGCACCCGCCGGGTCGAGGAAGTTCTCCGCCGCCTTGATCAAGCGCCCCGAAGCCATGTTCTGCGAATCCAAGGAGTCTCCTTGCGGACCGGGTGCCGTGCTGGTGCTGCTGCTCGGCGACGGGCTGGCGCCTCTGGTCTGGGACCGGTTACGATATCCGTTATACTGAATATAAGCGTTTGCAGAACTTAGAGTCACGCGGACAAACCCGCAGCCTCGGTCACCGCCGACAAGCGCTATTGCGCCGAGCGCGCGGCTGCGGTTTACTGATCGCCGGGAGGCACCATGTCGATCGATTGGAATGCATTCACACCCTGGAGCGCGCTCGCCGGCGGCCTGGTCATTGGCTTGGCCACTGCGCTCTACCTGCTGGGCAATGGCCGGGTGGCCGGCATTGCCGGCATCGTGGCGAGCCCGCTGAAGGCCCTTTTGTCCGGCCGGTCGCTGGCGCCCGAGGCACCACGCCTGCTGTTCATCGCGGGCTTGCTGCTGGCACCCTGGCTGTGGCGCATGCTGGCGCCGCTGCCGAGCATGCAGGTCGACGTCGGCTGGGCCGGTGTGGTCGCCGCCGGCTTGTTGGTGGGCGTGGGGGTGCGCATGGGCAACGGCTGCACCAGCGGCCACGGCGTCTGCGGCCTGAGCCGCTTCTCGCTGCGTTCACTGGTCAACGTGCTGGCCTTCATGGGCGCCGGTATCGTGGTGGTCACGCTGATGCGCCACGTTTTTTGATTGCGGCGAGAACCAGATGTCGAATGTTTTCGCGTTGTTGAGCGGCCTGGTGTTCGGCCTGGGGCTGTTGGCCAGCGGCATGACCGAGCCAATGAAGGTCAAGGGTTTTCTCGATCTGTTCGGCGCCTGGGACCCGAGCCTGGCGCTGGTAATGGGCGGCGCCGTCGCGGTAGGTGCACTGGCCTTTGCAAGCGCGCGCCGACGCGAACTGTCGTGGACCGGCACGCACATGGAGATACCGCGCAACACCATGATCGACGCGCGGCTGCTGCTCGGCGGCGCCGTGTTCGGCGCCGGCTGGGGCCTGGCGGGTTACTGCCCGGGCCCGGCGCTGGTGGCCGCGAGCAGCGGCTCGGCCACGGCCGCGGTGTTCGTCGCGGCGATGCTGACCGGGATGACCCTGCACGATCGCCTGCTGGCCGAGCGCGAAGGAACCTACGCGGTGGCGCCGTAGTACAGGTTTTGCGGGTGCCGGCCGTCGGCAAAGAACACCCAGCGTTCGGCCAGAAGGCCCAGGTACTGCAACAGGAACACGGCTGACAAACCGACGGCGCCGAGATCGCCGGGTATAGCTGCCAACACCAGCACCGGCAGCACAAACGCCAGCACGCCCGAGCCGATACGCATCCCACGCACGAAGCCCGGGCTGCGGCCGTGGAAGAACTCGCGTGTGTTGAACGAGCCGCCCATCGCCCCCTGCGCCTTCTGCACGATGCGCGGGTGGCGCACCCCGATCGCCGTCTGCAAGGTGGTCTTTGGCGCCAGGCTGGCGTTGCGCCATAGCGTCGCGCCGCGCACCAGCGCAGCGAGCACGGTGGCCGCCAGCGCGAGCGGCGCAAACAGGCCGACCAGCGCCGGCTGCGCAAACGCGGCCAGCGCGGTCGCCAGCATCAGCCCCGAGGCAATGCCGAGGGCGGCGAAGGTCAGCGGCGTCAGCGGGCTGGCCCATTCGCGGATCACGGCCACGGCCGCATAGATCATCCCGGTGCACAGGTACAGCGCAAAGGCCAGCAGCACGGCGGCACCGCCGATCGCGAACCTCGGCGCCCCCACCCCGTGCGCCCAACCCCAGCCGAAGACGACGGCCATGAATGCCGGCAGCGTGATGACCTCGCGCGACAACCAGGAAGTGCGCCACATCGAGATGGCGCGCCAGGCTCGCATCGGACGGCCGAGGTGAAAAGTGGCGGCCACCAGGCCAGCGGCGCAAAGCAACAGCACGAGCGCAGTACCGGCCAGGAAGAATGTGCGCTCGGGGCTGGCCATCAGGCCCAGACGCGCCGCGGCATCGACGCCAACCAGCGCCAGCAGCAGGCCCTGCCCTGCACCGGCGAGCGTGGTGAACAAGATCATCGACCAGGCGGGGTGCATGTCAGTGCCGCCCGGCCTTCCGAAGATTCAGACGCGCCGCATGGGCCACGAAGGGTCCCGTTCCGGGCCCTGGGGGCAGCGAACGCAGTGAGCGTGGGGGTAGTTTCATCCTAATGTTCCCAGTCGGCGCTGAGTGGCGCGCCGCTGCTGTGGCCGGGTTCACGGCCTTCGACGCGCAACGGATTGGCCGCGCGCACCAGTTGCTCGGGGTCGATGCGGTTCTCGCCCTTGCGCCGCGGCAGGTAATGGTTGGCCGGCAGCGTGCCGGCTTCGGGCATCAAGGTGTAGCCGCCACGCTCGCGGATCGCGACCGAAACTTCCGACTCCGGGTCGTGCACGTCACCGAACAAACGCGCGCTGGTCGGGCAGGCCATCACGCAGGCCGGCTTGCGCTCGGCCACCGGCAGCGCCTTGTCGTAGATGCGATCGACGCACAGGGTGCACTTGGTCATCACCTGTCGCTTTTCGTCCAACTCGCGCACACCGTAGGGGCAGGCCCAGGCGCAGTAGTTGCAGCCGATGCACTTGTCGTAATCGACCAGCACGATGCCGTCAACCTTGCGCTTGTAGCTCGCGCCGGTCGGGCACACCGGCACGCAGGGTGGGTCTTCGCAATGCACGCAGCTCTTCGGGAAGTGCACCGTCTGGGTGTTCGGGAACTCGCCGACCTCGAAGGTCTGCACGCGGTTGAAGAAGGTGCCGGTGGGGTCAGCGCCGTAAGCCTGTTCGTCGACCAGCGGGCCGGCGGAACCCGAGGTGTTCCACTGCTTGCAACTGGTCACGCAGGCGTGGCAGCCGACGCAGACGTTGAGGTCGATGACCAAGGCGAGCTGGGTCACAGCGCGCCCCCCTGATGCAGCAACTGTCTCACTCGAGTTCTCCTGTGGCCTTTGAGCGGCCAGCAAACCAACTGCGCCAACGCGGTACCTGTTTCTTCATGCCGGGCAGCGCCGGCACGCTGTTGAACTGCGGCCAGGTTTGTGGCGGCTCGTCGGCCGCGGCCTTGCAGATGCGCACGCGCACGTCGTACCAGCCGGCCTGGCCGGTGATCGGGTCGGAGTTGGAAGCGCGATGGCCGTTCGCATCGGCCGGCAACTCTTCGCTGATCAGGTGGTTGAGCAGGAAGCCCTTTTCCGATTCGTTGGCGTCGTTCGAAAGGGCCCAGGCGCCCTTGGATTTGCCGATCGCGTTCCAGGTCCAGACCGTGCCCGGCTCGACCGCTTCGCTATGCCGGCAAATGCAGCGCACCTTGCCCCACATCGACTCGACCCAGATCCAGTCGCCGTCGCCGATGCCTTGGGCGAGCGCCGTTTGCGTATTTACGTAGAGCTCGTTGTGGGCGTGGATCTGGCGCAGCCAGGCGTTCTGAGAATCCCAGGAGTGGTACATCGCCATCGGCCGCTGCGTCACGGCGGCGAGCGGGAACGCCTCGCGGTCGCTGGCCTGGACTTCGAGCGCCGGGTACCACGACGGCAGCGGGTCGAAGAAGCGCTCGACGCGCGCACGCAGCCGCTCGGGTGGTTGGCGCCCCGCGGTCCTTCCCTGTGCGGCGAGGCGAAAGCGCTGGATGAACTCTGAGTAGATGTGAATCACGATCGGGTCGTTGTCGCGCCGCAGGCCGACCGCTTGCGCCCACTGCATGTAGCCGCGGTTCCAGTTGCGCATGTACTGGTGCTCGGGCGGCATCGGATGGTGGTGCACGCAGTTGTTGGCGGCGTACATCTCCCACTGCTTCGGGTTGGGCTCGCCGCGCAGCGACTGGCTGCCGTCCTTGCCGCGCCAACCGGAGAGGAATCCGATACCCGAGCCGGGTGCGGTTTCGTAGTTGACGATGAAGTCGGTGTAGCCAGCGAACTTGCGGCTGCCATCGGGCTTGGTGAAAGCCGGAAACTTCAGCCGCGACGCCAGCTCGACCAGCACCTCCTGGAAAGGCTTGCACTGCCCCAGCGGCGGCAGCACCGGCACGCGCACCGAATCGCAGGGGCCGTCGAACTCGCTGATCGGGCGGTCGAGCAGCGACATCACGTCGTGGCGTTCGAGGTAGCTGGTGTCGGGCAGGATCAGGTCGGCGAAGGCCGTCATCTCCGACTGGAAGGTGTCGCAGACGACGATGAAGGGAATCTTGTACTCGGCGTCGGCGCCTTTGTCCGCCAGCATGCGCCGCACCGCGCTCGTGTTCATGCTTGAGTTCCAGGCCATGTTGGCCATGAACAGCAGCAGCGTATCGATCGGGTACGGGTCGCCGCGCCAGGCGTTGGTGATCACGTTGTGCATCAGCCCATGCGCCGACAGCGGGTACTCCCACGAGAAGGCCTTGTCGATGCGCACCGGCTCGCCGGCATCGTCCACACACAGGTCTTGCGGCGACTCAGGCCAGCCCAGCGGCGGCGCGTCGAGCGGCGTGTTCGGCTTGATCGATTGCGGCCCCTTCGGCGGCCGCGCGTTTGGCGGCACCGCGCGCGGGTACGGTGCCTTGTGCCGGAAGCCGCCCGGCCGGTCGATGGTGCCGAGCAGGCTCATCAATATCGCCAGCGCGCGCGTGGTCTGGAAGCCGTTGCTGTGCGCGGCCAGCCCGCGCATCGCATGGAAGGCCACCGGGTTGCCGGTGACGCTCTTGTGCTCGCGGCCCCACCAGTCGGTCCAGGCTATCGGCTGCTCGATGGTCTGGTCGCGCGCCGTCATGCCCATCTCGTGGGCCAGGCGGCGGATGGTTTCGGCCGCTATGCCGGTGATGCCCTCGGCCCATTCGGGCGTGCACTCGCGCACGCGCTCCTCGAGCAACTGGAACGATGGCTTGACCGGCGTGCCGTCAGGCATTCTGAAGCTGCCGAACAGCGCCGGGTCGGCGCCCTCGGTGTGGTCGGCCACCGGCGCGCCGGCCAGGCGATCCCACCAGAAAAAGTTGTGCGGACGCAGCGGGTTGACGGCGTCGCCGTCGGCGTTACGCATCATCAAACCGAATTCGTCGCTGGCTTCGGCCTGGTTCACCAACTGGCCGGCGTTGGTGTAGCGGGTGAGGAACTCGCGGTCGTAGAGGCCGAGCGCGATCAGCTCGCGGATGATCGCCAACAGCAGAGCGCCGTCGGTGCCGGGGCGGATCGGCACCCACTCGTCGGCAATCGCCGCATAGCCGGTGCGGATCGGGTTGATCGCCACGAAGCGCCCGCCGTTGCGCTTGAAAGCCGACAGCGCCGCCTTCATCGGGTTGCTGTGGTGG
>JANNGZ010000200.1:0-3006 GCA_031404155.1 Burkholderiales bacterium
ATGCTCGGCTGCGAACTCGAGTTCACCAGCGGCGGTGATGAACACGGCATCCTCACCGGCCTGCACAACGGCACCCCGCTGCCGGCGCTAGGCGACACGGTATGGCTGATTCCCGGCCATTGCGACCCAACGGTGAACCTGCACGACGTGATGATCGGTGTGCGCGGCGGCCTGCAACACGGCCGGGTCGAGCGCCTCTTCAAGGTCGACGCGCGCGGCGCGTTGGGCTGAGAGGATGAGAGTTTGTCGATCATGCCCGCTCATCACGCCATAAGACGCCTGCTCGTCGTTGCAAATGCTCGCCATAGCCCGAGCTATGGCTGCGCCAAAGCCAAGCAAAGCGCAGGCTACGCCTGCCGTGGCCTAGATCAGACGCCTTCTGGCGCGCTGCTCGGGCGCGCTCGAAAAATTCTCAGCCTCTGACCTCGATGAACGGCGCGGCGGCGGGCCCGAGCGCAGCACCTCCGCTGCTGCTCGTGCTCAGCGGCCTGCCCGGCGCCGGCAAGACCACGCTGGCACGCGCGCTGGCCCCGCGCCTGAACGCGGTGCATATCCGTATCGACACCATCGAGCAGGCCCTGCTCTCGGTGCACGGCGCGGCATTGGGTGGCGAGGTGGGTGAAGCGGGTTATCGCATCGCGTATGCACTCGCCGCGGACCAACTCCAGCTCGGCCACCACGTAATCGCGGATTCGGTGAACCCGCTGGCCGCGACACGAAAGGCCTGGCATGCGGTGGCGCGCAACGCAGCGGCGCAGGTGGTTGATGTGGAGGTGCTGTGCAGCCACCCGGCCGAGCACCGCGCAAGGGTCGAAGCGCGTGGCGCCGACATCGCCGGCCAGGCCTTGCCGAGTTGGCGTGCCGTGCAAACGCGCGCGTACGAGCCCTGGCCGGCCGAAAGCTGCCTGCGTGTCGACACCGCAGCGCGCAGCGTGGAGCAGGCGGTCGCCGACCTCCTGGCGCTGCTGCCTGCACTGCGCCACGGCGCATAACACACCACTCCCGTTTACGAGTCACGCGGCTGCGGAAACCAGGACGCCGCAAGACCGCGCGCAGCGCCAATAACATCGAATGCGTTAAGGTGCTGCCGATGCCGCCGATCGTCTCCGTCTCGCAGCTGACCAAGACCTACGCTTCGGGCCTGGTGGCGCTCAAGCAGGTTGACCTCGATATCCACAAGGGCGAGATCTTTGCGCTGCTCGGCCCCAACGGCGCGGGCAAGACGACGCTGATCAGCATCGTCTGCGGCATCGTCACGCCGACCTCCGGGGTGGTGCTTGCCGACGGCCACGACATCGTGCACGACTACCGCGCCGTACGTTCCAAGATCGGCCTGGTGCCGCAGGAACTCTCCACCGACGCCTTTGAAACCGTGTCGGCCACGGTGAGCTTCAGCCGCGGCCTGTTCGGGCGCGCGCCCGCGCCGGCGTTCATCGAGGGTCTGCTGCGCGACCTCTCCTTGTGGGACAAGCGCCACGACAAGATCATGACCCTGTCGGGCGGCATGAAGCGGCGCGTGATGATCGCCAAAGCGCTGTCGCACGAGCCGCAAATCCTGTTCCTCGACGAGCCGACCGCGGGTGTCGACGTGGAGCTGCGCCGCGACATGTGGGCGCTGGTTCGTGGCTTGCGCGAAAGCGGGGTCACGATCATCCTCACCACCCACTACATCGACGAAGCCGAGGAGATGGCCGACCGCATCGGCGTGATCAGCAAGGGCGAGCTGATCCTGGTCGAAGAGAAGGCCGCGCTGATGAAAAAGCTTGGCAAGAAACAGCTGGTCCTGCATCTTCAGGAGCCCCTGAGCTCGATGCCAGCCGAGTTGCGCGACTGGCGCCTGGCGCTCAAGGCCGGCGGCAGCGAATTGGAGTACACCTTCGACGCCAACGACGAGCGCAACGCGATCGCGGCGCTGCTCGAACGCATGAGCCTGCTGGGCATCGGCTTCAAGGACCTGAACACGCACCAGAGCTCGCTAGAAGACATCTTCGTCGGCCTGTTGAGCGAGCGCCGATGAAGCGGCCGGCCTTCAACCGCCACGGCGTCTGGGCGATCTACCGCTTCGAGATGGCACGCGCGCTGCGCACCGTGTGGCAAAGCCTCGCCGCGCCGGTGATCACCACGTCGCTCTACTTCGTGGTCTTCGGTGCGGCCATCGGCTCGCGCATCAGCGAGGTGGACGGGGTGGCCTACGGCGCCTTCATCGTGCCCGGCCTGATCATGCTGGCGCTGTTCACGCAGAGCATTTCCAACGCCGCGTTCGGCATCTACTTCCCCAAGTTCACCGGCACGATCTACGAGCTGCTCTCGGCGCCGGTGTCGTACTTCGAGATCCTGCTGGCCTATGTGGGCGCGGCGGCCACCAAGTCGATCGTGCTCGGCCTGGTGATCCTGGCCACCGCGAGTGTCTTCGTGCCGATCCGCATCCTGCACCCGCTGTGGATGGTCGCCTTCCTGCTGCTCACCGCGGTCACCTTCAGCCTTTTCGGCTTCATCGTCGGGGTCTGGGCCAAGGGCTTCGAGCAGTTGCAGTTCATCCCGCTGCTGGTGATCACCCCGCTCACCTTCCTCGGCGGCGCGTTCTATTCGGTCGAGATGCTGCCGCCGGCCTGGCGAACGCTGGCGCTGTTCAACCCGGTGGTCTACCTGATCAGCGGTTTCCGCTGGAGTTTCTACGGCACCGCGGACGTGGGCGTCGGTGTGAGCCTGGCGGCCACGCTCGGCTTCCTGCTGCTTTGCGCGGCGGCGATCGGCTGGATCTTCAAGACCGGCTACCGGCTGAAGAGCTGAGGACCTCGGGCCCCGACAGCGGGGGTGCGGCGCCTATCATCGCGCTCGCTGTTTCTCCCACCGGCCGGCATTTCCACCCACTTCCGGCCCGTTCTCCGGCCACAAGCCGATTGCTTTTTCATACGCCCAAGCCATGCGCAAAACGCTCGCCGCCGCCCTGCTCGGTACCCTCACCGCCTTGAGCTTCAACATGACCTCCGCCCAAACCGCCGCTCA
>JANNGZ010000201.1:0-3259 GCA_031404155.1 Burkholderiales bacterium
GGGCGCACGATGGCCACCTCGATCACCAGGTCGTAGAACGTGCGCGGCTTCAAGCGCGGCAGCATGCTCATCTGGGCGCGGCTCTCCACCTGGAAGGTGCCCACACTGTCGGCGCGGCAAAGCATGTCGTAGGTGGCCGCGTCTTCGGCGGGCACGTCCTGCATCTGGAACAGCAGGCCCGAGACGCCTGCGCCGAGTGCCGCGGCGGCCGTGCCGTTTGCCGCTGCCGCTGCATCGGCCGCAGCGCCTGCCGTTGCCGCTGCACCGGCCGCGCCAGTGGTGGTGGCGATGCCCGCACACGCCGGGTTCTGGTGATGCAGCTTCTGCCCGATGAAGACCAGCGCGCGCTTGATGGCGCTGAGCATGCCCAGCGCCAGGATGTCCACCTTGAGCAGGCCCAGCGCGTCGAGGTCGTCCTTGTCCCACTGGATCACGGTGCGGTCGGGCATGGCGGCGTTTTCCACCGGCACCAGGCGCGCCAGGTCGTCGCGGGCGATCACGAAGCCGCCAGGGTGCTGGCTCAAGTGGCGAGGGAAGCCGATCAGCTGCTGGGTGATCTCGACCCACAAGCGCACCAGCGGCGCGTCGGGGTCGAAGCCGTTTTCGCGCAGGCGTTCGGGGTCGATGCGGCGGCCGTCGAACCAGTGCTGGCTCTTGGCCACCACGTCGATGGCGGCAAGGTCGAAGCCCAGCGCGCGGCCCGCGTCACGCAAGGCCGAGCGCGGCCGGTAGCTGATGACCACCGCGGTGAGCGCGGCGCGGTGGCGGCCGTATTTGCGGTAGATGTACTGGATGACTTCCTCGCGCCGCTGGTGCTCGAAGTCCACGTCGATGTCGGGCGGCTCGTTGCGCTCGGCGCTGATGAAGCGCTCGAACAGCACGCTCATGCGCGCCGGGTCCACCTCGGTGACGCCGAGGCAATAACACACCGCCGAGTTGGCCGCGCTGCCGCGGCCCTGGCACAGGATGCCTTGGGCGCGAGCCCAGTGCACGATGTCGGCCACCGTCAAGAAGTACGGCTCGTATTGCAGTTGCGCGATGAGCGCGAGCTCGTGCTCGATGAGGCCGAGCACCTTGGCCGGCACACCGGCCGGGAAGCGCTGCGCGGCGCCCTCCTCGGTGAGCTGGCGCAGCCAGCTGGCGGGTGTGTGGCCCTCGGGGACGATCTCGCGCGGGTAATCGTAGCGCAGCTCGTCGAGCGAAAACACGCAGCGGCCTGCCAGCGCGAGTGTCGCGTCCAGCCACTCGTGCGGGTAGATGGTGGCCAGGCGCGCGCGCGGGCGCAAATGTGCTTCGGCATTCGGCTCCAGCGCCAGGCCGCATTGCGCCACCGGCGTGGCCAGGCGCGTGGCGGTGAGCGCGTCTTGCAGCGGCTTGCGCGAGCGCAGGTGCATCAACACGTCGCCCACCGCCACCACGGCCAAGCCGGTGAGCGCGGCCACGCGCTGCACCAGCTCCAGCAGCAGCACGTCGTGCGCGTGGTGCAGCAGCGCCACGCCGATGGCGGCCCTGTCGCCGAACCAGGTCTTCAACCACATGGCATGCGCGAACACCGCCTCGAAGCTCTGCGTGGCCTGCGGCAGCAGCAGCGCCAAACAATCGGGCAGGCCAGCGAGCATGGGCGCGTTGGGCACCCGGCCTTCGATGTCCGACGGGTGCGCCAGGTACGCGCCCTTCTCGGCCCGCCGGCGCGCCACCGTGACCCACTGCGACAGGTTGCCGTAACCGCGGCGGGACATGGCCAGCAGCGCCAGCCGCGCATGCGCCGCGCCGCGGCCGGCGCCCTTGCCGGCCGGCAGGTGCAACTGCATCTGCGCGCCCACGATCACATGCAGCCCGCAGCGTTTGCCCTCGGCATGCGCGCGCACCACGCCGGCCAGCGAACACTCGTCGGTAATGGCCAGCGCGGCGTAGCCCAGCGCCTGCGCGCGCGCCACCAGCTCCTCAGGGTGCGAGGCGCCGGTGAGGAAGCTGAAGTTGCTGCGGCAGAGCAGCTCGGCGTAGCCGGGGAGCATGGTCAATCACCGTCGACGCGCTACAAGCGCGGTACCTGCGCGGTGCCACGCGGCGCTTGGTTCAAGCGACAATCGCCCGAGTTCTCTTTATGGAGCCGAAACATGGAGCTGACGGCAGTTCTCACACCCGCCGAAGAAGGTGGTTTTGTCGCGCTGAACCCGGAGACCGGCACCACGACCCAGGGTGAAACCGTTGAGGAAGCGGTGGCCAACCTCCGCGAGGCCACGACCCTGTACCTGTCCGAATTCCCGTTGTCGGCCACGGGCCACCCGTTGGTGACGATGTTCACCGTGCCAGAGCCCTTGCATGCCTAAACTGCCTCGCGTGTCCGGCGCGGAGGTCGTGCGCGCGCTCGAGCACCTTGGGTTCGCAAAAGTCCGGCAGAGCGGTAGCCACGTCATCCTGCGGCGCGACGCCAAGGGTTGCGTTGTACCCATGCATGCCGAGGTGAAGGTAGGCACGTTGGCGGGCCTGCTTCGTCAAGCAGACGTCTCCGCGGAAGAGTTCACGAGCGCTTTGCGCGGGTGAGCACCGGCCGGGCCTGGGCAAGCGCCTGGTATTTGCGTTCCAGCCGGTCAAGCACAGAGCCCGCCGCGACAGCCGGCCGGGTATCGGCAGCGGCCTCGTTCCACGGGCGGCGCAAGGTCCGAACACGCAGCTCGTGCACCAGCCGTCGTTGCTCGGACCTGATCGCCGCCACACCCGCCTCACGCCGGCAACACATCCAGCGGGCTGCGCACCGCGCCGCCGCCCACCTTGAGCACATGCGTGTAGATCATGGTGGTGCTCACGTCCGCATGGCCGAGCAGGGACTGCACGGTGCGGATGTCGTAGCCGGCTTGCAGCAAATGCGTGGCGAAGCAGTGGCGCAGCGTGTGCGGCGTGGCCGGCACCACGATGCCGGCGCGTTGCACCGCACGCTTGAACGCACGCTGGAACGTTTGGTCGAAAAGATGATGGCGGCGCACGACGCCGCTGCGCGGGCAAGCCGACAAATCCGCTTGCGGAAAACCCCCAGAACCAGCCCCACTGCTCGCCCATGCGCGGGCTCTTGCGGTCCAGCGCGTCGGGCACCTCAACGCCCGCGTGGCCTGCGCATCCTCCTCCCACAGCGCGCGTGCACCCGCCAGTTGCTCGCGCAGCGCGGGCACCAGCGTTGCGGGCAGCATCAGCGCACGGTCTTTGCCGCCCTTGCCACAGCGCACGATGAGCGTGCGGTTCTCGAAGCCCACGTCCTTGACGC
>JANNGZ010000202.1:0-1669 GCA_031404155.1 Burkholderiales bacterium
CCGCCGGCCAGAACAGTTCGGGGCTCAGCTTGACCAGACCGAAGACCACCGCTTCCGAACCCACCGGCAACAGGGTGGCCGAGATCAGCGCGACGATGAACACCGTGCTCAAACCGAACTCGGGCAATGCCAGTGCCGTCAGCAGCGAGTGCAGCCATGCTTCCATACGCGTGGATTATCGGCAGCGCCGGAACAGGCACCCCGAAGCCACTGCCAAGGCCGCCGCCAATGCAGCGTCCGACCCCAAGGGTGAGCACTGCGGGCGGCCGGGCATCTTCTTGAGCGCTTTGCCGCCGACCCCGCCGCTATACTCGCGCCTCCCGACGTTTTTGCACCCCCGAACCCGCCATGCACATCGGCGCCTATGCGCTCGCGAACAACCTGTTCGCCGCCCCGATGGCGGGCGTGACCGACCGGCCGTTTCGCCAGTTGTGCCGGCGTCTCGGCGCGGGCTATGTGGTCAGCGAAATGGTCACCTCGCGGCCCGAATTGCGCGACTCGCTGAAGACCTCGCGGCGCGCCGACCACGACGGTGAAGCCGCCCCCATCGCGGTGCAGATCGCCGGCACCGATGCGCCGATGATGGCCGACGCCGCCCGCCACAACATCGACCGCGGTGCGCAGATCATCGATATCAACATGGGCTGCCCGGCGAAGAAGGTATGCAACGCTTACGCAGGGTCGGCGCTGATGCGCGACGAGCCGCTGGCGCTGGACATCGTCGACGCGGTGGTGGCGGCTTGCGCGCCGCGCGGCGTGCCGGTGACCCTGAAGATGCGCACCGGCTGGTGCGCCGACGAACGCAACGCGGTGCGCCTGGCACGCGCCGCGCAGGATGCCGGCGTGGTCATGATCGTGGTGCACGGGCGCACGCGCGAACAAGGTTTCAAGGGCCTGGCCGAATACGACACGGTGGCCGAGGTGAAGGCCGCGCTGCACATCCCGGTGGTCGCCAACGGCGACATTGACTCGGCGCACAAGGCGCGCCAGGTGCTGGCCTACACCGGCTGCGACGCGCTGATGATCGGCCGCGCCGCACAGGGCCGGCCGTGGATCTTCCGCGAGATCGCGCACGGCCTGCGGCACGGCAGCGAACTGCCGGCGCCGGCCACGCGCGAGGTGCGCGGCTGGTTGCTCGACCACCTCCAGGACCACTACGCGCTGTACGGCGAACGTGTGGGCGTGCGCAGCGCGCGCAAGCACATCGGCTGGGCGGTGCGTGCGCTGCCCGGCGGCGAAGCCTTTTGCGCGGTCATGAATACCCTGGAATCGTGCGACGCCCAGGTGCGCGCGGTGGCCACCTTCTTCGACGAACTGGCCGACCGCCACACGCTGCTGCCGAAAGGCAGCGGCACGGCCGCGAACGACGCGCAACTGATCCTCAGCGCATGAGCAGGTCACGCGATCATCGTTCACGGGCCGAGCACCGGGCCGCTCCCAAGCCGGCCCGTACCCGCCTGGGGGGTGGGCCGATGTACTCATCGGACCGGGGGCTCCATTGAGCAAGAACCACATCGAAGAGTGCATTCGCGCCAGCCTGGAGCAGTACTTCAAGGACCTGCGCGGCGCCGAACCGCATTCGGTGCATTCAATGGTGTTGAACGCGGTGGAAAAGCCGCTGCTCGAAGTGGTGATGCGCCAGGCCGAAGGCAACCAGAGCAAGGCCGCG
>JANNGZ010000203.1:0-2746 GCA_031404155.1 Burkholderiales bacterium
TTCACAACGCCAGGCTCCGGCCTCACGCATGCGGGGGGTCGGCTTTTGCATGCAGGGCTGGTACAACCTGCCGACTGCAATCTCGGCAACGCCGCGCAGACCCAGTTAGGACCCCTTTGGAGCATTGAACCCCGTGACCGCCGACGCCCTGAACGATCGATCGGTGCTGCCAGCGCACGGGGGCGCAAATGCTCTGCCCGCCGAGAATGCTGCCCTGCCGCTTTCGCCCTCCGGGCCGTCGGGGGAGATGCGGCGTTTTTCGGCTGGCATCCGCGCCATCGTTGCGCTGCTGTGCACGCTGTTGCTCGTATTCAGCGAGGCCGGTGTTCGCCCGGGCGCGGTGCTCGTACTGCTCGTGTACGACCTTTGGGCCGGGTGGGTGTTGTGGGCCGAGGCCACCGGGCGCCCGCACCGGTATCCGCTGCTGCAATACTGGGTTGACGTGGCATGGACTGTGCTCGTGGTGCACCTCACCGCCGCGGCCACGATGATGATGATCGTCACTCTGGTTCAACCTGTCGTGCTCGCCAGCATCGGCTATGGCGTGCGTCGCGGAGTTGTCCTGGCGCTGTTTGCCGCCATTGGGCTGATGCTGGACATCGGTAGCGACGTCCTTGTCGCCGGGCTGCGCTGGGAACGCAACAACATCGTTTCCGCGTTTTCTGTGCTCGCCCTGGTGCCACTGGCCGCGCTGCTTTCGCGGCCGATGAGCGTGCTGCGCCAGCGCCTGGCCCTTGTTCAGGAGATCGAACGCCATCTCGACCCTCGCCGCGGTCTCGACGCCATGGCCTCGGCAATGGTCGAAGCCCTGCGCAAGGGCACCGGCGCCGACATCGTTGGGCTGCTTCTGCCGTCGGCGGTGTCGGGGGCCTGCGGTGTTCTGCACCGAGGAAGACGGCGCTTTTCGCGCCAGCCCGCAGACCCAGGCACGCCTGGAGCCGGCACTCGACCTGCTTCCTCACTGCCCCACCAGCCACGTCACGAGCAGCTGGTTCGGCCTGCGCGGCGGTACCCGGGTGCACGGGGACTGCGTGATGGGGCCGCAACATGGCGCGTCGCTCGAAAAGCTGGCGCAGTTGCTCGAGATGCGCATGGTGGTCGTGGTGCCGCTGATGCGCTACGAGCGCCGCCACGGCTACCTGCTCGTGGGCCTGCGCCAGCCGCGCGTGCGCGTGCAGGAGGTGGCGGCGCTCGCCGACGCCGCGCCGGAGCTGTTCCGGCTGATCGAACAGGCCGCCCTGGTCGACCGCCTTCAAGAGGAAAGCGCCGCGCATGAGCGTGTACGCATCGGCCGCGACTTGCACGACAGCGCTATTCAGCCCTACCTCGGCCTGAAGTACGCGGTCGAGGGCGTGGCATGCCGTGTCGCACCGGACAACCCTCTGCGCGCCGACATCGACGCCCTGCTCGAACTGGTCAACGGCGAGCTCTCGGCGCTGCGCGAAATCATCTCCGGCTTGCGCTCCGGCGACGGCCCTGGCGACAACGCGCTGGTGCCGGCGGTGCGGCGCCAGGTACGGCGCTTCGGGCTGCTTTTCGGCATCGAAGTCGAACTCGATTGCCCCGACGAGTTGGCCACCTCCCGGGCCTTGGCTGGAGCGCTGTTCCACATGCTCAATGAGGCGATGAACAACGTGCGCAAGCACAGCCCCGCGCGCAAGGTCTGGGTGGCGTTGTCGCAGCAAGACGGCCGCATCGAGCTGCGCGTGCGTGACGACGCGGGCAGCCGCGAGGGCAAGGCCCAGCCCGATTTCCAGCCGCGCTCGCTCATCGAACGTGCCGCCGCGCTCGGCGGCGACGTGGAGTTGCGCCGAATCGATGGGCGCGACACCGAGTTGGTGATCTCGGTTCCGGCCACGGCGCCTGGCGCGTGAACCCTCACAGTCCGAAATGAACGTGGCCTCCATCCGAAACGATACCCGGCCCAAGGTTGGCACCACCATCCGTGTCTTCATCGCCGAAGACCACGGCATCACGCTCTGGGGCCTGCAAAAACTTATCGACGCGACACAGCCGAGAATGAAATTCATCGGCTCGGCCACCACGCGCGCTGAACTCCTCAACCACGCCGCGGTGGCCGACGCCGACGTGATCCTGCTCGACCTGGACCTTGCCGGCGAGGACGCCACCGAAGCGCTGTCCGACCTGCAGCGGCGCAGCCCCGCCTGCGTGCTGGTGCTCACGGGCGCCGACGACCCCGAACTTCACCGCGCTGTCGTGCTCAAGGGCGCGCGGGGCGTGTTGCACAAGTCCGAGCCCGCACAAACCATCCTCCAGGCGATCGAAAAAGTGCATGGCGGCGAGGTCTGGCTGAACCGCGGCTTGATGGGCGACGTGCTCGGCCTGTTGACCGGGCGCAGAACGGCCCAAGCCACCGAGGACCCGCACACGCGCCGCATCGCCAGCCTGACCGTGCGTGAACGTGAAATCGTTTCGACCATGGTGCGCCTGTCCGGCGCAAAACAACTTGCGGTGGCCGACGCCCTGGGCATGAGCGAACACACCCTGCGCAACCACCTCACCACCATCTACAGCAAGCTCGGCGTGCACGGCCGGCTCGAGCTTCACATCTACGCCACCGACCACGGGCTGGGCGCTGCGCGCGACGGAGCCAAGAAGTGAACCAACAAACTCAGCGCGAAGGCGCGCTCACCGAGTGGCTGCTGCGCGTTTTTGCGCTGCTGATCTACGGCTTGGCGGTGTCCAACCTTGCCCGCGCGTGGTGGGCCGACCACTCGCGCTGGAC
>JANNGZ010000204.1:0-18671 GCA_031404155.1 Burkholderiales bacterium
GTTCTCCAGTTGGGCAACTATGTACCTGACATCCAGGAGCGGATGCGCAAGGCCGGCTATCCGGACCACCAACCCGGGAAGACGCTCATCATCAACCTCACGCCGGGCAAGTCCGACGGAGAGCCGGATGTTCAACGGCCGATTCCCCAGACCGCCGAACGCCATGTCTTCCTCAGCATGGATGGAACCCGGGGGTTCATCGTCGAGCAAGGCGCGCTGTCGTTCCAGACCACCGAGTACGACACGTTCCAGACGTTTGGCGAACAGTTTTTCATCGGCCTCGGCATCATCCATGACTGCATCACGCTCGCCTACTCGGACCGTATCGGCATCCGATACCTGGATGCTGTGGTACCGGTCGGCGGTGAGGCAGAGTTGAGCAAGTACTTGGCGCCAGGCGTCCTCGGTCTAGCCGGTCGGATGCCCGAGGGCGTGCCCATCGGGTTGTCGCTGTCGGAGACGCACATTCCGCTGCCAGACGCCAACCTTCTGTCCAGAACCATCATTCGCAATGGCCCGCTCGGCTTTCCGATGGACCTGGAGCCGCAAGGCCTTCAAGTACCTCAGCGCTTCCAGCAAATCAACGGCATACACGCCATCATCGACACCGATGCATCGCAGAGTGGGCGTCAACCCTTCGACATCCCCAAACTGCGCGGGCGTTTGGATATGCTGCACACGAGAATCCGCATGGCTTTCGAGGCCAGCGTGACCAAGTACGCCTTGAAGGCGTGGGAATGAACAGGGGGACTTACATGAACGCCACAACCGGCACGCTATACGCTCACGACTACAGGCCACTCGCGAGGCGTGCAACGACGCCCGAGCTTGTTGGTAACAAGACCATGGCAGTCCTGTCGTTTGCGTACTGTGTAGCGGGGACGATGGGGCTCGTGACCCCGCAGTCGCTCGAACAGCGTACCGCGACGACCAACGCCCCAGTCCACTACGAGACGGATAAGGCCGACGCGATTTTTGCTGCCCAGTCTATTGCGCTGGAGCCCACGCCCGCCCAGGCCTTGGCACGCATCCGCGAAGTGCTCAAACCCGCCGTTCTCGAACTGGCCAACCTGTTTGGCGTATCTCGTCAGGCTGTATACGCTTGGCAGGACGGTGCACGGCCGGCGCCCGAAGCGGCCGCTCGGCTCGCCATGCTGACTCGTGCCGCTGATGTCTTTGCCACGGCGGGCGTTGCAGCGGATACGCAGACACTGCGCCGGAAGGTGGCTGGCGGTGGCACGGTGCTCGATGCGGTATTGACCGGTGGCGACGCCGTGCAGGTCGCCCGTTCGCTTGTCCAGACCCTGCAGCGAGAGGCGGCGCAACGAGAGCGGCTGACGAAGCAGTTTGCCGGTCGTAAACGTGGCCCCGCCGCCGCTGACGACTACGGCACCCCCGCTATGGCTGAAGGTGCCTGACGCGGGGTCCTATGCCGGACGCGCAAAGGCACGACACTGATTGGCGCCAAGGTCACGTTCTCGCGCACGACGCAGCGCTCGCGCTTGGGTTGACTTCGACTGACGGCCCGGACCGAACAGTCGTGGTCGTGGTCTCCCATGACTGCGACATCACCAGCGCGGCCGAGCGCGAGCCCGACGTCGAGCTCATCGTAGGTCGGCGCATTGCCGTGCTCGGCGCCGACACCAACGCCAAGACGGCGCGACGTCTTCATGTTGCGTTTCGTTCTGACGAGGGAGATGTTCCCGTCGAGCTGATGGCCACGGCCAAGGTGCGAGTATCCAAACAGCAGCTGCTCAACACAACTCCGCGCGAAACATGGTGGCTCACGCCGGAAGATTTGGTGACCTTGCAGCAGTGGCTGGCCGCGCGATACCGTCGGGCTGCTTTCGCCGACGTGTTCGAGCATCGGCTCAAGGAGAAGCCGGCCAGGCTGGACAGGAAAATTGCGAAAGCCCTTGAGGTAGCTGGCAAGCACATCCTCGCCGTCTTTTTCGATGTGGACGAGGGTCACGAAATCGCTCGTGATGGCCCGGCCGACGTGTACCAGTTGCGCATCACTCTTCTCTACGACAGCACGACGGACGAGCCAACCGCATTTGCTGCGGCAGAGCAAGCAGTGAAGATCATTGAAGACGCGTTCGAGAACGCGTTCTTCGACGGCAAGTTGTGGCGCCAGATTCAGCTGCAGTCGTGCACCTCCGTGTCCGACAACGTCATGACGATTGCCGAAAGCCGCCTTCTGAAGCAATGGCGGCTCGACTACATGAGCCTGGAGAACGACCCCCAACAACCCATGCTCGAACAGGAGTGATGGGCAAGAGGCCGCATGAGCAACGGCTTTCCGTCATTCCAGTCGGCGGGTTTGAACATTCAGCGCAACGCATTCGTGCCATGGAACGCGATTGACGCACCTACTCCTTCGGCCCGTTCATCGCCCTGCCCGCTTTGCGACACATCACCGCCCCCAGGTAGGCATTGGATGCCCGCTTGCGCGCATGCCCGGCCAGCTTGGCGACGGCTTGCCGCGCCGCCTTCTCAACCTCCGGCGCCAGCTCGCCACCGCCGCGCACTGGCGGCTGCCGGCCCGTGCGCACCACGAACTCTTCGATCAACGCTTCGTGCCGAAGCCCGTGCGCCGTCACGCCGAGCCAGCGACTCGTGATGCCGCACTTGCCCAGGACATATCCGAATCGGTAGAGGTTGTGCTCGAGATCGTGGTACGCGTCGTGCTGCTCCCGCCGGCGTCTGGCCGACGCTGGCTCGACGTGAATTTCGCACGCGACTGAGGTCGAGGCCGGCGCGCGGGCGCCCCCTTCAGCCACTGGCGTGAACCATCGCCGCGCCGAGCGGTGTTGCGTGGCGGAGCCTTTTTTGTCTCGCAGCGTGGCGCAGTTCACGCAAAGCCGGCGATGCAGCCCAAGTCGGCGCACGCACCGAGCCAGAGAACCCAGTAACTACCACAGCATTTCACGCAATGGGCTCCGTTGCGAACGGAACGGCGTTCCGAAGCGAGCACCTGCCCTGGACAATTTCGTCATCGCGAATCCGTCTGGCGAAACCCTGCCCAGCCGGACCGTAAACCGCATGAGGAACTGAATGAAAAAGCAGACTTGGATTCAAGCAGCCGCACTTTGTTTCGGCCTGGCTATCGCAGCGGGCGCTTCGGCGCGTGCGGACGTGACCAGCCAGCTCAGCGCGGTCAAGGTCACCGCGAGCGCCGACGGCAAGGAGGTGTTTGCGCCCGCGCCGAGCGTCAAGCCCGGCGAGCTGATCGAGTACCGGGTCGACTACCGCAACAAGGGCGACGAGTCAGCACGCGCGCTCGAAGTCACGCTGCCGATTCCCGTCGGCCTGGAGTACCTGCCGAGCAGCGCCCAGCCCGCCGGTGCGCGCGCCAGCCTGGACGGCAAGGCCTACCAGGCGATGCCGCTCAAGCGCATGGTCAAAGGCGCCGACGGCAAGGAAGTCGAACAGCTCATTCCGGTGGCCGAATACCGCTTCCTGCGCTGGAGCGCAAGCGACCTGGCCGCCGGCAAGACGGCGCGCTACACCGCCCGCATGCGCGTCAGCAGCGGCAATGTCGTTCTGCCCGCCGCCGCGTCCGGCGCCACCGCCAAGTGAGCGCCGCCCAAGGCGGCGACGCGAACGAAGCATCGATCCTGCCGGGCGCGCCCATCGCGCGCCCGGCCCCCCTGTCCCAGCAAGCGCGCGGCTCGCCGCGGCGGGTGCTGAGCGTGTCCGTCGGCCGCTGGGCCGACCTCTTCAGCCGCGTCCCGAGTCATCCCCGCGAGTCGTTCTCCCCCATTCCAAAGAGGAACATCAATATGCAAGGCAATCAACTTCAGGGCATGGCGGGGCGCTTGCGCCGCGCCGCCCTGTCGCTGGCCTGGGTCGTCGCAGGTGCGACCCTCGGCGCAGCGGCCATCGCCGCGCCGCTGGCCGGCTCCGTGATCGGCAACCAGGCCTCGGCCACGTACACCGACGCGTCGGCCGTGCCGCGCATCGCCACTTCGAACACGGTGCAAACCATCGTGCAGCAGGTCTCGAGCTTCACCCTCGTGGCCGACCAGAGCCGGCCCGCCGCGCCGGGGCAAACCGTGTACTTCCCGCACACGCTGACCAACACCGGTAACGGCAGCGACACCTTCAACCTCGCCACGGCCGATGTCGCCGGCGGCTTCGGCTTCAGCGCGATCCAGATCTTCGCCGACGCCAACGGCGACGGCGTGCCCGACAACGCCACGCCGATCACCAGCACTGGCGCCCTGGCCGCGAGCGGGGTGTTCCAGTTCGTGGTCGCCGGCACGGTGCCCGGCGGCGCCACCAGCGGCGCCACCGACAGCATCACGATCACCGCCACCGACGTGACGCCCGCCGGCGGCACCGCCCCCGCGGTGGTCAACACCGACCTGGTCACGGTGACCGGCAACGCGGTGCTCAATGTCACCAAGTCGCTGAGTGCCACCTCGGGCCCCTCGCCTTCGACCGGCGCGATCACGATCACGCTGACCTATACCAACACCGGCAGCGCCATCGCCACGGCGGTGACGATCACCGACGTGATCGGCTCGGGCGCCACCGCGGGCATGAGCTACGTGGCCGGCAGCGGCTTGTGGAACGGTGTCGCCACCACCGACGCCGCCGCAGGCGACCCGGCCGGCATCGCCTACGACTTCGGCATCACCGCGGGGGGCCGCATGACCGCGGTCATCGGCTCGGTGGCACCGAACGTCACCGGCACGGTGAGCTTTCGCGTCAACGTCAACAGCGGTGTCGCTCCCGGCACCGCCAGCACGGCCAACACCGCCAACTTCAGCTACGACCCCGACGGCGCGGGCGCCGCGCCGGCCACTGCCGCCGCGCCGACCAACACCGCCACCTATACGGTGGCGCAAACCGCGGCGGTGGTCGCCAACGACGTGGGTTCGACCACGGACGCCTCGGCGGCCAACGACATCGTCAACGTGGGCGCGGTCGGCCAGGGCGCCACGGTGACCTTCGACAACAACGTGGTCAACAACGGCAACGGCAGCGACACCTTCAACATCACGATCGCCCCGGGCACCTTCCCGGCCGGCACCACCTTCTTGCTCTACCGCGCCGACGGCGTGACGCCGCTGGTGGACAGCAACGGCGACAGCATCCCGGACACGGGCCCGGTCGCTCCCGGCGCGAACACCCATGTGTTCGCGCGCGCGGTGCTGCCCTCGGGTGCCGTGAGTGCGGTGCCGGTGAGCGCGACCATGACCGCCACTTCGGTGTTCAACCCGCTGGTCAGCGACACGGTCACCGACACCCTGGCGGCCATCACCGCCAGCACGGCCGACCTGCGCAACGGTGCCGCCAACACGCTGGGTACCGGTGCCGGCCCCGAGGCCTCTGCGGTCACCACCCAGAGCGTCAACCCCGGCGCGTCGACGACCTTCGTGCTCAAGGTGAACAACACCTCGGCCGTGGCCGACTCCTACGCGCTGGCTGCGAGCACCGACAACACCTTCGCGGCGCAAACGCTGCCCGCCGGCTGGAGCGTGAGCTTCCGTGCCGACGCCAGCGGCGCGGCCGGCGACTGCTCGGCCACCGCTGCCGTGATCACCAACAGCGGCATCGTCAACGCCGGCGCGGTGGCCACGGTTTGTGCGGTGGTCACCGTGCCGGCCAGCTCCGCGGCGGTTCCGGCCCCCGGTGTGAGCCTGTTCTTCCGTGCCCTGTCGTCGACCACCGGCGCAGGCGACCGCAAGCATGACGCGGTGATCGTCAACACGCTACGCAACCTGACGCTGACGCCGAACAACGCCGGCCAGGTCTTCCCCGGCGGCACGATCACCTACGCGCACACGCTGGCCAACACCGGCAACGTGAGCGAAGGTGCAGTGGCCGGCCGCGTCACCTTGGCGCGCACCGACAGCCTCTCCGGCTGGACCTCGGTGGTGTACTGGGACGCCAACAACGACGGCGTGCTCGACCCGAGCGACCCGGTGCTGACCGACCTGAGCCAGGTCACCGTGGGCACCGGCGCCGGCCTGGACGCAGGTGAATCGACGCGCGTCTTCGTGCGCCTGTTCTCGCCCGCCACCGCCGCGATCGGCGACATCGACCTGAGCACCGTCACCGCCACCGTCACCGGTGCGATCAACGGCGTGGCCGCCCAGGCGGCGGTGTCGGCGCAAGACACCACTTCGGTGATCGCCGGCCAGGTGCGCCTGGTCAAGGAGCAGGTGTTGGATGCCAACTGCGACGGCACCGAAGCCACTTACTCGCAGGCGCTGATCGGCGCCGGCGCGGTGCCGGGTGCTTGCATCAAGTACCGCATCACCGCGATCAACGAAGGCACCGCCGGCGTGTCCGGCCTGGTGCTCTCCGACGCCACACCCTCGGGGACGACGATCTCGTCGACCGCGCTGGGTTGCGCCGCCACGGTGAGCCAGGGCACGGTGACCGCACCGGCCAACGCCACCGCCGGCACGGTGAGCGCCACGCTGGGCGCATTGGCCCCGGCCGCGCAAGCCACGCTGACCTTCTGCGTGCGCATCAACCCGTAGCGCAGATCGAGCGCATCAGGACTCCCGGGCGGCTTCGGCCGCCCGGCCCACATCAACCGCCGTGAGGGGCAACCCTTGCGGTTTCCACTGTGCTCAGCCCTGTCGAGTGCAGCGGAAACCGAAAGCACCGATCCCCGCCACTCCATGACTCCGCACGCAAACCTCGGCAGGCACCGGCTTCAAGCCGTCGCCCTGCGTGCGTTTGCGATCTGTGCCTTGTGGCTCGGCACCTTGGTGCAAGCCGCCCCGATCGCGGGCAGCTTCATCAACAACGAAGCCTCGGCCACCTACCGCGACACGGCCGGCAACCCCTTGCCCACGGTCTACTCCAATCGCGTCGAAGCGCGCGTGGAGCAAGTGGGCGCGTTCACGCTCACCAGCAGCCAGAGCCGAGTTGCCGCGCCGGGCCAGACGGTCTACTTCCCGCATGTGCTCACCAACACCGGCAACGGCGACGACAGCTTCCCGCTCGCGGTGAGCGACAGCTTTGCGGGCGGCTTCAACTTCGGCGCGATCGCGCTCTACGCCGACCTCAACGGCGACGGCCTGCCCGACAACAACCTGCCGATCGCCAACACCGGGCCGCTGGCTGCCGGCGCGTTCTTCCGCTTCGTCGCTTCGGCCATGGTGCCCGGCACCGCGGCTGCCGGCCAACAGGACCAGGCGACCGTGCGTGCTCAGGGCAGCGCCGGGGTCGTCGTCGCCGCGGCGCAAACCAACACCGATACCGCCACGGTGTCGAACAACGCGGTGGTGGTGGCCAACAAGTCGCTCAGCGTGATCAGCGGCCCGTCGCCCTTCGACAATGGCGGTGCGCATCTGCAGTTCACGGTCACCTTCACCAACACCGGCAACGCCACCGCCACCCAGGTACGGGTCAGCGACGTGATCGGCGGTGTCAGCGCCTCGCCCGCGTACAACACCGCCGGCCTGGTTTACGTGCCGGGCAGCGCGCGCCTGAACGGCGCGCCGTTGACCGACGCGCCCGGTGGCGACGGTGCGGTGGTCGACTTCAGCGCCAACCTCAGCGGCACCACGGCGCAACTCGCCGCCTTGCTCCCTGCGCTGGCGCCAAACACCACGCACCGCCTGAGCTTCCTGGTCGACGTGCGTGCCGGGCTGCCCGCGGGCACGGCACTCAGCCACAACATCGCCCGCATCGACTACTTCGACGGCGCGGCCGACCAGGTCGCCACCACCAACACCGCTGCCTACGATGTGCAGCCGGCGGCGGCGACGCCCAACCTGACGATCGTCAAGTCGACCACCACGCCCACCTTCACGGTCGGCTTCAACGGCAGCTACAGCCTGGCGGTGCGCAACAGCGGCAACGCGCCGACCAGCGGCAGCATCACCGTCAGCGACGCGTTGCCCGTGGGCATGAGCTTCGTGGCCCTGGGCTCCGGCGGCACCGGCTGGGCCTGTGCGCCCAGCGGGCAAACCGTGGTCTGCAACACCAACCAGGTGATCTCGGCGCAGAACCTGGCCACCTCGCTGCGCCTGGTGGTGGCCGTGGCGCCGCAGGCCGCCGCGGCGCCGCAGCCGGTGGCCAACACCGCGACGGTGGCCGGCGGCGGCGAGCCGGCCGGTGCGGGCGGCGACAACTCCAGCACCGCGAACGTCGCGATCAGCGCACCCGCCGCGATCGCCGGCCGTGTCTGGCTGGACAGCAACCACAACCGCCGCTTCGACGCGGGTGAAACGCTGCTCGACGGCTGGGTGGTCGAAGTCCTGCGTGTCGTCAGCGGCCGGCCGGTGGTCATCGCGTCCACACGCACCGGACCGCCCGGCGGGAATGCCGCCGCCGGCGCCTACCGCGTCGACGGCCTGGAAGCCGGCGCCGGCTATATCGTTCGTTTCCTCGACCCCGGCAGCAGCGTGCTGTTCGCCTACCCGGTGGACGGCGAATCGGGCCAGCCGGTGTCCAATGCCAGCATCACCGGCGGCTGGCTGCGCGACATCACGCTCGGCGCGGGCCAGACCACGATCGAACAGAGCCTGCCGCTGGACCCGATGGGCGTGGTCTACGACTCGCAGACGCGCCTGCCGGTGCAAGGTGCCACGGTCACGCTTCAGGGCCCGAGCGGCTTCGACCCCGCATTGCACCTGATCGGCGGCAGCGGCAATGTGAGCCAGGTCACCGGCAGCTCCGGCTTCTATCAATTCCTGTTGAGTCCCGGTGCGCCAGCGGGGGTGTACCGCCTGGTGGTGGTGTCGCCGCTGGGCTACCTGGCGTTCTCGGCCGCGGGGCTGCTGCCAGCCTCGCCGAGCCGCGGCGCCTGCCCGGCCAGTGCCACCAACTGCCTGGACCCGACCGGCCTGGACGCGGGCAGCGGCGTGTTGCCCGTGCAGCCGCAAGTGGGACCGCCGCCGCAAAACCAGCCGTTCACCTACTACCTCAACTTCAACCTCGAAGCCGGCGACCCGAACCTGGTGAACAACCACATCCCGATCGACCCGGTGCCACCGTCGGCGGTCTTTGTGCAGAAGACCGCGTCGCGCGGCACGGTGGAGCTGGGCGACTTCGTCGACTACACGGTGCTGGTGCGCAATACCGCGACCGTCGCGATCCCAGGCCTGGTGACGCTGCGCGACGCCTTGCCCGCGGGCTTCGCCTACCAGCCCGGCAGCGCGCGCCTGAACAAGCAGTTGCTCGCCGACCCGGTGGGCGGCGCCGGCCCGTCGCTGCGCTGGGACAACCTGCCCGCGCTCGGTGCCTCCTTGAGCCATCAGGTCACCTACCGGGTGCGCGTGGGCGTGGGCGCCTTGCAGGGCGACGGCATCAACCGCGCTCAAGCCACCGCAGGCAGCATCACCTCGATGTCGGCGCAGGCCAAGGTCATCGTCCAGGGCGGCGTCTTCAGCAACAAGGCCTACATCGTCGGCAAGGTGGTCGTGGACTGCAACCGCGACCGGGTGCAGAACGCCGAAGAGATCGGCATCCCGGGCGTGCGGTTGTACCTGGAGGACGGCACCTTCGCGGTGTCGGACAGCGAAGGCAAGTACAGCTTCTACGGCGTTTCGCCGCGCACCCATGTGCTCAAGTTGGACATGACCAGCATGCCGGTGGGCTCCGAATTGATCGTGCTCGGCAACCGCAACGCCGGCGACCCGGGGAGCCGCTTCGTCGACCTGAAGAAGGGCGAGCTGCACCGCGCCAATTTCGCCGAAGGCTCCTGCGACCCCGGTGTGCTGAAGCAGGTTTTTGCGCGGCGCGACAAGGGCACGGTCTTCGTCGCCGAAACCGACCGCCAGCTCGAGGCCAAAGTCTCCGCGGGTTTGAAGCCGCCGACGGTCGGCGACGTGAAAGCCCTGCCGGCCTCGGGCCTGGTGGGCGGTGAAGCGCGGGTGCCCACGTTCACGCCGGTGCTGCCGGCGTCGAGCAACTTCAGCGGCATCTCCGGCAGCGAGGGCAGCAGCAGCCTCGGCGGACTTCCCGCTGCGCCGGTGCGCGCCGCCCCTACGGTCAACCTCGACGCGCTGCTGCCCACGCTGGACAACAGCCTCAACTTCATCGACCTGAAAGACGGCGACACCCTGCCCGCGGCGCAAACGCCGGTGCGGGTCAAGGGCCCGATCGGCAGCAGCCTGAGGCTCTTGGTCAACGGGGTGGAGCAGTCGGCGCAACGTGTCGGTACCAAGGCCACGCTGTCGGAGAAACAGAGCGAGGCCTGGGAATACATCGGCGTCGATTTGAAGCCCGGTGCCAACACGCTGGAGCTGGTGCAGCGCGACCCCTTCGGCAACCTGCGCGGCAGCAAGACGATCAAGGTGGTGGCACCCGACAAGCTCGGCCGCCTGCTGCTGCGGCTGCCCGAAAGCTTGCAGCCGGCCGACGGCCACACGCCGGCGCGCATCCGCATCGAACTCAGCGACACCGCCGGCGTGCCGGTGACCGCGCGCACCCCGCTCACGCTGGAAGCCAGCCGCGGGCGCTGGGAGGTGAAGGACCTGGACCCCAAGGAGCCGGGCATTCAGGTGTTCATCGAAGGCGGCCGCGCCGAGTTCACGCTGCTGCCGCCGCAGGAACCCGGTGACGCGCTGGTGCGGGTGACTTCGGGCTTGCTCAAGGCCGAACAGACACTCGGCTTCCTGCCCGACCTGCGCCCGCTGATCGGCGCCGGCGTGATCGAAGGTGTGCTCAACCTGCGCAATTTGGGGCAACGCAACCTGGTGCCGGCGCGGGCCAACGACGGCTTCGAAGAAGAACTGAAGCAGTTCGCACGCGCCTCGGGCAACGGCAAGAACGACGCCGCTGCCCGCGCCGCGTTTTTCCTCAAGGGCAAGGTCAAGGGCGAATACCTGCTGACCATGGCCTACGACTCGGACAAGGACACCAAGGAAAGGCTGTTCCGCGACATCCAGCCCGACCAGTTCTACCCGGTCTACGGCGACTCTGCCGTCAAGGGCTTCGACGCCCAGAGCACCAGCCGCCTGTACCTGCGCATCGACCACCGCAAGAGCTACCTGCTCTACGGCGACTTCAACACCGCGTCGACCGGCGGCGCGCGCCAGCTCGGCGCCTACAACCGTTCGCTCACCGGCGTGAAGGAGCATTTCGAGAACCAACACGCGGCGGTGAATGTGTACGCCAGCCGCGACGCCACGCGCCAGATCGTCGAAGAGCTGCCGGCACGCGGCGTGTCGGGGCCCTATGTGCTGAGCGGGCGCGAAATGATCGCCAACAGCGAGCGTGTGGAAATCCTCACCCGCGACCGCGACCAGCCCGGCGTGGTGCTCAAGACGGTGTCGCTGGCCCGCTTCAGCGACTACGACTTCGAGCCGCAGAGCGGCCGCCTGCTGTTCAAGGCCCCGGTGCCGACGCTGGACGCGGGCTTCAACCCCAACAGCATCCGCGTCATCTACGAAGTCGACCAAGGCGGCGCGCGCTTCTGGGTCTACGGCGCCGACGGCCAGCTCAAGCTGGGCGATCGTGTCGAAGTCGGCGCCGCCTACGCCAAGGACAACAACCCGCAGGACACCACGGAACTCAAGAGCGCGAACGCCACCGTGAAGCTGGCCGACAAAACATTCCTGATCGGCGAATTGGCCAGCATTCAGCGCCAGCTCGGTGGCGCCGCCAACGTCAAGGGCAACGCTGCGCGGGTCGAGCTGCGTCACGACGGCGAGCAGCTCCAAGTGCAGGCCCAGGTCGGGCGCAGCGACGCCGGCTTCAACAACCCGGCCTCGCCGCTGAACAACGGTCGCGAAGAAGCCAGCGCCAAGGCCGCCTACAAACTCGACCAGCGCAACACGATCAAGGCCGAGGTGATCCGCTCGGTCGACAGCGTCAACCAGTCACGCCGCGAAGGCGCACTGATCGTGGCCGAGCACCAGTTCGACAACGGCATCAAGGCCGAAGCCGGCGCGCGCCACTCGGTCGAGACCAACGCCACCGCAACGAGCACCGTGGACAGCGTGCGCGTCAAGGTAGGCGTGCCGGTGAACAAGGACGCCAAGGTCTTCGGCGAAATCGAGCAGGACGTACGCGATGCGGACAAGCGCATCGTCGCCCTCGGCGGCGACTATCAGCTCGGCAGCCGCACCAAGGTCTATGCCCGCCACGAGCTGATCTCCAGCCTTGGCAGCAGTTTTTCGCTCACCGACAACGCGCGCCGCAACGCCACCGTGCTCGGCATCGACAGCGACGTCATGACCGACGGCCACCTGTTCAACGAGTACCGGGTGCGCGACGCGATCAACGGCCGCGAAGCCGAGGCCGCGATCGGCCTGCGCAACAAGTGGAGCCTGGGCGACGGCATCGCGCTGAACACCAACCTGGAGCACATCCACGGCATCGGCAGCACCAGCGCCAACGAGTCGCTGGTGCTCGGCGCTGGCGTGGACTACACCGCCAGCCCGCTGTGGAAAGGCAGCGCACGGGTCGAGTTCCGCAACGCCAGCGCGAGCGAACAATGGCTGCTCTCTCTGGGTGTGGCCAACAAACTCACCCGCGACTGGACCTTCCTCGGCCGCGAGCTGTATTCGCTCAACCGCAACAAGGGCTTGGCCAGCGGCGAGCTGCTGGTCAACCGGCTGCAGTTCGGCCTCGCCTACCGTGACACCGACACCGACCGCTTCAACGGCCTGGCACGCATCGAACACAAGATCGAGGACGACTCGACCAACCCGCTGCTCGCGCTGTCGAGCCGGGCGCTGACCTTGTCGGCGCACTTGAACTACCAGGCCACGAAGCCGCTGATCCTCTCGGGCCGCATCGGCGCGCGCTGGGCCAGCGACCAGAGCAACGGCCTGTCCAGCAGCAGCCGCATGCAGAGCGCCGGTGTGCGCGCCACCTACGACATCAACTCGAAGTGGGACTCGAGCCTGCACGCCAGCGTGCTGCACGGCGCCGGCGACGGCACCCAGACCGGGCTCGGCGCGGAGCTGGGCTACCTGCTCGCCAACAACCTCTGGCTGTCGGGCGGCTTCAACCTCTTCGGCTACCGCGCCAACGACCTCGTCGGCGCCGACCACACCAGCCGCGGCGCCTACCTGCGCCTGCGCTTCAAGTTCGACGAGAACCTGTTCGGGGCCGCGAACCCGAGCGTGAACCAGACCCGCATGCCGGGAGCAACACCGTGATCGCGGCGGCCAGAACCCTCGCCCTGCTGTGCCTGCTGCAAGCGCTGTGGCTGCTGCCCGCGCGGGCCGCCGATGCGCCGGTGGCCGCGGTCCTGCCGGTGGTGCCGGACGCGGTCGGCGCCGTCACGCCGCGCCTGCTCGAAGCCTTTCACGGCCGCGTGAAGAGCATCAATGCCGGCGGCCTGCCCTTGCGCAGCTACCACCTGGCGAAAGCGCAAGCCTGGGTCGATGCGGCGGCGGACCTGGTCCACCTCGGCGACCGCGGACCGCTGATGCTGCAAGCGCTCGCACAAGCCGACCGGCTGATGACGCGGGTCGCCGACGCCGACACCACGCTGGCGATGCAGACCCCGCTGCTGGCCGGTGCCACGCGGCTGCGCGAAGACCTCTGGCAGCAGGCCGCGGCGATGAAGTCGATGCCCGGCCTGCGCTGTGCCCAGGCGCCGCTGGCGCGCTTCGAAGTAATGCTCGTGATGGCGGGCTACCTGCACGCGCAAAGCGGCTGGCGCGATGCCAATGCCTATGTGCAGGCCAGTGAGCGGCTGGCGCGCCAGGCCCAATCCCAGATCGACGGCTGCCCGCCCGAGGCAGCGCCGCCGGCCGCAGCGGCTGCGGCTTCTGCGCCCGCCGCGGCCGCTGCCGACCGCCGGGAAGAGGTGACGCTCCAGCGGCGCCTGCCGACCTACTTTTACTTCGACCTGAACTCGCATCACCTCACCGCGGCAACGCGCCGTGCCCTGGACCGGGTGGCACAACGCCTGCGGGATCAACCCGCTCTGACACTGGCGCTGGACGGCCATGCCGACACGCGCGGCAGCAACCGGGCCAACCGCCAGTTGTCGCAACGGCGGTTGCAGGCGGTGCAGGCGCATCTGCACTCGCGCGGCGTCGCCGCGGCGCGCATCCGCGTCGAGGCTTGCGGCGAGATCGAGCCGCGCGCCAAGGCCTCTGCCATCACCGACGCCATCACCGATGCCGCCACCGACGCCGACGGGCATGCCTTGAACCGGCGGGTGCGCCTGGTGTTCCTCGGCGACCCCGAGCAAGCCCCGGCCACCGACTTGCGTTGCAACCCCAATGCAGCCGCCCCGCGCTGAAGCCCGCATGCGCCGCGCAAGCCGCCCGAATCTCCAGCCCGCTGCGCCGGCGGCGCGCCGCGCCATCGTGGCGCCGGTGATGCGCCTCGTGACCACGCTGGTCGCCGCGGCGCTTGCCGCAGGGCTTGCCGCTTGCGCGGCCCCGCCCGCATCCGAGGCCGTGGCGCGTGAGCTGGCGCTGGAGCCTTCGCGCATCAGCGACACCACGATCGCCCGCGACCGCAAGCTCATCGCCGACCTGCAAGAGCATCACGACAAGCTCGGCCGCGACGACCCGGCGCGCGCCGCCCTGCCCGCCTACACGCTGGCCAAGGCGGGATGCTGGATCGAAGCCGGCCGCTACCAATACGCACGCAACGACCGCACGGCGTTCCCCGAAGGTGCGCTCGATCAGGCAGCGCGTTTGCTTACCGCGCTGGAACACAACACCAGCATGGCGACCGAGACGCCGCTGATCAACCAGGCCGCGCGCCTGCGCGAGGACCTCTGGCAACGCGCCGCCGAACTCAAGGCACATGCCGGGCTGCGCTGCGCGGCGGCCGCACTGGCCTGCGGCGAGGTGGCCCTGGTGCAGGCCGGCGACCAGTTCGGCAAGTTCGGCTGGCAGCAAGCGCGTGGCCATGTGGCGCGCGCCGAAGAGCAACTCGAACGTGCCGGCCTCGATGCCCAACGCTGTGTGGCGCCGCCCGCGGCGGCGGCACCCGCCGTGGCCGAGCCGCGGATCACGCGGCTGGAAAAAATAGTTCTCGAAGCCGACGCCTGGTTCCACTTCGACCGCTCGGCACCCGAACACCTTCGCGCGGAGAAGGGTGCCGAGCTTGATGCGCTGGCGGCGCAGATCGTGGCGATGAAACAGGTCGAGCAGGTGCGAGTGCTCGGCTATGCCGACGAGCTGGGTGGCATCGAGTACAACCTGCGCCTGTCGCTGGCCCGCGCCGAGACCATCCGCGCTTACCTGGTGGCCCGTGGCGTTGCAGCCGCGGCGATTCGAACCGAGGGCCGCGGCGAGGCGGACCCGATCGCCAGCTGCGAAAACGTGGCCTCGCGCGAAGCGAGGATCGCCTGCCTGGCGCCCAACCGGCGTGTGGAGATCGAAGTGAGCGGAGTGCTGCGATGAGGTCCGGAGGCTTGCCCGCTTGCGCGCCGCAGCAGCCACGCGGGCTGTCGAGTGTGTCCCCGAGCCTGTCGCCGAAGCTTTTGGCGGGCGTCTCGCGCTGGCTCGCGGCGGCGCTGCTCGCGCTCGGCCTGGCAAGCCCGGCGCAGGCGGTCTACATCCAGCGCTACTCGGCCAACGCCAACGGCGCGATCACCTTCACCGGCAACACGCTGGGGCTGGACAGCAGCGCGACGATCACCGCGCCGGGCACACGCGGCAGCCAGGGCGCGTTCATCAACTCGAACAACGCGGCGGCCTTTGGCACCTACCCGGCCAACACGGTGGGTGCCGCCGCGGCCAGCTCGACGCTGTGGCAGCAAAACGCATCGCAGGCAGTGCTGACGATTCCGCCTGGCAGCACCGTGCTGTATGCCGAGCTGATCTGGGGCGGCGCATGGTCCTATGGCGGCGCCACGCTCAGCCCGGCGCAACTCGACATGCCGGTCACCTTCACCACCCCCAGCGGCAGCGTCGCGGTGACACCGGCCAGCGCGTCGGCGCAGACCAGCGGCGCCGGCAGCGGCGGCACCTGCACCACCGCGCCATGTCGCTACATGCGCTCGCAAAACGTCACCGCGCTGGTGCAATTCGGCAGCTCCGGCACCTACACCGTCGGCGGCGTGCCGGCGGCGTACGGCACCGATGCCAATGCCCACGCTTCGGGATGGACGCTCGCGGTGGTCTACGGCAATTCGAGCTTGCCGGCGCGCAACCTGACGGTGTTTACCGGCCTGGAAGCCGGTGGCAACGCGGCGGCGGCGGTATCTGGCTTTTGCACGCCAGCCACCGGGGTGCCCCAGGGCCGGCTGCTGGTGAGTACGATGGAGGGCGACTCGGCCATCGCCGGCGACCAGATGCGCTTCGGCCCGACCACCGCGGCGCTGGCCGCGCTGTCCGGGCCGAACAATCTCGTGGGCAACTTTTTCGCCTCGCAGATCAACGGCAACACCGGCGCCCTGGACACCACCGGCACGCACGGCACGCGCAACCACCCGCCGGGCAGCAGCACCAGCGGCGGGCGCCAGGGATGGGACATCACCAACGTGGACGTGGCGGTGGGCCTGGTGGCCAACCAGACGAGCGCCTTCGCGCAGGGCACCACCACCGGCGACCAGTACCAGATCAATGCCTTGGCGCTGCAGATCGACCTCGGCGCGCCACGTTTCCCGAACACCACCAAGTCGGTCGACAAGGCCACCACCTTTGTCGGCGACGTTGTGACCTACACGGTCCTGGTGAACAACCAGGCCACCGGCAACGCCAACGCCAACAACGTGTTCTTCACCGACACACCGCCGCCGGGCATGGCCTTGCGCGCCGGCACGGTCACCGTCAACGGCACGCCGCAGCCTGCATTCAACCCGGTGACCGGGTTCAGCCTCGGCACCGTTCCCGCCGGCGCCACGGTCACGGTGACATTCCAGGCCGATGTGCTGAGCCTGCCGGCGTCGCCCGCGCCGGCACGCTTCGACAACTCGGCGCGCTGGACCTACGACTACATCCCCTGCGCCGGCCAACCCGCGCAGAGTGCCACCCTGGTGACCAACGTGGTAAGCACGGTTGCCGCGCGACTGGTGCCGACCAAGACCGTTTCGCCCACCGGTGCGGTGGCCGCAGGCCAGACGCTGACCTACACGATCACGGTGCCGAACACCGGCCTGGCCAACACCGCCTCCACCTGGCTCACCGACGCCATTCCCGCCGGCACCGGCTACGTCGCCGGCACCACCCTGCTCAATGGCGTTGCGGCTATCGACTCGCCACCGCTGACCATGCCCTTCGCCTCGGGTGCGGCGATCAACAGCCCGGGCCAGCCCGCGGGCCAGGTCAACGCCGGCGCGGCCGCGACGGTCCAGTTCCAGGTGACGGTCAACCCGAGCCCGCCGGCGACCATCACCAACACCGCGAGCATCGACCCCGACGGCGCAGGCCCGGCACCGCCGATCGTGGTGCAGGCGGTGAATTCAGCGCTGAACGCTCCAGGTGTGGCCAAGGCCTTCGCGCCAGCCACGATCTCCGCCGGCTCGCTGTCCACGCTGACGGTCACCTTGAGCAACAGCAACGCCAGCGCGCTGACCGGTGCGGGCTTCACCGACACCTTGCCCGCCGGCCTGCTCGTTGCCAACCCGGCCAACCTGAGCAACAGCTGCGGCGGCAGCGCAAGCGCCACGCCGGGCGGCACCACGGTTTCGCTTTCGGGCGCCACGATTCCCGGGTCGGGTTCGTGCACGGTGTCGGCGCAGGTGACCGTGGCCAGCAACGGCACCTACACCAACACGATTCCCGTGGGCGCCGTGAGCACCGCCGGGGCCGGCTCCAACACCGTGGCCGCCAACGCGTCCCTGACCGTGACGCCGGCGCCGGCGGTGACCAAGGCTTTTTCTCCCGCAACGGTGTTGCCCAACCAGACCTCGACGCTGACGATCTCCCTGCTCAACCCGACCGCGACCCCGATGACCGCGGCGGCGCTGACCGACACCTTTCCCGCCGGTGTGGTGGTGGCACCGGTGCCGGCTGCCACCAACTCCTGTGGCGGCACCTTCGCGCCGTTGGCGGGCGCGGTTTCGGTGGCCTTGAGCGGCGCAACGATCCCTCCCAACAACGTGTGCAGCCTGACCGTCGACGTGCGCGCGGCGGCCGGCGGCAGCTATATCAACACGATTGCGGCCGGCGGCCTGAGCACAAGCGCAGGGGCGAACACCGCGCCCGCGAGCGCCACGCTGAACGTGGTGACGCCGCAGGTGAGCAAAAACTTCGCCCCCGACCCGGTGAGCCTGAATGTGAACTCCACGCTCACCATCACGCTGGTCAATACGGCGCCGGTGGCGATCACCGGCGCGGCCTTCACCGACAGCTATCCCGCACTGCTGGTCAACGCGCCGACCCCTGGCGCGGCCACCACCTGCGGCGGCAGCGTGACCGCGGCGGCGGGTGGCGCCAGCGTGGCGCTCTCGGGCGGCACGATTCCCGCGCTCGGCAGTTGCACCGTGACGGTCAGCGTGCGCTCGGGAACCGGGGGGCAGTACACCAACACCATCGCTGCCGGCGGCGTGACCAGCGCCAACGGCGGCGCGAACAGCGTGGCGGCCACTGCAACGCTTTCAGTGGGCCAGCCCGGAGTGGCCAAGGCCTTTGCGCCCAGCGCCTTCGTGGCCGGTGGCACCAGCGTGCTGACGATCACCTTGAGCAACCCGAACGCGACGGCGGCGACGATCAACGCCTCACCCACCTTGGACCTGCTGCCGGCGGGCATGACCATCGCCGACCCGCCCGCACCGAGCACCACCTGCGGCACCACCGTCAGCGCGCCGAACGGCGGCAACACCATCGGCA
>JANNGZ010000205.1:0-2537 GCA_031404155.1 Burkholderiales bacterium
TTCGGCCAGGGCAAGTGGTACCCCGGCGAGCAGCTGCCGCGCTGGGCGATGAGCATCTGCTGGCGCGCCGACGGCAAGCCCTGCTGGAACGACCCCGGTTTGTTCGCCGACGAGCGGCAGCCCCATGCCTACACCTCGGCCCACGCCAAGGCCTTCATCCATGCCCTGGCCGCGCGCCTGGGCGTCACCGGCCAGCATATCCAGGCCGGCCACGAAGACGCCTGGTTCTACCAATGGCGCGAGCGGCGGCTGCCGGTGAATGTCGAGCCCTTCGATGCCCAGCTCGGCGACGCGATGGAACGTGTGCGCCTGCGCCGCGTCTTCGGCCAGGGGCTGGCGCACGACGTCGGCTATGCGCTGCCGCTGAAGGTGAGCGAGGCCACGGGGCTGCCCGGCAACCACTGGCAGACCGGTGCCTGGCAGTTTCGCGACGAGCGCATGGACCTGATCCCGGGCGACTCGCCGATGGGCTACCGCCTGCCGCTGGACTCGCTGCCCTGGGTCAAGGCCGCGGACTACCCGTACCACCTCGAGGCCGACCCGTTTGCGCCGCGCGACTCGCTGCATGACGCGCCGCGCGACGCCCTGCATGACGCGCCGCGCGACGGGCCGCAGCCTGGGCCGAGTGGTTCGGCGCCGGGGCAGCCCGAAGGGCAAGCCAGGCCGGCAAGCGCTGTGCCCCCTCGTGCGCCGCTGCTGAACGAGTCGGCGCATTGGGTGCTGCGCAGCGCCCTGGTGGTGGAAGTGCGCGACCCGCGCCGCGCCAACGGCGCCGAGGCAGAGGCCGAGGCCCAGGCGCTTGAGAGCGCCCCCAGGCCGACGACTACATCGTCCGCCCCCCGAGGGGGTATGAGCAAAGTGGCAGAGCCACATTTGCTCATGAGCCCCGGCGGCGTGCTCTATGTCTTCATGCCGCCGCTGCAGCACCTGGAGGATTTCCTCGAGCTGCTGGCCGCGGTCGAGGCCACGGCCGCGGCGCAGGGTGTGAAGATCGTGCTCGAAGGTTATCCGCCGCCGCGCGACCCGCGCCTGAAGCTGTTGCAGCTCACGCCCGACCCCGGTGTCATCGAGGTCAACATCCACCCGGCGCAGAACTGGGGTGAGCTGGTCGAGCACACCGAGTATCTCTACGAGGCGGCTCGCACTTCGCGCCTGTCGAGCGAGAAGTTCATGCAGGACGGCAGGCACACCGGCACCGGCGGCGGCAACCACGTGGTGCTGGGCGGGGCCACGCCGGCCGATTCGCCCTTCCTGCGCCGGCCCGACCTCTTGGCCAGCCTGCTCGCCTACTGGCACAACCACCCGGCGCTGAGCTACCTGTTCAGCGGCCTGTTCATCGGCCCGACCAGCCAGGCGCCACGCATCGACGAGGCACGCAACGACCAGCTCTACGAGCTCGAAATCGCGCTCGCCCAGATTGCCCGCCACCGCGCCGTGGACGGCCAGGAACTGCCGCCCTGGCTGATCGACCGCACGCTGCGCAACATCCTCGTCGATCTCACCGGCAACACCCACCGCAGCGAGTTTTGCATCGACAAGCTGTACTCGCCCGACACCAGCACCGGGCGGCTCGGGCTGCTCGAGCTGCGCGCCTTCGAGATGCCGCCGCATGCGCGCATGAGCGTGGTGCAACAGCTGTTGCTGCGCGCGCTGGTGGCGCGCTTCTGGAACGCGCCCTACCGCGGCGAGCTGGTGCGCTGGGGCACCGCGCTGCACGACCGCTTCATGCTGCCCAGCAGCCTCTGGGCCGACTTCCAAGACGTGGTCGAAGAGCTGTGCGCGGCCGGCTTCGCGTTCAAACCCGAATGGTTTGCGCCGCATTTCGAGTTCCGCTTCCCCAAGGTCGGCGAGCTGAACGCGCGGGGTGTGCAGATCACGCTGCGCAGCGCGCTCGAACCCTGGCATGTGCTGGGCGAGGAGGGCGCGTCCGCGGGCACCGCACGGTATGTGGATTCGTCGCTCGAGCGGCTGGAGGTCCTGGTCAGTGGCCTGGTCGACCCGCGCCATGCGGTCAGCGTCAACGGCATCGCGCTGCCGCTGCAGCCCACCGGCCGCGCCGGCGAGTTTGTTTGCGGCGTGCGCTACCGCGCCTGGCAGCCGCCCTCGGCATTGCACCCGACCATCAAGGTCCATGTGCCGCTGACCATCGACCTCGTCGACCGCTGGATGCAGCGCTCGCTCGCTGGCTGCCAGTACCACGTGGCGCACCCCGGGGGCTTGAGCCCGACGAGCTTTCCGGTCAACGCCTTCGAGGCCGAAAGCCGCCGCCTGGCGCGCTTCTTCACCATCGGACACACCCCGGGGCCGATGCAACTCGAGCCCGCCGAGCACAGCCTGGAATTCCCGTACACGCTGGATCTGCGCCGGGCCTGACCGGCACCGCCCGCAGCGCTGCCCGCGGCCCTGCGGCCGCGCAGGCCGCGCAAGGCATCATTGGCACATGCCGACCTCCACCGCTCCCGCGACCGTGCCACTGCTAGCGCCCGCGCCGCTGCCTGCGCCCGCATCGCAAGGCGCTGATGCCGCGGCTGCCGGGC
>JANNGZ010000206.1:0-4229 GCA_031404155.1 Burkholderiales bacterium
GCTGCCGATGATGTACATGCCCGACGCGATCCGCGCGACGCTGGAGCTGATGGACGCACCGGCCGCGAACGTGCGCGAACGCAGCTCGTACAACCTCGCCGGCGTGAGCTTCACGCCGGCGCAGATCGCCGCTGCGATCGCGGCACGCGTGCCGGGCTTCACGATGCGCAGCGAGCCCGACTTCCGCCAGGCGATCGCCCAAGGCTGGCCGAGCTCGATCGACGACAGCGCCGCGCGCGAGCACTGGGGCTGGAGGCCGCGCTACAGCCTGGACACCATGGTGGAGGACATGCTAAGCAACTTGCGCCCGCTGCTGCAGGCGCAGGCGGCCGCGCAACACGGGGCAGGCACGGGCGCGATCAGAACCGGATCTTCCCGGTCCAGATTTCCTTGAACATGACCCAGTCGCCGACGAAGCTGTAGAGCGGGCGCTTGAAGCTCGCCGGCTTGTTCTTCTCGAACACGAAGTGCCCGATCCAGGCGCAGCCGTAGCCGGCAAGCAGGCCGTAGAGCAGGTACTGCGGCTTGCCGGTGGCCAACAGCAGGCCCAGGCAAACCAGCGCCAGCGTCGAGCCCAGGAAATGCAGGCGCCGGCAGGTGCGGTTCATATGCTCGCCGAGGTAGAACGGATAAAACTCGGCGAAGGTCTTGAAGGCCCTGGGGTCGGCTGGGCTGGCCGCTGAGGCCGGGTCTGACGGGGTTGCGGTGCTCATCGCCTGGGCTCCTTCGCTGCGGATTCGAAACGGCGCTTCATGCCAGCGCCGCGCGTAACGCATTCAACACGCCGTCGGGGCATTCCTGCATCAGGTAATGCCCGGCCGGCACGCTGTGCACCTTGGCCTTCAGCGCTGCCGCGATGTCCTTGGCCGCTTTCGGCGGCGTCATCTGGTCGAACTGGGCCAGCACCAGGTGCGCAGGGCAGCGCACCTGGGCCGCGGCCTGCGTGCCGTTGGCATAAGCGTCGCAGGCGGCGAAGTCGTTGTGGAACAGCATCGGGTTGCCCTGGTGCGCCAGCACCTGGCGCATCAACTGGCGGCCGCCGCCGCGCAGCCAGCAGCCGGGCCCGGGATACGCGGGTTTGGCTGCCAGGGTGGAGAATGAAAACGTGACCACGCGGTCGATCGCGCGCAGCGGCGCTTCGAGGCTCATGTCCAGCAGCAGCTTGGGCACCGCCATCGGGTAAGCGGTGCCGAGCATCACCAGCCGCGTGATGCGCTCGGGCGCTCGCGCCGCGGCTTCGAGCGCGATCAGCGAGCCCATGCTGTGGCCGGCCAGTGCCGCCTGACCCACCCCGGCAGCGTCGAGCAGCGCGAGCGTCCAGTCGGCCATCGCTTCGACGTTGTTCAAAGCCGGCCCGGCGCTGCGCATATGGCCGGGCAGGTCCACCGCAAGCACACCAAAACCGTGGTGCGCGAACCAGCGCGCGAGCAGTGTGAACGCGCCATGGTCGTTGAGCGCGCCGTGGATGAACACCACGGTCGGCAGCGTGGCGTCGAACGGCTTGCCACCGGTGTAGGCGTAGGCGTGCCTGCCTTGCACGGTGAGCCTCATGCCGCGTTCCCCTGCAACTTCGCCGCCACCTTCAGCGCGCGCTTCAGGTCGTCGATCAGGTCGTCGGCGTCCTCCAGGCCGATCGACAAACGGATCGTTCCCGGCGTGATGCCCGCCGCGGCGAGTGCCGCGTCGTCCATGCGGAAATGCGTGGTCGATGCCGGGTGGATCACCAGCGAGCGGCAGTCGCCCACGTTGGCCAGGTGCGAGAAGATTTTTAATGCCTCGATGAAGGCCTTGCCTTGCTCCCGGGTGCCCTTCAAGTCGAAGCTGAACACCGCGCCGCAGCCGCGGGGAAGCAGGCGCTTGGCCAACGCATGGCTCGGATGGCCCTCGAGTTCCGGGTAGCCCACCGCGGCCACCTGCGGCTGTGCGGCGAGGAATTCCACCACCTTGCGCGTGTTTTCCACATGCCGTGCCATGCGCAGCGGCAGCGTCTCGATGCCCTGCAGGATCAGCCACGCGGTGTGCGGGCTCATGCAGCCGCCGAAGTCGCGCAAACCTTCCCGGCGCGCGCGCAGCAGGAAGGCGCCGTCGCTGCTCTCCTCGCTGAACACCATGCCGTGGAAGCCGGCGTAGGGTTCATTGAGTTCGGGGAAGCGTGCGGCCAGGCTCCAGTCGAAGCTGCCGCCGTCGAGTAGCACGCCACCGATCACGGTGCCATGGCCGCAGAGGAACTTGGTGGCCGAGTGGAAGATCAGGTCGGCGCCATGTTCGAAGGGCTTCATCAGGTAGGGCGTGGTGAAGGTGGAATCCACCAGCAGCGGCACGCCCGCGTCGTGCGCGATCGCGCTCACCGTGGGGATGTCGAGCACGTCCAGGCCCGGGTTGCCGAGCGTTTCGCCGAACAGCAGCTTGGTGTGGGGCCGCACCGCCGCGCGCCAGCCGTCGATGTCGCCCGGTTTCACGAACGTCGTCTCGATGCCGAAGCGCGCGAGCGTGTAGTGCAGCAGGTTGTGCGAGCCGCCGTACAGCGCGCTCGAACTCACGATGTGCGAGCCCGCACCGGCCAGCGTGGCGATCGCCAGGTGCAGCGCGGCCTGGCCGCTGGCGGTGGCGATGCCGCCGACGCCGCCTTCCAGGGCCGCCATGCGCTCTTCGAACACTGCGTTGGTCGGGTTGCTGATGCGGCTGTAGACATGCCCCGAGCGTTCCAGGTTGAACAGCGACGCGGCATGTTCGCTCGACTCGAAGACGAAGGAGGTGCTCAGGTAGATCGGCAGCGCACGCGCGCCGGTGGCGGGGTCGGGTGCCGCGCCGGCATGCAGCGCGAGGGTGTCGAAACCGGGGTCGGAAAAGCCGGCCATGGGAACTCCGAAAAGGGGGGGTGGGGCCTGCGTCGGGATCCGCTCGGGGGTCTGGATAGAGGACTGGATTGAGCCCTAGGGGCCGCCGGCATTGTGTGCTATGTTTTTCTCGGTAACAGCGCCCAAGGAGGCTTCCATGAAGGTCAGCGACATCCTGCGTGTCAAGGGCAGCACCCTGTTCACGGTCACCCCGGAACACTCGCTCGCGGAATCCCTGCGCACCATGGCCGAGATGGACATCGGCTCGCTCGTGGTGATGGACCATGGCGAGATGGCCGGCATCCTCACCTTCCGCGAGGTGATCCAGGCCATCGTGCGCAACGGCGGCACCGTGGGCAACACCACGGTGCGTGGGGTAATGGACGACTTCCCGCTCACCTGCACGCCCGAAACCGAACTCGACGAAGTGCGCCGCATGATGCTGCAGCGCCATGCCCGCTACCTGCCGGTGCTGGACGGCAAGACGCTGATGGGCGTGATCTCCTTCTACGACGTGGCCAAGGCGGTGGTGGACAGCCAGGACTTCGAGAACAAGATGCTCAAGGCCTATATCCGCGACTGGCCGGTCGAGGACGAGCCGACCTCCCTCCCGCCGCAGTAGCGGCGGAGCGTCGACAGATCGTCGCCGCAGTAGCGGCACAGGCGTCAAGCGATCGCCGCCGCGCCAGCGGCAGTCTCAGCGGGCTGCCACCGCCGTCGCCGCAAGCGCCGCTGTCACAATCGAAGGCCCTGAGCATTCGCTTCGGGCCTTCTTCGTTTCAACAGCATCACGGCAAGACTCGCACGATGTCCGGCTCCACCCTCGGCACCCTGTTTTGTGTCACCAACTTCGGCGAAAGCCATGGCCCGGCCATCGGCTGCGTGATCGACGGCTGCCCACCCGGCATGGCGCTTTCCGAAGCCGACATTCAGCACGACCTCGACCGCCGCCGCCCCGGCACCAGCCGCCATGTGACGCAGCGCAACGAGCCCGACGCGGTGGAAATCCTCTCCGGCGTGCACGAAGGCCTGACCACGGGCACCCCGATCGCGCTCTTGATCCGCAACACCGACCAGCGCAGCCGCGACTACGGCAACCTGCTCGACACCTTCCGCCCCGGCCATGCCGACTACACCTACTGGCGAAAATACGGCCACCGCGATGCCCGCGGCGGTGGCCGTGCCTCGGCGCGCCTCACCGCGCCGATGGTCGCCGCCGGCGCGGTGGCCAAGAAGTGGCTGCACGACAAACACGGTACCCGCTTCGTCGGCTGGATGTCGCAGCTCGGCGAGATCTTGATCCCGTTCGAGAGCTTCGCGCAGATCGACCAGAACCCCTTCTTCGCACCGAACGCGGCGATGGTGCCGCAGCTCGAAGCGCATATGGACGCG
>JANNGZ010000207.1:0-3255 GCA_031404155.1 Burkholderiales bacterium
CGTAGTACGGTTGCCCGTAGTACTGCTGCGCGCGGTAGTGACCACGGCGCTGGCCATAGTACGGCGCGGCCACCGGCTGGTAGACGATGTGCCGTGGTGCGTAGACCGGCTGGTTCCAATACACCGGCGCCGGCATGTAGACCGGGCGAGGCGCTCGGTACACCGGTACGGGCACATAAACCGGCTCCGGCACGTACACCGGTTCCTGGTACACCGGCTGCGCGTAAACCAAGGCCGGCGCCGGCGCGTAGTAGCCACGCGGCGCATTGCCGAATACCGTGTCCACCACGATGCCCGGTGCCACCGGCGCCTGGATGCCGATCGACCACTGCACATTGCCGGCGTGGGCGCTGGTGGCGCCGAGGCCGGCGGCCAACACGAGGGTGATGCCCAAAAGATGCTTCTTGCTCATGCGGTGCTCCTGGAATTGAGCGCCCCAAGGGCGCGCCATGTACACCGGCAGTCTGGGCCACCGGCCTGCCCCGAGTCAACGCACCTGGCGCCGCGCCGGTGCACCACCGCGCCGGGCCGGTGACGTATCGAAATGTGAAGTTGCGCAGGGGCCGTCGATAGAATCCGCCGACTTGAGCCCCATGCTGCACGAACGCGCCGAATGAGCACCGTCAAAGACGACCCCAAGCCGAGCAACTTCCTGCGCCAGACCATCGAGCGCGACCTGGCCGCGGGCACCCACGCCGGCCGCCGCTTCGGCGGCTCACCCGGCGACGCGGCCCACCATGCCCAGGGCGCGCCGGACCCGGCCCGGATCCGCACCCGCTTCCCGCCCGAACCCAACGGCTACCTGCACGTGGGCCATGCCAAGGCGATCTGCCTGAACTTCGGCCTGGCGCGCGACTACGGCGGCGTCTGCCACCTGCGCTTCGACGACACCAACCCGGAGAAGGAAGAGCAGGAGTTTGTCGACGCGATCATCGAAGCGGTGCACTGGCTCGGCTTCGACTGGGAGGTGGAGCGCAACGGCCAAACCACCAGCCACCTCTACTACGCCAGCAACTATTTCGACTTCATGGTGCGCGCGGCCGAGGCGCTGATCGACGCCGGCCTGGCCTATGTGGACGAACAAAGCGCCGACGAAATGCGCACCCACCGCGGCGACTTCAATACGCCCGGCAGCGACAGCGCGTTTCGCAGCCGCAGCCCGGCGGAAAACCACGCCCGCTGGGGTGAGATGAAAAGCGGCCGCCTGCCCGACGGCGCCGCGGTGCTGCGCGCGAAGATCGACATGGCCTCGCCCAACATCAACCTGCGCGACCCGGCGCTGTACCGCATCAAACACGCCAGCCACCACAACACCGGCGACAAATGGTGCGTGTACCCGATGTACACCTACGCGCACCCGATCGAAGACGCGCTGGAGAACATCACCCACAGCTTCTGTACCCTGGAGTTCGAGGACCAGCGCCCGTTTTACGACTGGCTGCTCGAACGACTGGCCGAACTCGGCCTGCTCGCCCACCCGCTGCCCAGGCAGTACGAGTTCGGGCGCCTGAACCTGAGCACCGTGATCACCAGCAAGCGCAAGCTGAAAGCGCTGGTCGACGAAGGCATCGTCAGCGGCTGGGACGACCCGCGCATGCCCACCCTCTTCGGCCTGCGCCGGCGCGGCTACACGCCCGAGAGCATCCGCAGAATGGCCGACGACAGCGGCGCCAGCAAGACCAACACCTGGCTCGACTACAGCGTGCTCGACATCGCGCTGCGCGACGACCTCGAAGGCAAGGCCGCGCGGGCGATGGCGGTGCTCGACCCGGTGAAACTCAAGCTCACCAACTGGGCCGAGGTCTTCGGCTCCGACGCCCACCGCGAGCCTTGCCAGGCACCGGCGCACCCACAGCGGCCCGAACTCGGCCTGCGCCAGTTCAGCCTCGGGCCGCAGGTGTGGATCGAGCGCGAGGATTTTGCCGAGCTGCCGCCAAAGGGCTTCTTCCGCCTCTTTCCGCCGCGTACCGACTCGGCGGGCGTCAGTGCACAGGGCAACAAGGTGCGGCTCAAGTACGGCATGGTGGTCCAGTGCACCGGCTGCGAGAAGGACGCGGGCGGCAACATCACCGCCGTGCTCGCATCACTGGTGCCCGACACCAAGAGCGGCACGCCGGGCGCGGACGCGGTGAAGGTCAAGGGCACGATCAGCTGGGTGAGCGTTCACGACGCGGTGCCCGCCACGGTGAACCTGTACGACCGCCTCTTCACCGAGGCCCAGCCCGACGCCGGCGGCCGCGACTTTCACGAAAGCCTGAACCCGCAAAGCCTGCGCACCGTGCAGGCCTTCGTCGAACCATCCGCCGCCGCAGTGCCGGCCGCCACCCATCTGCAATTCGAGCGGCATGGCTACTTCGTGGCCGACCGGGTGGAGCACCGCGCGGGAGCGTTGCTGTTCAACCGCACCACAGCTTTGCGCGACTCGTGGGTGAAGTGAATCCGCGCGGCCACGCCGCGGACATCATCGGCCAATCGGTCGACGCGATCGACACCCCCGCCCTCGTGATCGACCTCGACGCGATCGCGCGCAACCTTCAACGCATGGCCACCTTCGCTCGTGAGCGCGGCATCAAGCTGCGGCCACACGCCAAGATGCACAAGTGCGCGGAACTGGCGCGCATGCAGGTGGCGGCGGGCGCGGTGGGTGTGTGCGTGCAGAAGACCGGTGAGGCGATCGCATTGGCGGCAGGCGGGGTGGACAACATCTTCATCAGCAACGAGGTGGTCGCGCCGGCAAAGCTGGCCCGTTTGGCCGCATTGGCCATGACGCTGCATGCACGCGGCGGACGGCTCGCGATCGCGGTCGACAGCGCCCTGGGCATCACTCGCCTGGCCGAGGCGATGCGTGCGGCCGTCGCGAGCGCTGCTGTGAGCGTGAGCACAAGCACCGGCGCCACCCGGGGCGCGGGCACGGGCACGGACGCGGACACGGCGCTGAGCGCCAACGCAAGCGGCACCCCGAGCCTGATCGACGTGTTCATCGAAATCGATGTCGGCGGCGGCCGCTGCGGCACCGATGCCACTGGCGCAGCTCAACTCGCGACGCTGATCGCGGCGCAACACGCGCCCGCGCTGCGCTTCGCCGGCCTGCAGGCCTACAACGGCCGCGCGCAGCACCTGCGCCAGCCGGCCGAGCGGCGCGCCGCGATCGAACGGGCGGCCGCGCTCGCCCGCGAGGCACTCGACACGATCGAAGCCGCCGGCCATACGGTGCCGCTGGTCACCGGCGCCGGCACCGGCAGCTTCATGCACGAG
>JANNGZ010000208.1:0-5481 GCA_031404155.1 Burkholderiales bacterium
TGAAAGGGGCCAGCCTGAGCGGCTACACGGTGAGTTGCCCCCAACACGGCGGCTGCCACTACGACGTGCGCACCGGCGCACGCATCGGTGGCGGTGCCGGCATCGCCTGCCACCCGGTCAAGACCGACGAGCAGGGCCGGGTGCTGGTCGGCCTGGACATGGACTTCAAACCCGCGCTGCCGAGCTTCTGATGAGGTTCTGATGGCCGAGTGCCGCATCCTCATTGCCGGCGTCGGCAACATGCTGCAAGGCGACGACGGCTTCGGTGTGGAGCTGGCCTGGCGGCTGGCCAAACGCAGCCTGCCCGACGGCGTCAAAGTGATCGAAACCGGCATCGGCGGCATGAGCCTGGTGCAGGAGCTGATGCTCGGCTATGACGCGGTACTCTTGCTCGACGCCCACGAAAGCGGCGGTGTGTCGGGCACGGTGCGCCTGCTCGAGCCCTCGCTGCCCGACCTGTCGGCGCTGGATTCGCACCAGCTGCGCGACTACTTCGCCGACACCCACTACGCCACGCCAATGCGCGCGCTGTCGCTGCTGGAGCACCTCGGGCGCCTGCCGCGCAAGGTGGCGGTGATCGGCTGCGAGCCGATGCCGCAGTTGGAGGGCCTGGCGATCGGCTTGAGCGCGCCGGTAACCGCCGCGCTCAACGAGGCCGAGGCGATGGCGGTCGACTGGGTGGTTCGCCGCGTGGCCGAGCAATCCGGCGCATGACTGGTGATGCATGGCGCGCAACGTGGTGCACCGGCGCAGCGGCGTGGCGGCGTGGCGGCGTGGCGGCGTGGCGCCACTCGAACGCGCACCCGTGCGCGCGCGTGTGTGCGTGTTCGAGAACCTGATCAGTCGCCGCTGCTGCCGGCCTTGCTGGCCGCGGGGTTGCGGATGCGAAGGGCGGGCTTCTTCGCCGCGGGCTCGGTGGCGGCCAAAGCCGCTTCCGGCGTCACCGCGGCCTGCACGTCGCCGGCCTGCGGCGCGGGCGTGTCGCCGGGCTTGATCACCCGCGAGTAGGGCTGCAGGATCTGCACCAGCTGGCCGTAGATCTTCGGTGAGCCGGCGACCACCTCACGCTGGTAGAGGTAGTCGGCCTCGCCGGTGAAGTTGCCGATCAGGCCGCCGGCCTCGGTGATCATCAAGGAGCCGGCGGCAATGTCCCAAGGGTTCAGGCCGGTTTCGAAGAAGCCGTCGTACCAGCCCGCGGCCACGTAGCAGAGGTCCAGTGCGGCGGCGCCGGGGCGGCGCAGGCCGGCACATTGCTGCATCACCTCCTCGAACATCTTGATGTAGCGCTTGAAGTTGTCGCCCTTGCGGAACGGGAAACCGGTGCCGATGAGCGCTTCGCCGATGCGGATGCGTTTGGAGACACGCAGGCGGCGGTCGTTGAGGAAGGCGCCGCGGCCCTTGCTGGCGAAGAACATGTCGTTGCGCGCGGGGTCGTAAACCACCGCCTGCTCCACCTTGCCGCGGAAGGCCAGTGCGATCGACACCGCATACACCGGCAGGCCGTGGATGAAGTTGGTGGTGCCGTCCAGCGGGTCGATGATCCAGAGGTAATCGCTGTGCTTCGCGCCATGCGCGCGGCCCGACTCCTCGGCCAGGATCGCGTGGCCGGGGTAGGCCTCGAGCAGGATGTCGATGATGGCGCGTTCGGCAGCCTGGTCGACCTCGGTGACGAAGTCGTTGACGCCCTTGACCACCACTTGCAGCCGCTCGATGTCCAGCGCCGCCCGGTTGATCACCGACCCCGCCGCGCGTGCCGCCTTGATCGCGATGTTGAGCATGGGGTGAAGCGCTTGCGACATGGGTGGCCTGTGCGGGTGGTGGAGCGGCTGGCGGGGACAAAGAGCGCGCGGCGACAATCGACGCGAGGGCTTCCTCGGAAGCGCCGCGATTTTACCTGCCCATGTCCTCAGCCTCCTGCGACGCCACCCGCTTCATCCTGCTCAACACCAGCCACGCCGGCAATGTGGGCGCCGCAGCGCGGGCGATGAAGGTGATGGGCTTCAGCGACCTGGTGCTGGTGAGCCCACGTTATTCCGACGTGCTGAGCCATGAAGAAGCGTTGGCGATGGCCAGTGGCGCGGCCGACATCCTGGCCGCTGCCCGGGTGGTGCAGACATTGGCCGAAGCGCTCGACGGCTTAAGCTACCTCTGTGCCACCGCGATGACACCACGCGACTTCGGCCCGCCTACCTTCGCGCCGCGCCAGCACTTGCCGGCGCTGGTGACGCAAGGCCATCGTGTTGGCTTCGTCTTCGGCAGCGAGCGCTTCGGCATGAGCAACGAAGACGTCTACCGCTGCCACGCCTGCCTGAGCATCCCGAGCGACCCTGCGTACGGCTCGCTCAACCTGGCGCAGGCGGTGCAGTTGATCAGCTACGAATGGCGCCAGGCGCTCGGCGGCTTCGAGGTGCTCGCACGGGCGCCGGTGGCCAGGCATGCCGATGCGGCGGCGGTGCAGGGCCTGCTCGACCATTGGCAGCAGGCGCTGGTGCAGGTGGGCTACCTCGACCCCGCTGCGCCGAAGAAGTTGATGCCGCGACTGAACCAGGCGCTGAACCGCTTGCAGCCGACCGAGGAGGAGGTGCACATCCTGCGCGGCATTGCGCGCGCGCTGGCCCGGGGGCGAGAGGGCACGGATTGATCTGCGGGCAAGGTGCGGAGCGCGGCGATGACGGGCAAGGCGAGTCGCCGCGCGGCGCCGATCCCCCCGACTTCAGTACGGTCGCGGCGCCACGAATACACTGGCCGCGCCGGTGGTGCCCATGGCGCCGCAAGGCAGCATCCCGGCCAAAGCCCCAACCAGCACACGACCCCATGTTCAGCCGCCTTCGCGAAGACATTGCCTGCATCCGCGAACGCGACCCCGCCGCGCGCTCGACCTGGGAGGTGCTCACCTGTTATCCGGGCCTGCATGCCTTGGTGCTGCAACGGCGCGCGCATTGGTGCTGGCGCCGTGGCTGGCTCTGGCTCGGGCGCTTCATCTCGCACCTGGCGCGCTTTCTCACCGGCATCGAGATCCACCCCGGCGCCACCGTGGGGCGGCGCGTCTTCATCGACCACGGCATGGGCGTGGTGATCGGCGAGACCGCCGAGGTCGGCGACGACTGCACCATCTACCAGGGCGTGACGCTCGGCGGCACCGCGCTGGTGAAGGGCGCCAAGCGCCACCCGACGCTGGCTCGGGGCGTGATCGTCGGCGCCAATGCGCAGGTGCTCGGCGGCTTCACGGTCGGCGAGGGCGCGCGTGTCGGCGGCGGCTCGGTGGTTGTCAAGCCGGTGCCGCCCGGCGCCACCGCGGTGGGCAACCCGGCACGCATCATCCAGGCCGACACGGAAGCGGCACGCGAAGCCGCGGCCGCGAAGATGGGCTTTTCGGCCTACGGCGTGACCCAGGGCGACGACCCGGTGGCGCAGGCGATGAAGGGCCTGATCGACAACGCCTCGGGCCACGAGCACCAGATTGCGCTGCTCTGGCAGGCGATCGAAAAACTCTCGACCCGCTCGCGTGAATTGCCGGCGGAAGACTGCGTGCCGCAGGACGCGCACACCACCGAGGACTTCGACGCCGAGGGGCTGAACCGGCTGGTGAAGTAGCTCGGCGTCAGCGCAATCGCGCCAGCGGCGCGGCGTCAAGGGCGTCAACGGCGCCGCGTCCGCGAGACGGCATCAAAGCAGCAGCAGCAGCAGCAGCGAGAAGATCCAGAGGAAGCGCCAGTCGCGGCACCTCGATCTGCAGGGTGCTGCTCGCCGGCGTGACGAAGCCGTCGGGCTCCACCGAGCGGCTCAGGATCTGCGCGAAGCTGCAGTCGCTGCCACCTGCACCCGCACCGCGCCGGCGTCGGCGGGCAGCGCGATGCGAATCAGCGGCCGCTCGAAGCGCTCGGGCAGGCTGGCACGGTCCAGTGCGGGCAGCAGCGGCACCACCTGCGGCGCGCTTGCGCTGGCGTCGATCGCGGTGCCGAAGCCCGCACCGACCTCAGTGGCGCGCTCGCGTGCGCTGGCCACCTCGGCTCGGACGCGGCCTTCGAGCACCTCGTTGCGCGAGGTATTGTCGGTGTCGTCGTGGCGCACCCGGTACTCGGTGCCGCGCACATCGATCACCGCGGTAGGCGTCTGCACCTCCAGCGGCTTCGCGCGCAACACCTTGGCGGCAAGCACTTCGAGCGAACCGCGCAGCGGGCGCATGCTGCCTGCGAACAGGCCTTCGCCCTGGCGTGCCGCGATGCGCTGGCTCTGGGTGAGCTGGAATTCGGTACCTGGCGGCACCAGCAGGCGCGAGCCGTCAGCGAGTTCGACGGCTGCCGAGCCGTCGGCGCCGGTGCGCAGGGTCTGCCCGGCGGCCAGGCTGGTGCCGGCAGCGGCGCCGTCGACCCGCACCTCGCCGTGGGCGCTGACGATGCGGGCACTCGCGGCTTCGGTGCGCAGCCGCCGCAGCGGGATCTTCAGCACCTGGCCCGGCGCGATGCGGTTGCGCGCAGGCGGTTGAGTTGCGCCACTTCGCGCCAGGCGTCGGGGGACACCAGCACCTGACTAGACAAGACGATCAGCGTGTCCTGCCGCGCCACGGTGAAATCGATGATCGGGTCAGCCGCGTCGGCGGCGCGCGCGGGCGTTGCGAGCAGCAGGCCGAGCCCGATCGCGGCCGTGAGGATGGCGCCGCGCGAGGACACGAGTGCGGCCCGGCGAGTGACCGCGAGCCCGCGCTGCCGCCGGGTCATGCGCGGGCCGCTCGCTGTGCGGACTTCGGCCGGAACGCCTTGCATACCGCCTCCTCGGTTTCGAGGTAGGGGCCGCCGATCAGGTCGACGCAGTAGGGCACCGCGGCGAAGATGCCGTGCACGGGTGGCGTTTGCAGCGGTAGGCCTTCGAGCGTTTCGGCAATCGACTTCGGCTGCCCCGGCAGGTTGACGATCAGCGCCTTGCCGCGCACCACCGCGACCTGCCGCGACAGGATCGCGGTGGGCACGAAACGCAGGCTGATCTGGCGCATCTGCTCGCCGAAGCCGGGCATCACCTTGTGCGCCACCGCGAGCGTGGCCTCGGGGGTCACGTCGCGCGGCGCGGGGCCGGTGCCGCCGGTGGTGAGCACCAGGTCGCACTTCGTCTCGTCGACCAGCTCACGCAGCGTCGCGGCGATGGTCGCTTCGTCGTCGGCGATCAGGCGCGTTTCCCAGCTCACCGGGTTGCGCAGCGCGCGGGTGAGCCAAGCTTGTAGCGACGGGATGCCCTTGTCTTCGTAGACACCCGCCGACGCGCGGTCGCTCACCGACACCAGGCCGATGCGCACCGGGTCGAGGGGCTGACTTTGCGGCGGGGAAGGATCGCTGGTCACGAATCACTCATCTCGAAGTTGCGGCTTGATGAACTGGAACAGCTCGCGCCAGGCGCGGCCATGTCGTTGCTCGGCGTCGTTGCCGCCCGCCGCGGCCTCTTTGCGGGCGCTGCGAATCAGGCTTCGCAGCTGCTGTACGTCGGACGCGG
>JANNGZ010000209.1:0-11506 GCA_031404155.1 Burkholderiales bacterium
GCGCCGGCCGGCACGCCCAAGGCCATCGTCGCGCAACTGCAGGCCGCGGTGGCCAAGGTGCTGGACGCGCCGGACACGAAGGAAAAGCTCGCCGCCGTCGGCTGCGAACCCTTCACGAGCACGCCCGAGCAGTTTGCCGCGCTGATCAAGGACGACCTGCCCAGGTGGGCCAAGATCGTCAAGGACAGCGGCGCAACGGTTGATTGAGGGAAGGCACATGCAAGCAGGAGCTTTGGACGGCCTGAAGGTCGTCGAGATGGGCCAGTTGATTGCCGGCCCGTTCGCCGGCAAGACGCTCGGCGAGTTCGGTGCCGATGTGATCAAGATCGAGGCGCCCGGCGCGGGCGACCCGCTGCGCAACTGGCGGCTGATCCAGGACGGCACCTCGGTGTGGTGGCAGGTCCAGTCGCGCAACAAGCGCTCGATTGCGCTCGACCTGCGCAGCAAGGAGGGCCAGGACATCGCGAAGAAGCTGATCGCGCAGGCCGACGTGCTGATCGAGAACTTCCGCCCCGGCACGCTGGAGGGCTGGGGCATGAGCTACGACGAGCTCTCGAAGATCAACCCCGGGTTGGTCATGCTGCGCATCAGCGGCTACGGGCAAACAGGGCCTTATCGCGACCTGCCGGGCTTCGGCTCCATCGGTGAAGCCATGGGCGGCCTGCGCCATCTCACCGGCGAGCCGGGCCGCGTGCCGGTGCGCTGCGGCATCTCCATCGGCGACACGCTGGCGGCGCTGCACGGCACGATCGGCGTGCTCACCGCGTTGTACCACCGCAAGGTCAATGGCGGCATGGGCCAGGTCATCGACGTCGCGCTGCACGAGGCGGTGTTCAACGTGATGGAGAGCCTGATCCCCGAGTACAGCGCCTTCGGCGTCGTGCGCGAGCCCGCGGGCAGCGCGCTGCCGGGCATCGCGCCGAGCAACGCCGACCGCTGCAGCGACGGCGGCGTGGTGCTGATCGCCGGCAACGGCGACAGCATCTTCAAGCGCTTGATGACGGCCATCGGCCGCGACGACCTCGGCAACGACCCGGCATTGGCCGATAACGCCGGCCGCGTCAAGCGGGTGGCTGAACTCGACGCCGCCATCGAGGCCTGGACGCTGCAGCAACCGACGGCCGACGTGCTGGCGGTACTGGGCGAGGCCAAGGTTCCCGCCGGACGCGCATACACCGCGAAAGACATCGTTGAGGACCCGCACTACCGGGCACGCGAGATGGTGCTCAAGCAGCAGACGCGCGATGGTCACGAGATCGATGTGCCGGGCGTCGTGCCCAAGCTGCTGGGCACGCCGGGCAGCGTGCGCTCGTCGGCACCGAAGCTCGGCGACGACACCGACGCGGTGCTCGGCGAGATCGGTTTCTCCGGCAACGACATCGCCGCGCTGCGCGGCAGGAAGGTGGTGGCATGAGCCCCGCACGGCCGCCCGAAGGGGCTCAACTCCCGCTCGGCGGGACGGCGCGCAGCGCCAAGGGTGCACCAGAGCACGCGAACGTGTGGGACGGGGCGCGGCAACGCATTTATATGCAGGAGGTCGGACCGCGCGACGGCCTGCAGGTCGAAGAGCGCTTCGTCCAGACCGAAGAGAAGATCGCCCTCGTCAATGCGCTGTCGGACGCTGGACTCGTGAAGATCGAGGTCACGTCGTTCGTGTCGCCGAAGGCGATTCCGCAACTGCGCGACGCCGAGATCGTGCTGCGCGAGATCCACCGCGTGCCGGGTGTTGTCTATACCGCGCTGGTGCCCAATTTGCGGGGCGCCGAGCGCGCCATCGAGTCGAAAGCCGACGAGCTGAACCTGGTGATGTCGGCCAGCAGCAGCCACAACCTGTCCAACCTGCGCATGACGCAGGCGCAGAGCTTCGCCGCGCTGTCCGAGGTAGCGACGGTCGCGAAGAAGGCGGGCGTCAAGGTCAACGTCTCGCTGTCGTGCACCTTCGGTTGCCCGATGGAAGGCGACGTAGTCGAGAGCACGGTGATGGACTGGTGCGCGCGCTACGTCGATGAACTGGGCGCCGACGGCGTGACGCTGTGCGACACCACCGGCATGGCGTACCCGACGCAGGTGGCAAGGTTGACACGTGCCTTCCGCGAGCGCTGGCCGGCAATGCAGATGACGCTGCACTTTCACAACACGCGCGGCATGGGGCTGGCCAACGTGCTGGCCGGCATCGATGCCGGTGCCGACCGCTTCGACGCGTCGTTCGGCGGCATCGGCGGCTGCCCGTACGCACCAGGCGCCACCGGCAACGTCTGCACCGAGGAGATCGTGCACGCGCTCGACCTGATGGGCTACGACACCGGCGTCGACCTGACGCGACTGCTCGCCGCCAGCCAGCGGCTGCCGGCGCTGATCGGCCACGACATTCCGAGCCAGCTGGTGAAGGCCGGACGCCGGCTCGACCTGCATCCGCCGCCGGCCGACTTCGAGCAGATCCGTGCCCGTGCCCAAACACGCTAACCCGGCGCTGACCAGCGCAGGCGTCGTGCCAGAACCAACCCGACCGTTGCGCTGATGACCGTGGCGAGGAGCACGAGCGCACTACCCAGGTCGAGACGGGATCGCGTCGCCTCAAGAAGAGGTGTAGACGACATTGAAAGCCGTACATAGCCGGCAAGCGGATCGCCGCTCGCGCCGCGAGCCTGGTCGCTCCCCTTACGGGCGCGGCCGGTATCAAGGAGGTCGACGTCATTCGCCTCGACGGCGATCGGCGATTCGGTTCGCGAACCGTTCGTTCGAGCATTCGCTCGCTGGTGCGGGCGCGGCGGCTCAAGATGAACCGGCTCGACGCGCATGCCACTTGGCCGTGCTGATGAAGTGAGCGACGGACGAACGCCGTCCGTCGCTCTCCCCGGCGCATTACCGCAGCAGCATCGAGCCGGACACGCAGCTCGACCCGTTGTGGAAGGACGTGTTCCTGTTCCATTGGCGGGAGGAGTCGCAGCACGCGATCCTCGACGAGATGGAAATGGCTGCGCGAGGACGACAAGCTCGACGCACCGCAGCGCGACCAGGCGGTGAATGAGTTGATCGGCCTGGTCGGCGCAGTCGATGGCATCGTGCAGATGCAGGCCCAGGCCGATGCCGAGTACTTCGTGCAAGTCGCCGGCCGCGGCTTCGAGGCTGCGCAGGTGCAGGCGATTCGCGCGACGACGCTCGACGCCTACCGCTGGCAGTACATCGCCAGCGGCGTGCAGGACCCGCGTTTTCTCGAAGTGCTCGGCTGGATGATCAACGCCGAGCACGGCGCTCGCATCAACGCAGCACTCGCGCCGATCGTCGGCGCGGCGCATTGAACCGAGGAGACCGCCATGAAGACACTTGCCACTGGCTTGTCCGTGAGGTTGCAGGCTGCGCAACCGAACGCCGGGTCCGACTCCCGGACTGAGTTTCCCCTGGGTTCAGGATCACGACAATGCGGACCATGCCAGCCTCCAGCGCACCGCCAAACGAAGCCTTGCCCCGCGAAGCCCAAGCGCCCGCCGCCAGGGCCTTGCGGGACGAGCCCCTCCCGTCGGCCCCGCCTTGGAGCTACAGCGTTTCGGTGCGCAGCCTGTGCGAGTTCACCGCCAAGCGCGGCGACCTGGACCGCCGCTTCACGCCGTCGGCCACCGCGCTGGAAGGCCTGCTCGGCCAGGCCGGTCTGGCGGCGCGCCGCGGCGCCGACTACGAGCGCGAGCTCAGCCTCGAAGGCGAGCACGAGGCGCTGCGCGTGCGTGGCCGGGCCGATGGTTATGACCCGCGGCGCCATTGCCTGGAGGAGGTGAAGACGATCCGCGGGCAGCCGGACGAGATACCGCAGAACCGCCGCGCGCTGCACTGGGCGCAGCTGGAGACTTACGGCGCGCTGTTCTGCCGCGCCCGTGGCCTGGCCGAGGTTCATCTCGCACTGGTTTATGTCGACGCGGCCACCCAGTCGGAAACCGTGTTGCGGCAACTCAGCTCGGCGGCCGATCTGGACGCTGCATTCCAGGCGCGCTGCCGGCAGTTCCTGGCCTGGGCGCAACAGGAGGCGGCGCATCGAATCGCCCGCGATGCCGGCCTGTCGGCGCTGCCGTTTCCGCCCGGCGATTTCCGCCCCGGCCAGCGCGGTCTGGCCCAGGCGGTGTATCGCGCCGCGCTCAACGGCCGCTGCCTGCTGGCGCAGGCGCCCACCGGCATCGGCAAGACCATCGGCACGCTGTACCCGCTGCTGCGCGCCATGCCGGCTCGCCAGCTCGACAAGATCGGCTACCTGACCTGCAAGGGCACCGGCCGGATCACGGCACTTGACGCGCTCGAGCGCTTGCGCGAGTCCACCCCTGGCCGGGCACTTCGTGTCTTGACGCTGGTCGCGAAAGACCAGGCCTGCGAACACCCCGACAAGGCTTGCCATGGCGACGCTTGCCCCCTGGCCCGCGGCTTCTACGACCGCCTGCCCGCGGCCCGCGCCGAGGCGGTGGGTGCGGGCTGGCTGGACCCGGCGGCGCAACGCAGCATCGCGCTGCGCCACGGCGTCTGCCCCTACTACCTGGGGCATGAACTGCTGCGCTGGGCCGACGTGGTGGTGGGCGATGTGCACCACGCCTTCGACCCCAACGGCCAGCTCTTCGGCTTGGCCCAGGCGCTGGACTGGCGCGTCGGGCTGCTCGTTGACGAAGCCCACAACCTGGTCGAGCGCGCGCGGCAGATGTACAGCGCGTCGATCGGCCTGGCGCAAATCCGTGCCGCGATGCGCGCCGCCCCGGTCGCCCTGCGTGCGCCCTTCGAGCGCTTACTCAACGCGGTGAGTGAAGCGGCTTCGGGCCAGGATGCCGACTACGAGGCGCATGACACCGTGCCCGAAGCGCTGAGCGAGCCGCTGCAGGCGCTGAACGCCGCGCTCGGCGACCACCTGCAGGAGCAGCCGGCGGCCGCGGGTGCCTCGGCGCCGCTGCTGAACTTCTACTTCGAGGCGCTCAAGCTGCAGCGGGTGTTCGACCGCTTCGGGCCGCATTCGGTGTTCGACATCGAGCGGCTCGGCAGCGTGGACGATGACCGAAGAGAGGCCCGGTTTTCGGTTCGCAATGTCGTGCCCGGCGCCTTCCTGCGGCCTCGCTTCGCGGCCTTCCACACCGCCACGCTTTTCTCCGCGACGCTCGCCCCCGAGGCCTACCAGCGCGACCTGCTCGGCTTGCCCGCCAACACCACCTGGGTCGACGTGCCGCCGGCCTTCCCGCCGGAGCACCTGAGCGTGCAGGTGGCCGACCGGGTGTCGACCCGCTACGCGCATCGGCAAGCCTCGCTCGACGCCGTTGTCGACCTGGTGGCGCGGCAGTTTGCAGAACAGCCGGGCAACTACCTCGCCTTCTTCAGCAGCTTCGACTACCTCGACCAGGCTGCCACCCGGCTCGCCACACGGCACCCAGCGCTGCCGCAGTGGCGCCAGTCGCGGGCCATGGACGAAGCTTCGCGGCATGACTTTCTCAAGCGCTTCGCGCCTGACGGGCGCGGCGTCGGCTTTGCGGTGCTCGGCGGCGGGTTTGCCGAAGGCGTGGACCTGCCGGGCTCGCGGCTGATCGGCGCCTTCATCGCCACGCTCGGGCTGCCGCCGGTGTCGCCGGTGCAGGAGCAGTTCCGCCTGCGGCTGGATGCCCTCTTCGGCGTGGGCCATGGTTATGCCGACCTGGTGCCCGGCATGCAAAGGGTGGTGCAGGCGGCCGGCCGTGTACTGCGTTCACCCGAAGACCGCGGCTGGCTGTGGCTGATCGACGACCGCTACCGGCGGCCCGAGGTGATCGGCCTGCTGCCGGCCTGGTGGCGCATCGGCGAGCGCCGCGCGGCGGTCGCGCTGGCGCCGTCTTGACGAAGCGCGCCGGCACGATGCCATCGGGCGGCTGGTGCTCACGCTGCTTGGCGCTCGCGGCTGGCTACTTGGCGCTCGATGGCGGCGCGAGTGGGCAAGGTTTTGAGTTCGTAGTTGGCCTGAAGGACCAGCCAAGAGGCCGCGTCTCCGCCGAAGTACTTGGCCAGGCGAGCGGCCGTATCCGCGGTGATGCCGCGGCGTTCCTTAACCACCTCGTGAATTCGCGTCGCGGGCACGCCGAGAGCCCCCGCGAGTGCGTTCACGCTGAGACCCAGAGGAAGCAGGAAGTCCTCGCGAAGAACCTCTCCTGGATGAACTGGGCGCATACGGTCAACTGGGTGCTTCACAGAACGGCTCCTTTCAGTGGTAGTCGACGATCTCGACCTGTGTAGGCCCTGACTTCGACCAGATGAAGCAGACTCGCCACTGGTCATTGATGCGAATGCTGTGCTGGCCTTTCCGATCACCCCTGAGGGCCTCGAGCTTGTTTCCGGGCGGCGAACGCAAGAACTCCAGGGTTTGAGCCGCGTGCAACTGCGTAAGCTTGCGCTCTGCGATCGACGCGAAAGCCCGAAATCGCTTGACCGACTTCCCCTCGAAAAGTGCCTGTGTGTCCTTGCACTTGAACGAGAGGATCATGTGGCGATTGTATTACGCTGTGCGTAACATGACAAGCCAAGCGGCCCAAGTAGAGCTGCCACTGCGTCGTGACTTTCGTCTTGCCGCGCAGCGTGAAGCGCCTCATGCAGTAAGCGCTCGATGAACTGCTCCCGGCAGGGCGATGACGCGCTTGGCGCCCGAGTCGTCGCCGCGCACGCGCAGCAGCAACCGGCGCGCGCCGGGTCTACTGGTGGGTGTCGATTTCGTTGCCGAAGACAAACGAAAACGGCGCCTCGTGTTGCCGCCAGGGGTACATGTCGGCGGCGCGAGCCGCGGCCATGCCAGAGAGCGCGAGTGTGGCGCTCAACAGAACCAGAATCGGCTTGGGCACCATCGTGACTCCAGGGTCGTGGGCCGCGCTGCGCGCACGCCGGTTTGCTTGCCGGCTCGGCGTCGCATCAAGCCTGGGGACTGTGTTGCGGCCGATGCGGTGGGCGGGCTTTGATCCATCGCAAGGCAAACGGTGATGCGCGTGCGCCGCCGCATCGAGCCTGCCTGGGCAGCGCAGGCTTGTGCGGCTTCGCGCCTAGGCACGCCAGCATGGGTGCCCTGAACCGCTTTGCCGCCAAGCCCTTCCGCTGCCGACGCGTCGCTCGACGAATGCACTGGCGACGAAGGGAACTCTGAGCGCAAGCGCGCGAGCGTTCACTGCACTCAAATCGCGATCGTTCAAGTGTTGATCTGGTCAAACCGGAAGGTCAGTTCGAGCCGACGAAGGTCCGCGCGAAGGATGTCGAAACGACCCATCCGACCTACAAGGACCATTTGCTTTGCGACGCACAGGGCAACTACCCGGTGGAACTGAACCGCTGGGAAGCGAAGGTGGTCGAGACCGAGATGAAGCGCCAGGGCTTTGGCTTTTGGTACCGCAATCCGCAACAGCCGGGCAGTCATCGCTCGGCATTGCTTACCGTTCCGGCGAGCAGTACGGGATCGTTCGGCCGGACTTTATCTTCTTTGCCACTGCGGCGGCTGGGACCGTCGTGGCTGACATCGTCGATCCTAGCGCCGCCCCGCGCCGCTCGAAGGTGCCGGCGTGATGTGCAAGGCTGGCCCGCGCCGCCGCCGCTTCAGCGTGATGGCGGCGTCTGCGCCAGCCAAGTCGCCGCCCCCTGCCCCGCCACCAGCCCGCTGGCCAAGCTCGCGTTGAGCAAGTAGCCGCCGGTGGGCGCCTCCCAGTCGAGCATCTCGCCGGCGCAGAAGACGCCGGGCAACGCGGTCAACATCAGCGCGCGGTCCATCGCCTCGAAGCGCACGCCGCCGGCGGTGCTGATCGCTTCGGCCAGCGGTCTCGCGGCCACCAAGGTCAGCGGCAGCGCTTTGATCGTGGCGGCGAGTGCCGCCGCATCGTTGATGCGTTCGCGGCCGAGCACCTCGTGCAGCAGCGCTGCTTTGACGCCGTCGATGCCGAGGCGTGATTTCAGGTGCGTGGCGAGCGAGCGGCTGCCGCGAGGGCGCTTCACTTCGGCGAGCACGAAGGTGGCGTCGCGGTCGGGCAGCAGGTCGAGCGTGAGCGTGGCCTCGCCCTTCGCCTCGATTTCGTCGCGCAGCGCGGCCGAAAACGCGTAGACCAGGCTGCCCTCGATGCCGCTTTCGGTGACCACGAACTCGCCTTGGGTGCGCACGTGCGCGGCAGCTTCGCCATGGCTGATCGCCACCGGCTTCACCGGCTTGCCGGCGCAGCGCTCGCGCAGGTGCGCGCTCCAGCCGCCGCGCACATAGAAGCCGCAGTTGGCGGGTTTCAGCGGTGCGATGTCCACACCGCGCGCCGCCAGCAGCGGCAGCCACGCACCGTCGGAGCCCAGGCGCGGCCAACTCGCGCCACCGAGCGCCAACACGGTGGCGCTGGCCTGCACTTCGTGCTCACCGGCCGCGTTGGCGAAGCACAGCGCGCCGCCAGCGCCGAAGCCGAGCCAGCGCTGGCGCATATGAAAGCGCACCCCTTGTTCGCGCAGCCGGCGCAGCCAGGCCCGCAGCAGCGGCGCGGCTTTCAGGTCGCGCGGGAAGACGCGGCCCGAGGTGCCAATGAAGGTGTCGAGCCCCAAGCCGCGCACCCACTCGCGCAGCCTGTCGGGGTTGAAGGTTTCGAGCAGCGGTTCGATCTTTGCGCGCCGTGCGCCATAGCGCGACAGGAACGTGTCGCGGCCCTCCGAGTGGGTGAGGTTCAAACCGCCCTTGCCGGCGAGCAGGAACTTGCGGCCCACCGAAGGCATGGTGTCGAAGAGGTCGACCCGCCGGCCGGCCTGGGCCAGCACCTCGGCGGCCATCAGGCCGGCCGGGCCACCACCCACCACCACCGCGTCGAGCGATGATCGATCGGCGCTGGTGGGAGTGTCGGCCATGGGGCGCGCAGTGTGACACGCGGGCCCGTGATGCCAGACCCGCATGCAGACCCGCAAACCAGACCCGCAAACACGACTCGAAGACCCCATGCGCCAGCAAGCTGCGCCAAGATCGGGACGTGTTGTAAGCCGCCGCCGCAGCACGCGACCTAGGCCCCATCGCCCCACGGAGTTCCGATGCGCATGCCTTCCTTCGTTCGAACCGCCTTGCTGCTTGCCGCAATGCCACTCGCGGCGATCACACCTGCCTTGGCGCAACCCGTGGTGCAAACCTCCGCGCCATGCAGCGCGAAGTCCGCCGGGCCGGCACCTGCGGTGGTCGAGCTCTACACCTCGGAAGGTTGCAGCTCGTGCCCACCCGCCGACCGCTGGCTGTCGCAGCTCAAGGGGCGCAACGACGTGATCGCGCTGGCCTTCCATGTGAGCTACTGGGACCGCCTCGGTTGGCCCGACCGCTTCGCTTCGCCGGCACTCACCCAACGCCAGGAAGCCCTGCGCGACCGCCACGGCGCGCGCTACGTGTACACGCCGCAGGTGGTGGTGGACGGGCGCGACACGCCGGGCTGGCAGGGTTGGCGCGCGCCCGCGTCGAGCACCCGCGCCGCGAGCCCGGTGAGCCTGCAGCTCGCGCGCACACCCGCGGGTGTCGAGGCCGTGGTGCAGGCCGCATCGCCGGGCGCCGCGGCCACTCCGGGCGCGCCCGTGCGGCTGGCGGCCTACTGGGTGGTGCTCGAAGACGGGCACAGCTCGGCGGTGAAGGCCGGAGAGAACGCCGGCGAGACGCTCAAGCATGACCATGTGGTGCGCGCCTACCGCCCGGTGCCGGGATGGCGCAACGATGGCACAGCGCAACGGCTGGTGTTCGACGATCGCACCGCGTCACCCGCCGGCACATTCGCACGCCGTGTGTTGCTGGTGGTGAGCGACGAGCAGACCGGTCTGCCCTTGCAGGCGCTGGCGCTGGCCTGCTGAAACGTCGAAGCAGCCAAGTGATGGCTGCAATCCCGATGCCTTTTCTCGAGCGCCGGCGTAGCATTTGATGCGCAGCGCGCACCCTCGCCGCGCCGCGGAGGCACGCCGATGAACACGCGCTGGACGCTTCTGTTTTGCACCGCGCTGTTCGTGGGCTGCGCCAGCACACCGCCCGCGCCGCCACCGGTGGACGGCCTCTTTCGCGACGCCCAATTCCAGGCGCCGGCGCAACCGGTCGACACCAGCCAGCTCTTCGTGCTCAACGCGGCGATGCAGCGCTTTCTCGACACCGAGGTGGCGCCCAAGGTGCGCGCCCGCGGGCCGCACAAGGCGCTGGTGGACATGCTCTACGCCAGGGGCGAACTCAAGCTCGAGTACGACGCCACCACCACGCGCACCGCGGCGCAGGCCTTCGAGGCGCGCGCGGGCAACTGCCTGTCGCTGGTGATCATGACCGCGGCCTTCGCCAAGGCGCTGGACGTGCCGGTGGCGTTCCAGTCGGTGCGGATCGACGATGTCTGGAGCCGCAGCGGCAACCTCTACCTGCTCAGCGGCCATGTCAACCTGACCCTCGGCCACCGGCCGAGCGACATACGCACCGCGCGCAGCATCCACCGCGAACTGACGATCGACTTCGTGCCGCCTGAAGACCTGCGCCGCGCGCGTACCTCGCACCTCAACGAGCGCACCATCGTTGCGATGTACCTCAACAACCGCGCCGCCGAGTCGCTGGTGAGCGGCCAGCTCGACGAGGCCTACTGGTGGGCACGCGAGGCGGTGAAGCAGGATCCGAGGTTCATCAGCGCCTACAACACACTCGGCGTGGTCTACACCCGAGCCGGCCACGCCGAAGCGGCCGTCGACGTGCTGGAGCAAGCGCTGGCGATCGAGCCGCGCAACACGCGGGTGCTCTACAACCTGGCCCGGCTGCAGCGCCAGGTGGGCCAGACCGAGCGGGCGCAGGAGCTGCTGCGGCGCCTGGCAGCGTTGGAGCCGGTGCCGCCCTTCCACTACTTCGAACAAGGCCAGGCGGCGATGCGCAATGGCGACTACCGTGCCGCGCGGGACTGGTTTGCCAAGGAAGTGAAGCGCGCCGACTACTACCACGAGTTCCACTTCTGGCTCGCGCTGGCGAACTTCCATCTCGGTGAACTGGCGCAGGCGCGCAAGCACATGACGCTGGCCGTGGAGAGCAGCACCAGCAGCGACGACCAGCAGCGCTACTCGGCCAAGCTGAACCAGTTGCGCGCGACGCGGCAACGCTGAGCCGCTCCCTCGTTAAATCGTGCGGATGCAAGCGGGCCAAGCAGCCGCGCCCCCCACATCAGGCTCGCACGAGCCGAGGAGAGCGGGCGACCGGCTCCGTTCATGCCCGGGGGCAGAGCCCCGGGCGCTCGCCAGGCACAAACCGTCCACTGGACGGTTTGTGTCCGGGCTCGCTCCCCCGGCCGGGCTGCGCCCGCCCTCCTCCTTTACTTCACTGCGCCGGTCGCCCGCCCTCCTCGGCTGTTCACCGTCGCGTCCCTTTCGAACGGTACGAACAGTCACCTCGGTGGCCAGAGTAAAGCCGGCTGTGGCGGTGTGTGCAGCGAAGTAAAGACACCGTTGTGTTTGTCAAGCAGCGGCAGGCTTTCGATGTTTGGGATCGAAGGGCTTTCCTGATCTGAGGACCCCGTATGCGATGGCCAGCAGCTTGTGCATGCAG
>JANNGZ010000210.1:0-1614 GCA_031404155.1 Burkholderiales bacterium
CCTGGGCCTACCCTACAAGAGCGGCGAGCGCGTCGGCATCGCCACCGCCAACGGCAGCACCGTCGGCTACCGCGTCGCGCTGAGTTCGGTGCGCATCGGCGACGTAGAAGTGTTCAACGTCGATGCCGTGGTGCAGCCGGCGCCGATGCCCTATGTGCTGCTCGGCAACAGCTTCCTGACGCGCTTTCAGATGCGGCGCGAGAACGACACGCTGACTTTGCAGAAGCGGTATTAGGAACGCCCCGGGTCGGCTCCCCATGTCACGGTAGGGACAGCGGTTTTTTGAACGACCGTGCTAAAAGTCGGCATGGGGCTGGGCCGGCCGATTGCCGGTTCTTGGCATCCCTTCGAGGAGACCCCGATGGACCTGAATTTCACGGCCGAGGAACAGGCCTTTCGCGAGCAGATCCGCACCTGGGTTGCGGCGAACCTGCCCCATGACATCAGCCACAAGGTGCACAACGCCTTGCGACTGAGCAAGGAGGATCACCAGCGCTGGGCCCGCATCCTCGGGAAAAAGGGCTGGCATGGCTGGGCTTGGTCGCAAGCCTTCGGCGGGCCGGGCTGGACCGCGGTACAGCGCCATCTGTTCGAAGAGGAATGCGCGCTGGCCGGCGCGCCGCGCGTGATTCCCTTTGGCCCGGTGATGGTCGCGCCGGTGATCATGGCCTTCGGCTCGCCGGAGCAACAGCGGCGCTTCCTGCCAGGCATCATGAGCGGCGAGGTCTGGTGGAGCCAAGGCTACAGCGAGCCGGGCTCGGGCTCGGATCTCGCGTCGGTGAAGTGCAAGGCAGAACGCAAGGGCGACTATTACGTCGTCAACGGCCAGAAGACCTGGACCACGCTGGGCCAGTACGGTGACTGGATCTTCTGCCTGGTGCGCACCAGCAACGAAGGCAAGCCGCAGACCGGCATCAGCTTCCTGCTGATCGACATGAAGTCGCCCGGCATCGCGGTGCGGCCGATCATCACGATGGACGGCGAGCACGAGGTCAACGAGGTCTGGTTCGACAACGTCGAGGTGCCGGCCGATCAACTGGTCGGCGAAGAGAACAAGGGCTGGACTTATGCCAAGTATTTGCTGGCCCACGAGCGCACCAACATCGCCGACGTGAACCGCGCCAAGCGCGAACTGGAGCGCCTGAAGCGCATCGCCAAGGCCGAAGGGGTCTACGAGGACCAGCGCTTTCGTGACCAGATCGCGCTGCTCGAGGTCGACATCGTCGCGCTAGAGATAATGGTGCTGCGCGTGCTGGGCGCGGAGAAGAGCGGCAAGCAGTCGCTCGACGTCGCCGGCCTCATGAAGATCCGCGGCTCCGAGATCCAGCAGCGCTACACCGAGCTGATGATGCTCGCCGGCGGGCCCGGCACCCTGCCCTATGTCCACGATGCGATGGAAGCGGGCTGGCAAGGCGATTAGGTCGGTGCCGCCTACCTCGCGCCGCTGGCCGGCACCTACTTCAACATGCGCAAAACGTCGATCTACGGCGGCAGCAATGAAGTGCAGCGCAACATCGTGTCGCAAACCGTTTTGGGCTGAGCCAGGAGAACACGATGGACTTCGATTTCAGCGACGACCAGAACTCACTGCGTGACGCGGTGGCCAAGTGGGTG
>JANNGZ010000211.1:0-1583 GCA_031404155.1 Burkholderiales bacterium
ACATGGCGCGCACCCTGCTGCGCAAAGGTGCCACCGCATGAGCTTTTCGAAAGACCTGTTCGCCGGCCGGCAGGTGCTGGTGGTGGGTGGCACCAGCGGCATCGGCGCCGGCATCGCGCGCGCGTTTTTGGCGCATGGCGCGAGCGTGCGGGCCACCGGCGCCACCGCGGCCGAGGTGGCGAACGCCGCGGGACTGAACGCCGCAGATCTTGACGTGCTCGACGTGAGGGACGGCGCCGCGGTGGGTGCGCTCATCGGCGGCATGGCCCGGCTCGACATCCTCGTCAACTGCGCCGGCGTGATCCGCCGCGGCCAGGAGCACGAGCCCGACGTGTTCGCCAGCGTGGTCGACATCAACCTCAACGGCACCCAACGCTGCTGCGCCGCCGCGCGGCCGCTGCTCGGCGCCAGCCGCGGCTGCATCGTCAATACCGCGTCGATGCTGAGCTTCTTCGGCGGCGGCCTGGTGCCGGGGTACTCGGCAAGCAAGGGCGGCATCGCGCAGCTCACCAAGTCGCTCGCAATCGCGTATGCGGCCGAAGGCATCCGCGTCAACGCACTCGCGCCCGGCTGGATCGCCACGCCGCTCACCAGCGCCTTGCAAAGCGACGAAACCCGCAGCGCTCCGATCCTGGCGCGCACCCCGCTCGCGCGCTGGGGCACGCCCGACGACGTGGCCGGTGCCGCGCTTTTCCTCGCCAGCCCGGCCGCCGCGTTTGTCACCGGCGTGCTGCTTCCGGTGGACGGCGGCTACCTGATCACCTGAGCAAAGGCACCACCATGATCATCCAACACCCCGGCATCCAGCCCGAGATTGCGGTGCAGGCGATCCCCAGCGACGAACGGGTCTGGGTGCCGCAGGCGCCGGACGTGTGGTTCCGCCCGCTGCTGTTCAACACCGTCACCGGCAGCTGGTGCAACCTGCTGCGGGTGCGCAAGACCGGCGTGCTCAGCCGCCATATCCACCCCTCCTGGGTGACCGGCTATGTGATCAAGGGCGCCTGGCGCTATCTGGAACACGACTGGGTGGCCAGCGCCGGCTCCTTCGTCTACGAGCCGCCGGGCGAAATCCACACCCTGGTGGTGGACGCGGTGGCCGGCGCCGAGGAGATGATCACGATGTTCAACATCCACGGCGCGATGGTGTACGTGGACGAGCTGGGCGCACACACCGGCTACGAAGACGTTTTCACCAAACTCGAAATGTGCAAGAAACACTACGCGGCCAACGGCCTGGGTGCGGACTACGCGAAGCAGTTTGTGCGCTGAGGAGGGTGTGCGATGGCCAACCCGAGCAATGCCGCGCTGAGCGACTTCGGCCTGATCGGCCTGGCCGTGATGGGCCAGAGCCTGGTGCTCAACGTGGAGAGCCGCGGCTTCACGGTCAGCGTCTACAACCGCACCGCGGCTACAGCCGACGCGTTCGTGGCACAACACGCGGCCGGGCCGACGGCCAAGCGCATCACCGGCCACCACACCCTCGAAGCCTTTGTGCAGAGCCTGGCCCAACCGCGCCGCGTGATGCTGATGGTGCAGGCCGGCGCGGCGGTGGACGCGGTGATCGAACAACTGATCCCGCTCCT
>JANNGZ010000212.1:0-3715 GCA_031404155.1 Burkholderiales bacterium
CTCAGCCACGCGCCAGCCGGCGCTCCAGGAAATCGAGCCGGTCCTGGCCCCAGAAGATTTCGCCGTCGACGACGTAGCTCGGCGCGCCGAACACCCCGGCGTCGATCGCACGCTGGGTGTCCTGCTCATAGCGCTCATGCACCCGCTGGCTGTGGGCGTCGTCGAGCAGCGCGGTCGGCAGCGCGAGCGCGGCGACGATCCGGGCCAGCGTGGCCTCGTCGGAAACATTGCGGTCCTCGACCCATACCGCGCGCAGCACCGCGCCGGCCAGGTCCATCGCCGTGTCGCTGCCCAGCTTCAGGTCGGCCGCGATGATCAGCCTGGCGGCGTCGTCCGGGTTCACCGGAAAGAACTTCGGCTGCAGGTTCAGCGGCGCGTTGAGCCACTGCGAAAAACGCTTCAGCTCGACCAGCCGGTAGGCCTGGCGCTGCGGTGCGCGCTTGCCCAGCGGCAGGCCGCCGGAGACCGGGAACACCTTGCCGCCGAGGTCCACCGGCAGCACCGTGATCGCCACCGACGCGGCGCGCGCGATGTCGCGAAAGCGCTCGTGGCCGAGGTAGGTCCAGGGCGAGTGGGGCGCGAAGTAGTAGTCGATGTGCATGGCGGCGTCCCGGCGGGTGAGGGCGCACGATAACGCAAGGCGCGCGTCATCGCCGATGTTGCGGGCGCGTGCCAGCAACCGGCTGCGACTCCCGCGGACACCAGACCGACCGCATCAGGCTCCGCTCGGGCTGAGCTTGCATTTCCGACCGCCCTGAGCGTGCCGAAGAAGGACCTCGTTGGCCCTTCAGCGAGCCCAGGCCCTCGACCAGCTCAGGCCCTTCGACGAGATCAGGATGCACGGGCCCTTCGACAAGCTCAGGGCGTACGGACGAGTAGCGCTTTCAGATGCGCGCCGGTGTAGCTGCCCTCGAACGCCGCCACCTCCTCCGGCGTGCCGGCCACCACCACCTGCCCGCCGCCGGCGCCGCCCTCGGGGCCCATGTCGATCAGCCAGTCGGCGGTCTTGATCACGTCCAGGTTGTGCTCGATCACGACGATGGTGTTGCCGGCGTCGCGCAACTGGTGCAGCACCTTGAGCAGCAACTCGATGTCGGCGAAGTGCAGGCCGGTGGTCGGCTCGTCGAGGATGTACAGGGTGCGGCCGGTGTCGCGTTTGCTCAGCTCCAGCGCCAGCTTCACCCGCTGTGCTTCGCCGCCGGAGAGTGTGGTCGCGCTCTGGCCGAGCTTGATGTAGCCCAGGCCGACGTCGAGCAGCGTCTTGAGTTTGCGCGCGATGTTCGGCACCGCGTTGAAGAGCGCGTAGGCGTCCTCCACCGTGAGGCCCAGCACCTGCGTGATATGGCGGCCCTTGTAGAGCACCTCCAGCGTCTCGCGGTTGTAGCGCGCGCCGTGGCAGGTATCGCAGGGCACGTACATGTCGGGCAGAAAGTGCATCTCCACCTTCAGCACACCGTCGCCCTGGCAGGCCTCGCAACGCCCGCCGGCCACGTTGAAGCTGAAGCGGCCGGGGCCGTAGCCGCGTTCGCGCGCGGCGGGCACTTCGGCAAAGAGCTCGCGAATCGGGGTGAACAGGCCGGTGTAGGTGGCCGGGTTGCTGCGCGGGGTGCGGCCGATCGGGCTCTGGTCGACGTTGATCACCTTGTCGAAGGCCTCGATGCCTTCGATCTGGTCGTGCGCCGCCGGCTCGTCGTGGCTGTTGTAGAGCTTGCGTGCCACCGCCGCGTACAGCGTGTCGTTGTCCAGCGTGCTCTTGCCCGAACCCGAGACGCCGGTGACGCAAGAGAAGAGGCCGACCGGGATCGCGACGCTGACGGCTTTCAAGTTGTTGCCGCGGGCGTTGTGGATGCGCAAACACTCACCCCCACCCAACCCTCCCCCGTCAAGGGGGAGGGCTTGAGTTGCGCCCGGCCACGGCCGGCGCTGCTCGGGCAGCGCGATGTTCAGCTTCTTCGACAGGTAGCGGCCGGTGAGCGATTCCGCGCTCGCCGCCACCTCGTCCGGCGTGCCCTGCGCAATGACGCGCCCGCCGTGCACGCCGGCGCCCAGGCCCATGTCCACCACATGGTCCGCGCTGCGGATCATGTCCTCGTCGTGTTCGACCACCAGCACGCTGTTGCCCAGGTCGCGCAGGTGTTTCAGGGTGCCGATCAGGCGAGCGTTGTCGCGCTGGTGCAAGCCGATGCTCGGCTCGTCGAGCACATACATCACGCCGCTCAAGCCCGAGCCGATCTGGCTGGCCAGGCGGATGCGCTGCGACTCGCCGCCCGAGAGCGTGTCGGCGCTGCGGTCCAGGCTCAAGTAGTTCAGGCCGACGTCGTTGAGGAACTTCAGCCGCGAGCGGATTTCGCGCACCACCTTGTCGGCGATCTCGGCCTTGGCGCCTTGCAGCTTGAGCGTTTCGAAGTAGGTCAGTGCGTCGGCGAGGGTGGCGTGTTCGACCTCGTAGATTGCGCGGCCGCGCGATCCCTTGTCATCTTCTGGCCGGCCGCGCTCCTCGCCGCCCTCTTGCAGGAACACGAAGCGCGCCTCGCGCTTGAGCCGCGCGCCCTGGCATTGCGGGCAGGGCTTGGGGCTCTGGTAGCGCGCCAGGTCTTCGCGCACCGCCGCCGAATCGGTCTCGCGGTAACGGCGTTCGAAGGTCGGGATGATGCCTTCGAACGGATGCCGGCGCTTCACGCTGCGCGGCTTGCCGCCACGCGCGCCTTCAGCGCTGTAGACGAAGGCAAGCTCTTCCTCGCCGCTGCCGAAGAGCAGCTTGTGGCGATGCGCCGGCGCGAGTTGCTCGAACGGGGTGTCGACATCGAAGCCGTAGTGCGCCGCCACGCTTTCGAGCATCGAGAAGGTGTAGGCGTTGCGCCGGTCCCAGCCCTTCACCGCGCCGCTGGCCAGGCTGATCGACGGGAAGGCGACCACACGCTCGGGGTCGAAACCGGTGACCTGGCCCAAGCCGTCGCAGGCCGGGCAGGCGCCCACCGGCGAGTTGAACGAGAACAACCTCGGCTCCAGTTCGGCCAGCGAGTAGTTGCACACCGGGCAGGAGAATTTGCTGTTGAACAGGTGCTCACGGCCGGAATCGATTTCGAGCGCCAGCGCGCGGCCGTCGGCGATGCGCAGCGCGGCCTCGAAGCTTTCGGCCAGTCGCTGCTGCGCGTCGGGGCGGGACTTCAAGCGGTCGACCACCACGTCGATGTCGTGTTTCTCGGTTTTTTTCAGCTTCGGCAGGTCGGCCGCGTCCACCACCTGGCCGTCGATGCGAAAGCGCACATAGCCCTTGGCCTGCATCTCGGCAAACAGCTCGACAAATTCGCCCTTGCGGTCGCGCACCACCGGCGCCAGCACCGCCAGGCGTGTCTCCTCGGGCAGCGCCAGCACCGCGTCGACCATCTGGCTCACGCTCTGCGCCTGCAGCGCGAGCCCGTGGTCGGGGCAGAACGGCGTGCCGGCGCGGGCGTAGAGCAGGCGCAGGTAGTCGTGGATCTCGGTCACCGTGCCGACGGTGGAGCGCGGGTTGTGGCTGGTGGCCTTCTGCTCGATGCTGATTGCGGGCGACAGGCCCTCGATCACGTCGACGTCGGGCTTGTCCATCAACTGCAAAAACTGCCGCGCGTAGGCCGACAGGCTCTCCACGTAGCGCCGCTGGCCCTCGGCATACAGCGTGTCGAAGGCCAGGCTCGATTTGCCCGAACCGCTCAAGCCGGTGATCACCACCAGC
>JANNGZ010000213.1:0-5894 GCA_031404155.1 Burkholderiales bacterium
ATCGGCGAGCCGGGCACGCAGCTGACGATGCGCACCTTCCACATCGGGGGTGCGGCGTCGCGTGCTGCGGTGGCTTCCAGCGTGGACGCGAAGAGCGACGGCCACATCGGCTTCAACACCACGATGCGCTACGTCACCAACGGGAAGAGCGAGCTGGTCGTGATCTCGCGCTCCGGCGAGATCGTGGTGCTCGACCCGCACGGCCGCGAGCGCGAGCGCCACAAGGTGCCCTACGGCGCGGTGCTCAACATCAAGGCCGACCAGCAGATCAAGGCGGGCACGGTGCTCGCCAACTGGGACCCGCTGACCCGACCGATCATCACCGAGTTCGCCGGCAAGGCGAGGTTCGAGAACGTCGAAGAGGGTGTCACCGTGGCCAAGCAGTTGGACGAGGTGACCGGCCTGTCGACGCTGGTGGTCATCGACCCGAAGCGGCGCGGCGCGGCCAAGGTGGTGCGCCCGCAGATCAAGCTGCTCGACGCCGCGGCGCACGAGGTCAAGATCCCCGGCACCGACCACTCGGTGAACATCGCATTCCCGGTCGGCTCGCTGATCCAGGTGCGCGACGGCCAAGACCTGACGCCGGGCGAAGTGCTGGCACGCATTCCGGTCGAAGGCCAGAAGACGCGGGACATCACCGGCGGCCTGCCGCGGGTGGCCGAGCTCTTCGAGGCGCGCAGCCCGAAGGACAAGGGCACGCTGGCCGAGCACACCGGCACGGTGTCCTTCGGCAAGGAAACCAAGGGCAAGGTGCGCTTGCAGATCACCGACCCGGAAGGCGGCGTCTACGAAGAGCTGGTGCCGAAGGAAAAGAACATCGTCGTGCACGAGGGCCAGGTGGTGAACAAGGGCGAGTCGATCGTCGACGGCCCCGCGGACCCGCAGGACATCCTGCGCCTGCTCGGCATCGAGGAGTTGGCGCGCTACATCGTCGACGAGGTGCAAGACGTTTATCGCCTGCAGGGCGTCAAGATCAACGACAAGCACATCGAGGTGATCGTGCGCCAGATGCTGCGGCGCGTGCAGATCGCCAATCCGGGCGACAGCAAGTACATCACCGGCGAGCAGGTGGAGCGCAGCGAGCTGCTCGACACCAATGACGCGCTGCGCGGCGCAGGCAAGCTGCCCGCCACCCACAGCGACCTGTTGCTCGGCATCACCAAGGCCAGCCTGTCGACCGACTCGTTCATCTCGGCGGCCTCCTTCCAGGAGACCACACGCGTGCTGACCGAGGCGGCGATCATGGGCAAACGCGACGAGTTGCGTGGCCTGAAGGAAAACGTGATCGTCGGCCGTCTGATTCCCGCCGGCACCGGCATGGCCTTCCACCGAGCCCGCCGCGTGAAGGAGGAAATGGACGAAACCGAACGCCGGGCGATCACGCTCCAGGAGGCCGAAGAGCTTGCCGCAGCGCAGCTCGCGGTAGTCGACGGTGAATCCGCGGCGGCTGCGGCAGCTGCCGGTGGTGCTGTCGAATAGGCGTCCCCCTGCGATGACGCATCGAAAGGGCGGCTTCGGCCGCCCTTTTTTCCTTGCAGTCAACGCCGCGCTGCACGATGGAGCGGCCCCGGGGAGGCGGGCGCATGGTCGCTGCCCGCTGCCCGCTGCCCGCTGCCCGCTGCCCGCTGACAGGCGGGCGGGTGCGTCGCGCGGTCAGGCGGTCTCGAACGACCAGGCCTGCGGCGTGACCACCTCGACGCCCAGCGGGCGTGCCCGGCCTGCGAGCTTCAGCAGCGCCTTGTCGCGTGTGACCAGCCAGCGCGCCCGGGCCGACAGGGCCAGGTCGATGAACATCTGGTCCTGGGGGTCGGAGCAACAAAGGCGTTGGGCGGACCCGAGCATCGAGGATTCGACGAGACGGCTTGCACCGTCCCAGCGCTGGAGCGCGCTGTACATCGGCGTACCGCGTTGCAGCGCCAGGCCGCGGCCGAGCACATGCGACAACTCGTCCCGCATCGCTTGCGTGGCGACCCAGCGCAGCGCGCCCCGCCCGATCGCGTCGAACAGCGGCCCTACGCTCGGCTCGGAGAACAGCAGCCAGTCGAGTGCCACATTGGTGTCGACGACGACCGGCAGGCTGTCCCTCGTAGGTGGTATCGAAGACAAGAGCGGATGCTAACTTGTGGTTGACCGATGGCCCCGGGTGATGACGTGTACGTTCGGCGCTTGCGGGTGAGGGGTGGGCCGAATATAATCGCAGGCTTTTCGGCAGATTCTGCTGCGCTCTTTTGTCGAGCGGCCGTCCGGCAACATCGCGGGTGAGAGTGATGCCCCGCAGTTGCTGCCCAACGGAGCCACCTCCGGCTCCGGGCCCGCCTCCACACCTCGGAGCGCTTGGCTGTGGTCTCCCGAAAATTCAAGATCACCGAAGCGACTTCAAACGGGAACAAGTCCACCATGCCCACCATCAACCAACTCGTGCGTCACGGCCGCGAAGTCGAGATCACGAAGTCCAAGTCGCCGGCGATGCAGAACAGCCCGCAGCGGCGCGGCGTTTGCACCCGTGTGTACACCACCACGCCGAAGAAGCCGAACTCGGCGCTGCGCAAGGTCGCCAAGGTTCGCCTGACCAACGGCTTCGAGGTCATCTCCTACATCGGCGGCGAAGGCCACAACTTGCAGGAGCACAGCGTCGTGCTGGTGCGCGGCGGGCGGGTCAAGGACCTGCCGGGCGTGCGCTACCACATCGTGCGCGGCTCGCTCGACCTGCAAGGAGTCAAGGACCGCAAGCAGTCTCGATCGAAGTACGGCGCCAAGCGCCCGAAGAAGGCATAGCCCTTCGTTGGGCTCGAAAGCCGGTCAGTTGGCCGGCCAGGGTTTGAATGCCGGTCGTGGCGCCTGCCAGGGCCGAGTAAGTGGAGGGCTCGTCTGTCGTGGCCCTCCGAGGTTCGAGGCAGGTCGCCTCGCGCCAACTGAAGCGAAAGAAGGAAGATTCCCATGCCACGTCGCCGCGAAGTCCCCAAACGCGAAATCCTGCCCGATCCGAAATTCGGCTCGATCGACCTCTCCAAGTTCATGAACGTCGTGATGGAGTCCGGCAAGAAGGCCGTTGCCGAGCGCATCATTTACGGCGCGCTCGAGCAAGTCGAGAAGAAGGCGAGCAAGGACCCGCTCGAAGTCTTCCTCACCGCGCTGAACAACGTGAAGCCGATGGTCGAAGTAAAGTCCCGCCGCGTCGGTGGCGCGAACTACCAGGTTCCGGTGGAAGTTCGCCCGATCCGTCGTGTGGCCTTGGCGATGCGCTGGCTCAAGGAGTCGGCGCGCAAGCGTGGCGAGAAGTCGATGGCCGCACGCCTGGCCAACGAACTGCTGGAGGCCAGCGAAGGTCGCGGCGGCGCGATGAAGAAGCGCGATGAAGTGCACCGCATGGCCGAGGCCAACAAGGCCTTCTCGCACTTCCGCTTCTGATCGCGGCAACCTGAGCCTCTCCCCGGCCGCTCTTCGGGTTTGTACGAACCCTCGAGCGGCCCGCGTTTTTGTCATGCACTTTGGAGTGACACCATGTCCCGCAAGACCCCCATCGAGCGCTACCGCAACATCGGTATCTCCGCGCATATCGATGCCGGCAAGACCACGACCACCGAGCGCATCCTGTATTACACCGGGGTGAACCACAAGATCGGTGAAGTGCATGACGGTGCGGCGACCATGGACTGGATGGAGCAGGAGCAGGAGCGTGGCATCACGATCACCTCGGCCGCGACCACCTGCTTCTGGAAGGGCATGGAACTCGGCTACCCCGAGCACCGCATCAACATCATCGACACCCCGGGTCACGTGGACTTCACGATCGAGGTCGAGCGCAGCATGCGCGTGCTCGACGGCGCGTGCATGGTCTATTGCGCCGTGGGCGGCGTGCAGCCGCAGAGCGAAACGGTCTGGCGCCAGGCCAACAAGTACAAGGTGCCGCGCCTGGCCTTCGTCAACAAGATGGACCGCACTGGCGCCAACTTCTTCAAGGTCTACGACCAGATGAAGGTGCGCCTGAAGGCCAACCCGGTGCCGATCGTGGTGCCGATCGGATCCGAAGAGAACTTCACCGGCGTGATCGACCTCATCAAGATGAAGGCGATCATCTGGGACGAGGCGTCGCAAGGCATGAAGTTCGAGTACCAGGAGATTGCGCCGGAACTGCTGGCGGACGCCCAGAAGTGGCGCGAGAACATGGTCGAGGCCGCCGCTGAGGCCAGCGAAGACCTGATGAACAAGTACCTGGAATCGGGCGAGTTGTCCGAAGCCGAGATCAAGCTCGGCATCCGCACCCGCACGATCGCCGCCGAAATCCAGCCGATGTTCTGCGGCACCGCGTTCAAGAACAAGGGGGTGCAGCGCATGCTCGATGGTGTGGTCGACTTCATGCCGTCGCCGGTCGACATCCCCCCGGTTCCGGGCACCGACGACGATGAAAAGCCGACCTCGCGCCGCGCCGCGGACGACGAGAAGTTCGCTGCGCTGGCCTTCAAGCTGATGACCGACCCGTATGTCGGCCAGCTGACCTTCGTGCGCGTCTATTCGGGCGTGCTGAAGTCGGGCGACTCGGTCTACAACCCGATCCGCGGCAAGAAGGAGCGCATTGGCCGCATCCTGCAGATGCACGCCAACCAGCGTGAAGAGATCAAGGAAATTCTGGCGGGCGACATTGCCGCCTGCGTCGGCCTGAAAGACGTGACCACCGGCGAAACCCTTTGCGACCCGAGCGCGATCATCACGCTGGAGAAGATGGTCTTCCCCGAGCCGGTGATCTCGCAGGCCGTCGAGCCCAAGACCAAGGCAGACCAGGAAAAGATGGGCATTGCGCTGGGCCGCCTGGCCCAGGAAGACCCGTCGTTCCGCGTCAAGACCGACGAAGAGAGCGGCCAGACCATCATCTCCGGCATGGGCGAACTGCACCTGGAGATCATCGTCGACCGCATGAAGCGCGAGTTCGGCGTCGAGGCCAACGTGGGCAAGCCGCAGGTGGCGTATCGCGAGACGATCCGCAGGATGGTGGAGGACGTCGAAGGCAAGTTCGTACGTCAGTCAGGCGGCAAGGGCCAGTACGGCCACGTGGTGCTGAAGGTCGAGCCGCAGGAGCCCGGCAAGGGCTTCGAGTTCGTCGATGCGACCAAGGGCGGTGTGGTGCCGAAAGAGTTCATCCCTGCAGTGCGCAAGGGCGTGGAAGATTCGCTGCCCGCGGGTGTGCTCGCGGGCTACCCGGTGGTGGACGTGAAGGTCACGCTGACCTTCGGCTCCTACCACGAGGTGGATTCGAATGAAAACGCGTTCAAGATGGCCGCGTCTTTCGGCTTCAAGGACGGCTGCCGCAAGGCCAGCCCGGTGATTCTGGAGCCGATGATGGCGGTGGAAGTCGAGACGCCGGAAGACTATGCCGGTGGCGTGATGGGCGACCTGTCCAGCCGCCGCGGCATGGTGCAGGGCATGGACGACATGCCCGGCGGTGGCAAGGTGATCAAGGCAGAAGTGCCGCTGTCGGAAATGTTCGGCTACTCGACCACGCTGCGTTCGATGTCGCAGGGCCGCGCCACCTACACGATGGAGTTCAAGCATTACAGCGAGGCGCCGAAGAACGTCGCCGACGCGATCATCACCGCTCGCGGAAAGTAAGACCGGCGGGAAGGGCGCCCTCAGGGCGGCCCGCTACTCCATCCCGCGACGGTCTTTGGCGGGTTGCCGATCGCTACCGGTGGCGATCGAACGATCAACCCGCTGGAAACCTTAAACAGCCCACCGCACTGTTCTTTTTCGGAGAGAAGCAAATGGCAAAAGGCAAATTTGAACGCACCAAGCCGCACGTCAACGTCGGCACGATTGGTCACGTCGACCACGGCAAGACCACGCTGACCGCGGCGATCACCTCGGTGCTGGCGGCCAAGTTTGGTGGTGAAGCCAAGGCC
>JANNGZ010000214.1:0-3377 GCA_031404155.1 Burkholderiales bacterium
CACGTCGCCGAGGTCTTCCTCGATGCGCAGCAACTGGTTGTACTTGGCCATGCGGTCCGATCGGCTCATCGAGCCGGTCTTGATCTGGCCGGCGTTGGTGCCCACCGCGATGTCGGCGATGGTCGAGTCTTCGGTTTCGCCGCTGCGGTGGCTGATCACCGCGGTGTAGTTGGCGCGCTTGGCCATCTCGATCGCGGCAAAGGTTTCGGTGAGCGTGCCGATCTGGTTGATCTTGATCAGGATCGAGTTGGCGATGCCCTTGTCGATGCCTTCCTTGAGTATGCGGGTGTTGGTGACGAAGAGGTCGTCGCCGACCAGTTGGATCTTCTTGCCCAGGCGCTCGGTGAGCAGCTTCCAGCCCTCCCAGTCGCCCTCGTGCATGCCGTCTTCGATGCTGAGGATCGGGTACTTGTCGCACCAGGTGGCGAGCACGTCGGTCCACTCGGCGGCGCTGAGGATCATGCCGTCGCCTTCGAGATGGTATTTGCCGTCCTTGTAGAACTCGCTCGCCGCGCAATCCAGGCCGATCGCGACCTGGCGCCCGGCTTCGTAGCCGGCCTTGTCGATGGCTTCGAGGATCATCTGGATCGCGGCCTCGTGGTACGCGACGCTCGGCGCGAAGCCGCCTTCGTCGCCGACCGCGGTGCTCATGCCGCGGCCGTCGATGATCTTCTTCAGCGCGTGGAACACCTCGGCGCCGTAGCGCACCGCTTCGCGAAAGCTCGGTGCGCCCACCGGCAGGATCATGAACTCCTGCAGGTCGAGGTTGTTGTTGGCATGGGCGCCGCCGTTGACCACGTTCATCATGGGCAGCGGCAGTTGCATGCCGCCCATGCCGCCGAAGTAGCGGTACAGCGGCAGGCCGCTTTCTTCCGCCGCGGCGCGGGCCACCGCCATGCTCACCGCCAGCGTGGCGTTGGCGCCCAGGCGGCCCTTGTTGTCGCTGCCGTCCAGGTCGATCAGGGTCTTGTCGAGGAAGGCCTGCTCGCTTGCGTCAAGCCCAAGCACCGCTTCGCTGATCTCGGTGTTGACATGCTCCACCGCGCGCAGCACGCCCTTGCCGCCATAACGGCTCTTGTCGCCGTCGCGCAGCTCGATCGCCTCGCGGCTGCCGGTAGAGGCGCCCGAGGGCACCGCGGCGCGGCCCATCGTGCCGGACTCCAGCAGCACGTCGCATTCGACCGTGGGGTTGCCGCGGCTGTCGAGAATTTCGCGGCCGACGATATCGACGATGGCACTCATCTTGTTGGCTTCCTCTGGTTTTGGATCGGGTCAGACACCTTCGACGACCACCATGCGCATCACGGCGGCGCCTTGGCGAGCGTTGCGGGCAAGAGCGTATTCGGCCGAGGCGTTGAAGGCCTTGGCTTGTTCGAGCGTCGGGAACTTCAGCAGCACGAGGCGGTCGGGCTGCCAGTCGCCTTCGAGCACCTGATGCGGACCGCCACGCACGCAGACCTCGGCGCCATGGGCCTGCATCGCCAGCGTCGAAAGCTTCTTGTACTGCTCGTACTGCTCCGCGTCGGTGACACGCACGTTGGCGATGATGTAGGCGCTTGGCATCGGCTCGCGGTCTCAGCAGTTGAAATCGTTTTCGAGGAAGGGCTGCGACTTCACCACCCGGTCGAGCGCCACGAGTTGTTCGAGCAGGGCCAACATGTGCTTCAGCGGCACCGCGTTCGGCCCGTCGCTCATTGCGTTGGCCGGGTCGGGGTGCGTTTCCATGAACAGGCCGGCCACGCCCACCGCCACCGCGGCGCGCGCGAGCACCGGCACGAACTCGCGCTGGCCGCCGCTGCTGCCGCCCAGGCCGCCGGGCAACTGCACGCTGTGGGTGGCGTCGAAGACCACCGGGGCGCCGCTGCCGCGCATGATCGCCAGCGAGCGCATGTCGGAAACGAGGTTGTTGTAGCCGAAGCTTGCGCCCCGTTCGCAGGCGAAGAAGCGGTCCTCGCTCAAGCCTTTTTCGCGCGCCGCGGCGCGAGCCTTGTCGATCACGTTCTTCATGTCGCCCGGCGCCAGGAACTGGCCCTTCTTGATGTTCACCGGCTTGCCGCTTTGTGCCACGGCGCGGATGAAGTCGGTCTGGCGGCAGAGGAAGGCGGGCGTCTGCAAGACATCCACCACCGCGGCCACGGCTTCGATCTGGTCTTCGGCGTGCACATCGGTGAGCACCGGAACACCCAACTCGCGCTTGACCTTGGCCAGGATCTCGAGCCCCTGTGCGATGCCAGGGCCGCGGAAGGTGCTGCCGCTGGAGCGGTTGGCCTTGTCGTAGCTGGACTTGAAGATGAACGGGATGCCGAGCGACGTGGTGATCTCCTTCAAGCGCCCGGCCACCTCCATCTGAAGCTGTTCGCTTTCGATCACACAGGGCCCCGCGATCAGGAAGAACCGGTGTTCGAGGCCGGCGTCGAAACCGCAGAGTTTCATTGCGAAACCACTCGGCGCGGCCCCAGGCCAGCGCCGGGCCGCTCCCAAGCGGCCTGGGCTCCCCTCGGGGGACGCGAGTCAAACGAGCCAGGTGTCGTCATCTATGCCGCAGCCTTGTTGTCCACCGGCGCCAGCCGTCGCTCCTGGTGCGCCAGCGCCGCGGTGACGAAGCCGATGAACAGCGGGTGGCCCTCCCAGGGTGTGCTCTTGAACTCGGGGTGGAACTGCACGCCGACGAACCAGGGGTGCACCTCCTGCGGCAGTTCGACGATCTCGGTGAGCTTCTCGCGCTGCGTGATCGCAGAGATCACCAGGCCGGCTTGCTGCAAGCGTTGGAGGTAATGCTGGTTGGCTTCGTAGCGGTGGCGGTGGCGCTCGGTGACCACGTTGCCGTAGATCTTCTGCGCCAGCGAACCGGCCTTGACGTCGGAGCTTTGGGCGCCCAGGCGCATCGTGCCGCCGAGGTCGGAGTTGGCGTCGCGGCGCTGGATGCTGCCGTCGCGGTCCTGCCATTCGTCGATCAGCGCGATCACCGGATGCGGGGTGTCGGGGTCGAACTCGGTGGAGTTCGCACCCGCCAGGCCGGCGAGGTGGCGCGCCACTTCGATGGTGGCCACCTGCATCCCGAGGCAGATGCCCAGGTAGGGCAGCCGGTGTTCGCGCGCGAACTTCGCCGCCAGGATCTTGCCCTCGACGCCGCGTTTGCCGAAGCCGCCGGGCACCAGGATCGCGTCGAAGCGGGCCAGTTGCGCCACGCTGTGTTCGTTCAGCGTCTCGGAGTCGACGTATTCGATCTTCACCCGCGCATGGTTGTGGATGCCGGCGTGGCGCAGCGCTTCGTTGAGCGATTTGTAGGAGTCGGAGAGGTCGGTGTACTTGCCGCACATCGCGATCGCCACTTCGCGCTGCGGGTGCTCCACCTCGTTGACCAGCTTGTCCCAGCG
>JANNGZ010000215.1:0-2280 GCA_031404155.1 Burkholderiales bacterium
GCGGTGCGCAACTACAAGAAGGGCCAGGAGGTCGAGGCCATCGTGCTGGCGGTGGACGTGGAACGCGAGCGCATTTCGCTCGGCATCAAGCAACTCGACTCGGACCCGTTCACCAGCTACACCTCGGTCAACGACCGCGGCATGTCCGTGACAGGCAAGGTCAAGACGGTCGACGCGCGCGGCGCCGAGATCCAGTTGAACGAAGACGTGACCGGATATTTGCGCGCTTCGGAGATCAGCCGCGACCGCGTCGAGGATGCGCGCAACATGCTGAAGGAAGGCGACGAAGTCAACGCCGTGATCATCAACGTCGACCGCAAGACGCGTTCGATCCAGTTGTCGATCAAGGCCAAGGACAACGCCGACAACCAGGAAGCGATGACCCGCCTGTCGCAAACCAGCGAACGTGAAAACGCCGGTACGACGAGCCTGGGCGCATTGCTGCGCGCCAAGCTCGACAACCAGAAGGACGCGTAAGCGCCGCGCTGGTGAAGCGCTGCCAAGCCCCCATCCCGGCCTTCCCCCAGTGGGGGAAGGAGGGTGCGGTGCGCTGGCGCGCAAGGGGCCACGCTTGACCCGCTCCGATCTCGTTGCTCAGCTGGCTGAACGATTCGGCCAGCTCACGCATCGCGACACTGAGTTCGCGGTCAAGACGATCCTCGATGCGATGTCTTCGGCCTTGTCCAAAGGGCACCGCATCGAGATCCGTGGTTTTGGCAGCTTCTCGATCAACCGCCGGCCGCCGCGTGTGGGCCGCAACCCACGCAGCGGCGAGCAGGTGGTGATCCCCGAGAAGCTGGTTCCCCATTTCAAGCCTGGCAAAGCGCTGCGCGAAGCCGTCGACTCACAAGTGCCTGCCGATGCGGCGCCGCTCGATGCCCAACGCAGGCCACATCAAGGCTCGGGTTCTTAACACCGCTTGCGTGTCGGCCCGCCGCTAAAATCGCGGCAGGAGTCTCGATGCGAATCTTTGTCTGGCTCGTTCGAGCCGCCATTTTCTTCACCCTCTTTGCCTTCGCGCTGAACAACCAGCAGGAAGCCGGCATTCGCTGGTTCTTCGGCCAGGAGTGGCGCGCGCCGATGGTCTTCATCGTGCTCGCCGCATTCGCGCTCGGTTGTGCCTTCGGTGTGTTCGCGATGGTGCCGAGCTGGTGGCGCCACCGCCGTGTGGCGCGCAAACACGCACCGGTCGTGGTCGCCACGCCGACCGAAGCCGTTCCGACCACGCTCGCGCCCGACTCGCTGCTGCCACACCCGCCCCGCGATGGACTTTGACCTGCAGTGGCTTTTGCTCGGCCTGCCGCTGACCTTCGCGCTCGGCTGGCTCGCTTCGCGCTTCGACCTGCGGCAGTGGCGGCGCGAGCAGAAAGACTCACCCAAGGCCTACTACAAGGGCCTGAACCTGTTGTTGAACGAACAGCAAGACAAGGCCATCGACGCTTTCATCGAGGCCGTGCAACAAGATCCCGACACCTCGGACCTGCATTTCGCGCTCGGCAACCTGTTCCGCCGCCGCGGCGAATACGAACGTGCGGTGCGCGTGCACGAACACCTGCTGCACCGCGCCGATCTGCCCCGCACCGAGCGTGACCGCGCGCAGCACGCGCTGGCGCAAGACTTCATGAAGGCCGGCCTGTTCGACCGTGCCGAAGTGGCCTACAAGGCGCTGGACGGCACCGCCTTCGACACCGAAGCGCGCCTGGCCCTGCTGACGCTGCACGAGCGCTCGCGCGACTGGCGCGCCGCCGCCGAAGTGGCGCAGAAACTCGAACAACGTGGCACTGGCAGTTTTGCTTCGCGCATCTCGCACTACTGGTGCGAGATTGCACTCGAAGCCGATGCCAAACACCAGACCGAAGAAGCCGACGCGGCGCTGAGGCGCGCCCGCGAATCCGCGCCGCAAGCCGCGCGCCCGCTCGTGCTCGCCGGCCAGCGCGCCATGCGCCACGGCGAGCATGCCGAGGTGCTCGCGTTGTGGGGCGTGTTGCTGGTGGCGCACCCCGCGGCCTTCAACCTCGTCGCCCGCGAGTACGCACAAAGTGCCGTCGCAAGCGATGAAGGCACCGCTGCACTGGTGCGTCTTCAGGAACTCTACCAACGCGCACCGACGCTCGACCTGCTCGACGCCATCGCCCTGCTCGACCCCGACCCGGCCCGCCAGCGCGACCGCCTGCTCGCCCACCTGCGTGAGCACCCTTCGCTGTCGGCCGCGCAAGGCCTGCTCGGCCAGCACACCGGCGGTGCGTTCAGCGAACCCGAAGCCAAGGCCCTGCGCGACGC
>JANNGZ010000216.1:0-1641 GCA_031404155.1 Burkholderiales bacterium
AAGCCCAGCGCCTCCACGTCGATCTGGTGGAACTGCCGGTAGCGCCCCTTCTGCGGCCGCTCATGGCGAAACAGCGCGACGTGCGACCACACGCGCAAGGGGCCGTTGTAGAGCGTGTTGTGCTCGACCATCGCACGCACGATGCCGGCGGTGGCCTCGGGGCGAAGCGTGAGCCTGTCGCCGTTCATCGCGTCTTCGAAAGAGTACATCTCCTTCTCGACGATGTCGGTCACTTCGCCGAGGCCGCGCACAAACAGCGCGGTCGGTTCGACGATCGGCGTGCGCACGTTGGCGTAACCGTAACGCGCCATCAGCGCACGCACTTTCGCTTCGAACCACTCCCAGCGCGCCGAGTCGGGCGGCAGAATGTCGTTCATGCCTTTGACGGCTTGCAAAACAGTGGGCTTGGTTTGTGGTTGAGCCATGGCGTGAAAAAAAACTTGCGGTGTGCGAGAGAAGTTTCACCGCCAAGTGCGCCAAGGGCGCAAAGAACGCAAAGAAGAGACAAAGTTGCTTTTCCTTGGCGCGCTTTGCGCCCTTGGCGTCCTTGGCGGTAGAACCTCGTGGAAGGTCTACCTGTGCGACAGGATCAATGCTCCGCAGTTGCCGCGCCGTAGCGCTTGTCGATGTAGCGCTCGACCAGCGCGTGGAACTCGGCCGCGATGTTGTCGCCGCGCAGCGTCAGCGCTTTTTCACCGTCGATGAACACCGGCGCGGCCGGCGCTTCGCCGTTGCCCGGCAGGCTGATGCCGATGTCGGCGTGTTTGCTTTCACCCGGGCCGTTAACGATGCAGCCCATCACCGCGACCTTCATTTTCTCGACGCCGGGGTAACGCTTTTTCCAGACCGGCATCTGCGCGCGCAGGAAGTCGTCGATCTGCTTGGCGAGTTCCTGGAACGTGGTGCTGGTCGTGCGGCCGCAGCCCGGGCACGCGGTCACGCTCGGGTTAAAGGCGCGCAGGCCGAGGCCTTGCAGGATCTCGAGCGCGACCACCACTTCCTGGGTGCGCGCTTCGCCGGGCTGCGGCGTCAGCGAGACCCGGATCGTGTCGCCGATGCCTTCTTGCAGCAGCACCGACAGCGCCGCGGTCGACGCCACCGTGCCCTTCGTCCCCATGCCGGCTTCGGTCAGGCCCAGGTGCAGCGCGTAGTCACAGCGTTTGGCCAGCGCCCGGTACACGCTGATCAGATCCTGCACGCCCGACATCTTGCACGACAGGATGATGCGCTCGGCGCCGAGGCCGATCTCTTCGGCGCGCCGCGCCGAGGTGATGGCCGAGGTGATGATCGCGCGGTACATGATCTGCTGCGGCTCGTGCGGCTCGGCGAGCTTCGCGTTCGCGTCCATCATTTCGGTCAGCAGCTCCTGGTCGAGGCTGCCCCAGTTGACGCCGATGCGCACCACCTTGTCGTACTTCGCGGCGGCCTCGACCATCATCGCGAACTGGCGGTCTCGCTTGTCGCCCTTGCCGACGTTGCCCGGGTTGATGCGGTACTTCGACAGCGCCTCGGCACAGCACAACCGGGACACGCGCAAGCATTGGGGGCTGGCGATGGGCCGCAGTGCCGACGCGCAGCAGCGTGCCCATCTGGCGCGCCTGCTGGACCATGTGCGCAGCAATGGCCCGGTGCGATCGGCTG
>JANNGZ010000217.1:0-5121 GCA_031404155.1 Burkholderiales bacterium
CGCTCCCAAGCCGATTGAGCGCCCCTCGGGGGCCGCGAACGAAGTGAGCTGGGGGCCGTCATGTCAGGCCACACGGCGCGTTTCGCCGGCGCCGTAAAGGTTGCTGGTGCAGCGGCCGCAGATCGTCGGGTGCGCGGTGTCATCTCCGACATCACCGCGCCAATGCCAGCAGCGCTCGCACTTCTTCCCTGACACCGGGACAACCTGCGCACTGAACGCGTCGCCGGCGAAGAGCTCTACCTCAGAAGTGATGAAAACAAACTTCACATCGTCGCCAAGCGATGCCAGTGGTTCGAGGTCGTCCGCTGTCAGGCTGAGGGTGAGATGCGCCTGGAGCGAAGAGCCAACTGCGCCGGTCGTCCTGACCGCCTCGATCGCCTTGTTCACCAGGTCGCGGATTTCGCGGATGCGCGCCCACTTGGCCAGCAGCGCGCTGTCGCTTGTTTTCTCGCCGGCCTCGAAGGCCCAGAAGGTCTCGGTGAAGACCGACGGCGTGTCGCCGACCACCTGCCAGGCCTCCTCGGCGGTGAAGCTCAGGAAGGGCGCCATCCAGCGCAGCATGCCGTGGCCGATCTGCCAGAGCGCGGTTTGCGCCGAGCGGCGCGCGAGCGACTTCGGCGCGGTGGTGTAGAGGCGGTCCTTCAACACGTCGAGGTAGAACGCGCCGAGGTCTTCGGAGCAGTAGTTCTGCACCTTCGAGACCACCGGGTGAAACTCGAAGACCTTGTAGTGCGCCAGCAGCTCGGCCTGCACTTGCGCCGCGCGTGCGAGCGCGTAGCGGTCGACTTCGAGCATCTCGGCCAGCGGCACCGCATCGGCCTTCGGGTCGAAGTCCGAGACGTTGGCGAGCAGGAAGCGCAGCGTGTTGCGGATGCGGCGGTAGGCGTCGACCACGCGCGCGAGGATCTTGTCGTCGATGCTGAGGTCGCCCGAGTAGTCGGTGGAGGCGCACCACAGGCGCACGATGTCCGCGCCGAGCTGGTTGCACACGGTGCGCATCTCGACAAAGTTGCCGAGCGACTTGCTCAGCTTGCGGCCCTGGCCGTCGACCGCGAAGCCGTGGGTGAGCAGGCCGCGGTAGGGCGCGCGGCCTTCGAGCGCGCAGGCGATCAGCAGCGACGATTGGAACCAGCCGCGGTGCTGGTCGTGGCCTTCGAGGTAGAGGTCGGCCTCGGGGCCGCTGGTGTGGTGGCCGGGGTCTTGCGCCGAGCCGCGGTGCGAGCCGCGCAGCACATGCGAGAAGGTGGAGCCCGAGTCGAACCACACGTCCAGGATGTCGTTGCTCTTGGCGTACGCCTCGCGCTCCTCGCCGAGCCATTCCCGTGCATCGAGCAGGGCCCAGGCTTCGACGCCGCCATGCTCGACCAGTTGCGCAGCGCGCTCCACGAACTCCAGCGTTCGCGGGTGCAGCTCGCCGCTCACCTTGTGCAGGAAAAACGGCAGCGGCACGCCCCAGTTGCGCTGGCGGCTGATGCACCAGTCGGGGCGGCCGGCGATCATGTCGCGCAGCCGCGCGCGGCCGTTCTCGGGGAAGAAGTCGGTCTGGTCGATGGCGGCGAGCGCGGTCTTGCGCAAGGTGCCCGGCGCCTTGTCCACGGTGCAGACCCCGTCGCCCTCGTCCATGCGAACGAACCATTGCGCCGCGGCGCGGTAGATCACCGGCGTCTTGTGGCGCCAGCAATGCGGGTAGCTGTGGTCGAGCTTGCCCGACGCGAGCAGGCGGCCGGCGCCGCGCAGCGCTTCGACGATTTCGGGGTTGGCCTTCCAGATGAACCGGCCGCCGAACAGCGGCAGGCTGCTCTCGAAGACGCCGTTGCCCTGCACCGGGTTGAGGATGTCGTCGTGCTTCACGCCGTGAGCAATGCAGGAATTGAAGTCCTCCACGCCATAGGCCGGCGCCGAGTGCACGATGCCGGTGCCGTCTTCGGCGGTGGCGTAGTCGGCGAGGTAGACCGGCGACAGGCGCCGGTAGCCTTCATGCACCGCGCTCAGCGGGTGGTGGAAGTTCAGGCCTTCGAGCTTTTCGCCGAGCGTCGTCCCGAGCACCTGGCCGGTCAGGCCGAAGCGCTCAAGGCATTTTTCGACCAGGGCCGAGGCCAGCAGGAGCAGCCCGCGTTCGCTGTCGACCAAGCTGTACTCGAGCGCCGGGTTCAGGTTCAGGGCCTGGTTGGAGGGCAGGGTCCACGGCGTGGTGGTCCAGATCACCGCGAAGGCGTCCTTGGCGAGTGCCGGCAGTCCAAAGGCCGCCGCCAGTTTCGCGGGTTCCGCGCTCAAGAAGGCCACGTCGACGGTGGGCGAGGCCTTGTCGGCGTACTCGATCTCGAACTCGGCCAGCGACGAGCCGCAGTCGAAACACCAGTACACCGGCTTGCTGCCGCGGTACACATACCCGCGCTCGATCAGCCGCTTCAGCACGCGGATCTCGCCGGCCTCGTTGCCGAAGTCCATCGTGCGGTACGGGCGGCTCCAGTCGCCGAGCACCCCAAGGCGCTGGAAGTCGCCCATCTGTTGCGCGATCTGCTCGGTGGCATAGGCCCGCGACAGCGCCTGCACCTTCTCGCGCGGCAGGACGCGGCCATGGTCTTTCTCGATCTGGTTCTCGATCGGCAGGCCATGGCAGTCCCAGCCCGGCACATAACGCGCGTCGAAACCCGCGAGCTGCTTGGACTTGACCACCATGTCCTTCAGGATCTTGTTCACCGCGTGGCCGATGTGCAGCTTGCCGTTGGCGTATGGCGGGCCGTCGTGCAGCACGAACAGCGGCGCGCCGTGGCGCGCGTCGCGCAGGCGCTGGTACAGGCCGTGTTCGTTCCAGTCCTTGACCCAGCCCGGTTCGCGTTTGCCGAGGTCGCCGCGCATCGGGAACTGGGTATCGGGCAGGTTGAGCGTCGCGCGGTAGTCGACGTTTTCGGGCTTGTCGGTGGCGGTCATGGCAAGGCAACTTTCCGGGGGGCGCCAGCGGGGGAGGCCGGGGCGCGGTGCCTTTGCAGGCGGACTGGCTGTCGGGGGTGGCCGGCGTGCGGGGCACGACGACCAGGTTGGCGCCGCGGGTTGGCGCGGCTCAGCGCGAGCCCGGAATTCGGTCGCGGGTGGTCTGCCGGCGGGTGGCGATGCCGCCGCGAAGCAGCCGGCCGAGTTCGGGTGTCGAAGCCATGCGGCATTCTAAAGGGCGACCTGATCGCGGGCCTTGCCGGACCTTGGCCTGCCGCGGGCGCCGCGTTGGCGCCTTGGCGCGTCAATGCGAACCAGGCCCTCGCCTCGGCGCGCTAGCGCGCCAAGGCGAACAAAGCTCACGCTTCGGCGCGCTAGCGCGCCGAGGTGAACCAAGCCCACGCCTCGGCGAGCTAGCGCGCCGCGGCGAACCAAGCTCTCGCATCGACCTCGTCCTGCGCAATGCCCGCGCGCAACGCGCTCATCGACTCATAGCGCCGTTCGTCGTGCAGCTTGTGCAGCAGGTCCACGCGCACGATGCGGCCATAACCGGCGTCCTCGGCCAGCGGCCAGTCCAGGCAATGTGCTTCGAGCAGCACGCGGCCGGCGTCTTCCACGCTCGGGCGCACGCCCAGGCTGACCACCGCGGGCAAGGGCTGGGGCGTGAGCCCGTGCACCCGGGCCACGAAGATGCCCAACGCGGCCACGCGCGGTTGGGTGAAGCGCAGGTTCAGGGTGCGAAAGCCGAGTTCGCGCCCGAGCTTGCGGCCGTGCAGTACATGGCCGCTCACGCTGTAGGGGCGGCCGAGCAGCGCGGCGGCGCGTTCCATGTCGCCGCACCCGAGCGCGTCACGCACCGCAGAGCTGCTCACGCGCAGGCCATGCACTTCGTAGCTCTGCATGCGCGCCACGTCGAAGCCCTGCGCGTCGCCGGCGGCGTCGAGCATGGCGTAGTCGCCGGCTCGGCGCGCGCCATAACGAAAGTCGTCGCCGACGAGCACGTAGCGGGCGTGCAGGCCGCTGACCAGGACATCGCGAACGAAGGCTTCCGGGCTTTGTGCGGCGAAGCGCTCGTCGAAGCGCAGGACCACCACCTCGTCGATGCCGCAGCGCTCGAGCTCGCAGAGCTTGTCGCGCAGCGACGCAATGCGCGGTGGTGCGGTCTCGGGTTTTCCGGCGCGTGCGGCGAAGTAGTCGCGCGGGTGCGGCTCGAAGGTGAGCACGCAGCTCGGCAGGCCGCGGTGGCGCGCTTCGTTGATCAGCAGCGCCAGCATCGCCTGGTGGCCGCGGTGCACGCCGTCGAAGTTGCCGATCGTCAAGGCGCAGCCTTGCACGCTGCCTGCGCCGGTCAAGGCGCAGCCTCGCACGCTGCCTGCGCCGGTCAAGGCGCAGCCTGGCACGCCGGCTGCGACGGGCAGGGCGGGCAGATCTACGGGGTCGGAGGGCGCAGCGGCCGCAACGGCGGCGGATCGCTGAAGGCCGCGGAAGACGCGCATGGCCGCGATTATCGCGGCGCGTGCTGATTCGCGGTGCTGGCGGGCGTGCTCAGTGCCGTGTCAGCGGCATCATCCCGGAGCCGACAAAGTGCTCAGGCCCAAAGCGGTGCTCGGCGACGATGCAGTCGAGCAGCAGTTCCACGTCGCTCGGCGCGAGCGGGCGCGACAGGTGATAACCCTGGCCGTTTTCACAACCCAGGTCGCGCAGTTGCGCGAACTGCGACTGTGTTTCGATGCCTTCGGCCACCACCGACTTGCCCAGCGACGCGCCGAGCGACACGATGGCGCGCACGATCTCGGCGTCCTTGGAGCCCTCACGCATGCCGGCCACAAACGAGCGGTCGATCTTCAGGCTGTCGATCGGCAGGCTGGAGAGGTAGCTGAGCGAGGAATACCCGGTGCCGAAGTCGTCGATCGCCAGGCCCACGCCGAGGCGGCGCAGTTCCTCCAGCGTGGCCATGGCGCCATCCACGCGCTTCATCAGGATGTTTTCGGTCAGCTCCAGCGTGAGCAACTGCGGCGCCAGATGCGACTCGCGCAAAGCGCGCCCGACACGCTCGGCCAAGGCGCTGTGCGCCAGGTCGTTGCTCGAGATGTTGACCTGGATCTTCAGGTCGGCCAGCGACTCATGGCGGCGCTGCCACTGCCGGATCTGGCGGCAGGCGCGCGACAGCATCATGTCGGTCAACTCGAT
>JANNGZ010000218.1:0-7146 GCA_031404155.1 Burkholderiales bacterium
TCTCGGGGTCGCTGATCAGGCCGTCGAGAAAGCGGTTGTCGAATGCCTTGTTGATCAGGCCGGCGCGCGGCCCCTGCAACTGATGGCTCATGCCGCCGGTGCCCCAGATCTGCACCTTCAGCGGCTCGTCGTAACTCTGCACCGCCTTGGCGATCGCACGGCCCAGGTTGAAGCAGCGGCGGCCCGAGGGCACCGGGTACTGCACCACGTTCACCGCAAACGGAATCACCGGGCAGGGCCACGCAAAATCGGAGGCCGGCGGCTGGCCGCACATCAAACTCAGCGGCACGGTGAGGCCGTGGTCCACGTCCATCTTGTTCACGATGGTGAGGTCGAAATCGTCCTGGATCACGCTCTGAGCAATGTGCGACGCCAGGTCCGGGTGGCCGATCACCTTGGGCACCGGGCGCGGCCCCCAGCCTTCGTCGGCCACCGCGAACTCGGCCGCGGTGCCGATCGCAAAGGTCGGAATCATCTCCAGGCTGAACGCGGTGGCGTGGTCGTTGAAGACGAGGAAGATCACGTCGGGCTTGTTGTCGAGCATCCACTGCTTGGAAAACTCGTAGCCCTTGAACACCGGCTGCCAGTAGGGCTCGTGGGTCTTGCCGAGGTCGAGCGCGGCGCCGATCGCGGGCACATGCGAGGTGTAGACCGAGGCGGTGATCCTGGCCATGTCAGCGCCCTGCTTTCAGCTTGCCCGCTGCACCTTGAGGTTGCCGGTGCGCCTGCGCGTCGCCGTCCTCGCCGATCACCCGGTTGCCGTCGGCAGAGCGGCCACCGGCGACCATCATGTTGCGGTACTCCTCTTCGGTCATGCCGGTCATGCTGCCCGCCATCTGCTGAAAGCTACGCCCATCGGTGGCGCCGATCTTGGCCAGGAAGTAGATGTTGCCGCCGAGCGAGATCATGTGGTTCATGTCGCGCGCCAGCACCGCGAGTTTCTGCTCCTCGCTCATCGCCCATTCGTCGAGGTAGGCGCGCTCGTTGGCCTTGAAGCGCGCGCGGTTCTGTGCCTTCATCAGCGACATCGCAAACTGGTTCAGCCAGTACCCCTTGCGGGACTGTTCGGCGTCGAAGATCGTGGTGCCGGGTACGTCGAGATAGGGTTTGTTCAGGGCCATGGGTCAGGCCTCCTCGGGCCAATACAGCCGCATCGGGTTGGCCACCAGCAGCTTGTGTTGCAGCTCGGCTGTGGCCGCGATCTGCGGAATGAAATCCACCAGCAGCCCGTCGTCGGGCATGTGGTCTTTCAGATTCGGGTGCGGCCAGTCGGTGCCCCACAACACGCGGTCGGGGAAGGTCTCGACGATGCGGCGCGCGAACGGAACCACGTCGCGGTAGGCCCCGCCGTCCAAACCCGGCTCACCCTTGAGCGCCCGCGGGCCGGCGAGGCTCAGGCGCTCGGGGCAACTCACCTTGCTCCACACGTTCGGGTGTTCGCGCATGAACTTCTGGAACAGCGCGAATTCGGGGCCGTCGACGCCCAAGCTCACATCCGGCCGGCCCATGTGGTCGACGACGACGGTTGTGGGCAGCGCGGTGAAGAAGCTCCACAGCTCGGGCAGGTCCACCGCCTCGAAATAGATGACCACTTGCCAGCCGAGCGGCGCGATGCGTGCGGCGATCTCCAGCAGCTCGTCCTTGGGCGTGAAGTCCACCAGGCGCTTGACGAAGTTGAAGCGCACCCCGCGCACGCCGGCGGTGTGCATGGATTGCAGCTCGGCGTCGCTGACGCTGCGCTTGACGGTGGCGATGCCGCGCGCCTTGCCGGCGGCAGCGATGCAGGCGTCCACCATGGCGCGGTTGTCGGCGCCATGGCAGGTGGCCTGCACGATCACGTTGCGCGCAAAGCCGAGCTGGTCGCGCAGCGAAAAGAGCTGCTGCTTGCTCGCGTCGCAAGGCGTGTACTTGCGCTCGGGCGCGAAGGGGAATTCATCGCCGGGGCCGAAGACATGGCAATGCGCGTCGACGGCACCGGCCGGGACTATGAACTGCGGCTTGGAGGGCCCGGCGTACCAGTCGAGCCAGCCGGGGGTTTTCTCGAAGTTCATCTCATTCCTTGTGCTTGACGCCAGCCAGGATGCGGTCGGCTTCGCTGCGCCAGTCGGCACTGCGCGCAAACGTGGCGCTGCCCTTCTCGCCGAAGAGCCCGCCGTCGGCGAGGTCGGCCACCCAGGCTTGGCGCTCGGCGGTGCCGCTGGCCGACCAGGGCGTGAGCCCCGCTTCGCGCACCGTGGCGGCCACCTCGCGCACTTCTTCGCTGCGGCGGCGGCCATGTTCGATCACGCGCTGGAAAAAATACGCGCCCTGCTTTTCCCAGTCGATGCCGGGGAAGGTTTCGTAAAGCGACGCGATCACCGCGTCCTCGACGCCATAGGCTCGTGCGGTGGTGAAGCTCTCGATCACCATCGCCTCCAGGCCCTTGACCATCACGCTGCGGCACATCTTGATGGCCGAGGCGACACCGAGCTTCGGGCTCGCGACTTTCGCCGAGAAGCCGAGCGCGTTGAGCTGCGGCGCCAGCGCCTGGGCCTGCGGACCGCCGAGCAACAAAGGCACCTTGATGCGGTAGGGCGGTATCGAGGTCATCACCGCGCCTTCGACATAACGCCCGCCGGCGCCGTCGACCAGCGCCGCCGCACGAATCTTCGCGCCGGGTGAGGCGGAGTTGAAGTCGAGGAACCAGGTGTGCTCCTGAAGGGCCGGCGCGCAGGCCTCGGCCACCGCCACGGTCTGGCTGGCGGTGACGGCGGAGATGATCAGGTCGGCGTTGCGCGCGGCGTCGGCATGCGAAGCGGTGAGCGACACGCCGTGCGCCTGCGCGTGTGCCTGCATCTGAGAGCGCGCATGCAATCGAACCGGCGCGAGCAGCGCGTCGCCTGCGTCGCTGCCCAGCTTCAGGTCGAAGGCCGACACCGTCACGCCTTGTGCGCGCAGGTCTTCGGCCAGGATGCGGCCGACCTCGCCGTAGCCGATCAGCGCAACGCGCCAGTGCATGGGGTTCAGCATCGCCGCCTCAGGCCAGCGCCGGGTGGCTCCCAAGGACGCGAGTGAAACGAGCTGGGGGCGGTCATTTCAGTTGCTCCACCGCGCCTCGTGCGACCTGCGACCCATGAATCGGGCAGTCTTGCCAAGCGGCCGCCGCGGAACTGGCTTTGCCAGGCCGCTGGCGGCGCCCCCTGGGGGGAGCGGCGAAGCCGCTTCGGGGGGATTCATCTCAGTCGACATACTTCAGGCCCGCCTTCTCCAGCGCCGGCCGCATGTTGTACATGTCCAGGCCCAGGATGCCGGTGGAGAGCTTGGCGCGTTTTTCGCCTTCGTTGGCTTCGCGCGCTGCTGCGGCAGCGGCGACCGTGGCGGCCATGGAGGCGGGCACCACCACCACGCCGTCGTCGTCGGCGAGTACCACGTCGCCGGGGTTGACGATCGCGCCGGCGCAGACGACCGGGATGTTCACCGAGCCGAGCGTGGACTTCACCGTGCCCTTGGAGCTGATCGCCTTGCTGAACACCGGGAAGCCCATCTCGGTGAGGTCGCGCACGTCGCGGCAGCCGCCGTCGATGACCAGGCCGACCGCACCTCGGGCGCGAAAGCTGGTGGCCAGCAGGTCGCCGAAGAAGCCGTCGGTGTTGTCGGCGGTGCAGGCCGCCACCACGATGTCGCCGGGCTTCAACTGCTCCGCAGCCACATGCATCATCCAGTTGTCGCCCGGTTGCAGCAGCACGGTGACCGCGGTGCCGCAGGCCTTGGCGCCGGTGTAGATCGGGCGCATGTAGGGCTTCATCAGGCCGACGCGGCCCATCGCCTCGTGCACCGTGGCCGAACCGAATTTCGAGAGCTGCTCCACCGCGGCGCGGTCGGCGCGGGTGATGTTGCGTTTGACGATGCCGAGTTCGTACATGGGGGTCCTCAACAGGAGAGCGGGCGCTGCGCGCCCTTTTCGGATCGGGCTTACAAGCCCCTGGCTTTCAGCGCCTTGTCCAGCCGCGTGAACACACGCCGCGCGTTGCCTTCGTAGACATTGTGCCGGTCGCTGCCGACGACGATGGTTGAGGCTTCGATATAGCGTTTGGTGTCGTCGTAGTAATGCCCGGTCTCGGGGTCGATGCCGCGCACAGCGCCGATCATCTCGCTGCCGAACAGGATGTTGTCCACCGGGATCACCTTGGTCAGCAGGTCGATGCCGGGCTGGTGGTAGACGCAGGTGTCGAAGTAGATGTTCTTCAGCAGGTGCTCGGTGAGCAGCGGCTTCTTCAGTTCCTGCGCCAGGCCGCGGAAGCGCCCCCAGTGGTAGGGCACCGCGCCGCCGCCGTGCGGAATGATGAACTTGAGGGTCGGGAAGTCCTTGAACAGATCGCTGGTCAGGCACTGCATGAAGGCGGTGGTGTCGGCGTTCAGGTAATGCGCGCCGGTGGTGTGGAAACACGTGTTGCAGCTGGTGCTCACATGGATCATCGCGGGGATGTCGTACTCGACCATCTTTTCGTAAATCGGGTACCAGTGGCGGTCGCTCAAGGGCGGCGAGGTCCAGTGCCCGCCCGAAGGATCCGGGTTCAGGTTGATGCCGACGTTGCCGTATTCCTTGACGCACTTTTCCAGCTCGGGGATGCAGGTGGCCGGGTCGACCCCCGGGCTCTGCGGCAGCATTGCCGCCGGGCTGAAGTGCGCCGGGAAAAGCTGGCTCACCCGATAACAAAGTTCATTGCAGATCGCCGCCCAGGTGCTCGAGACATTGAAGTCGCCGATATGGTGGGCCATGAAACTCGCGCGCGGGCTGAAGATGGTGAGGTCGCCGCCGCGCTCCTTCATCAGCCGCAACTGGTTCGCCTCGATCGACTCGCGCAGTTCGTCGTCGGAAATTTTCAGGTCGGCAACCCGGGGCTTCGCCGCCGGATCCTTGATGCCGGCTACCTGCGCGTTGCGCCAGTTTTCCAGCGCCTTCGGCGCGGTGGTGTAGTGGCCATGGCAGTCGATGATCATTTCGGGATTCGCTTTCTCTCAGTTCGTTGTCGGCCACACCGACGAGGGCACCATCGCCTGGCCCTTCATCAGCAGGCGCGCGGTGCGCAGCAGCGCCGCCTTGATCACGCTTTGCGGGTTGTTCGGGTCGAGTTCGAGTTCGACGCTGAACTCACCCGTGGGGTGCTCCACCGACACACCCTTGCTGCGGCCCGAAGGCATCACGGCGATGCCCGCGCAAACGCTGCCTTCGAGCACACACGCGGTGCCCACGGTCACCGCCGCGAGCACGCCGATCGCGTCGTGGCACACATGCGGAATGAAGCTGCGCGTGCTGAGGCTGCCGCCGTGCTTCGGCGCCGCGATCAGGGTCATCTTCGGGTAGTTCTTCTTCGTCACATCACCCAGCCCCATCGCGTGGCCGCAGGTGATGCGCAGGCGTTCGATGCGGGCCTTCAAGTCCGTATCGGCATTCAGCGCCGCCACGCTTTCGTAGCCGGTGCGGCCGACATCGGCGGCGCGCAACATCACCAGCGGCATGCCGTTGTCGATGCAGGTCACATCGACGCTGAACCCGGGCGCGTCGCCCTGCGGCTCGACGCGGACCACATCGCGCACCTGGCCGGTGGGCAGCAGGCCGGAGCAGACCGAGCCGGCGGTGTCGAGAAAGTTGATCGTGATCGGCGCACTGGCGCCCGGCGCGCCGTCGATGCGTGCATCGCCTTCGTACTCGACCCGGCGCACACCAGCGACCAGGGGCGTCTGCACCGTGATGTCGCATTGCATGTCGGTGTTCAGCGTCAAGACCCGCAGCGTCGTCGTTTCGCCCTGCGCCTGCACCAGGCCGGTTTCGAGCGCAAACGGCACCACCGCGGCGAGCATGTTGCCGCAGTTGGGCGTGGTGTCCACGCTGTCGAGTTCGGGCTGCAACTGCGCGAACAGGAAGTCGAGGTCGACCCCCGGCTTGGAGCCGCGCGAGACGATGCCGACCTTGCTGGTGAGCGGGTGCGCACCACCCAGGCCGTCGATCTGGCGCTTGTCGGGCGAGCCCATCACCGCGAGCAAGACACGGTCGCGCGCGGCGCGGTCGGCGGGCAGGTCGGCGGCGGCAAAAAACGGCCCCTTGGAGGTGCCGCCTCGCATCAGCAGGCAGGGGATCGGGTGCAGCATATTTTTCCGGTGCGAGGGGTGGGTGCCTGGGCTGGGTGCGGCCCGCAGCGGGCCGCACGCAGAGTGAAGTGCGGCCCCGATTTTTGGCCAGCCCGAGCCATAGATCAATGAGATTCCCTGGATAGCTGATATCGCATGCCAACATATCTCGTGCCAACATTCGGCGATGGACCTGAAGCAGCTGGAGTACTTCGTTCACGTTGCCGAACTCGGCAGCTTCACCCGTGCGTCGGCGTTCCTCAAGGTGGTGCAGCCGGCGTTGAGCCGCCAGGTGCGCAACCTGGAGGTGGAGCTGCGCCAGACCTTGTTCAAGCGCAACGGCCGCGGCGTGACGCTGACCGAAGCGGGCACGCGGCTGCTGGCCCATTCGCGCGGCATCCTGCAGCAGGTGGAGCGCGCACGGCAGGACCTGGAGGACCACCGCGGCGCGGCCTCCGGGCGGCTGGCGATCGGGCTGCCGCCGAGCGTGAGCCGCACGCTCACTGGGCCCTTGGTGGCGGCTTTCCGCGAGCGGTTCCCGAAGGCCACGCTGACCGTGGTCGAAGGCTTGTCGACCTACGTGCTCGAATGGCTCGCGATCGGCCGCATCGACTGCGCTGTGGTCTACAACGTGGCCCCCTCGGCGGCAATCGACCTGGTGCCGGTGATGGACGAGCCGCTGTACCTGGTGTCGGCGCGTGTGGCCGCCCGCAAGCCGGGCCGGTCCAAGCGGCTGATCGGGCCGGCGATTTCACTGCACGACCTGGCCACGCAGGAGCTGGTGATGCCGAGCCGGCCGCATTCGATCCGCATGGTGGTGGAAACCGCGCTCGCGGCCCAGGGCCTGCGGGCACGCGTGGGCATGGAGGTGGAAAGCGTGCCCGCGATCCTGGACCTGGTGGCGGCGAAGACCTACCACGCGGTGCTCTCGCTCAACGCGGTGCAGTCCAGCGGCCTGGCCGCACGCTTCAGCCTGCGCCCGATCGGCGAGTCGGGGCTGCAGTCCACGCTGTGGATCGCCACCTCGGCGCAGCGCCC
>JANNGZ010000219.1:0-12113 GCA_031404155.1 Burkholderiales bacterium
CCGCTTTGCCGGCCTTCTGCCGCCGCTCGCGCTCCCAGCGCAGCAGCAGCGTGAACCAGGCCGAGGCGCGCGTGGGTGCGATGCGAAACCACAGGTCGAGCACCTTGGCGTCGGCGCCGATCAGCAACCGGGTCTTGCCGCGTTCGACCGCGCGCAGGATCGCCGCGGCCGCATCCGCCGCCGAGGTGTGCGCGTTGCGAGCGAAGGCTTCGTGCAACTCGGCGGGCGACGCGGCCACGCTCGAGATGTCGCCCAGCCTTGCGCTTTGTGCAATGCGGGTGCGGATGCCGCCGGGGTGCACACACAGCACGCGCACCGTCGTCGCCCGCAGCTCCTCGCGAAGCGAGTCGGAGAACGCCCGTACTGCCGCCTTGGCCGCGTGGTAGTACGCCTGCGTCGGCATCGAGACCATCGCGAAGATGCTCGACACATTGACGATCACCGCCTCGGGCCGCGAGCGCAGTTGGGCGTCGAAGGCGCGGCAGCCATGCACCACGCCCCAGAAGTTGATGCCGATCAGCCACTGCGCGTCTTCGAGCTTGGCCGAGACCACCGGCGAGACCAGCGCCACACCAGCGTTGTTGATCACGATGTCTGCTGGCCCCAATGTGGCCATGCCGCGCTCGGCCAGCGAGCGCACCTGCACCGCCTGCGCCACGTCGCAGCGCTGCGCCACCACCACCGTGCCGCCCGCGCCGAGCCGCTGCGCCAGCGCGAGCAAGCGGGCCTCGTCGATATCGGCCAGGAGCAGCTTTGCGCCCCGCGCCGCGAACGCGTGCGCCAGCGCCTCGCCGATGCCCGAGGCGGCGCCGGTGATCACCACCACCTTGTTGTCGAAGGTTTTCACAGGCTTCGCTCCGCGTGAGGCCGCTTCAACGCGCGTCGCACTTCAATGTGATTCGCCCCTTCAATGGGCTTGATCCCAATTGGCGCCGACACCCACTTCGGCCAGCAGCGGCACGCTCAAATGCGCCACGCCGGCCATCAACCTCGGCACCTCGCTGCGCAGCCACGCCACTTCCGCTTCGGGCACCTCGAACACCAGTTCGTCGTGCACTTGCATCACGATGCGGGTGCCCTTGCCCTGGCTGTCGATCGTGTCCTGCACCGCCAGCATCGCCAGTTTGATCAGGTCGGCCGCGGTGCCCTGCATCGGCGCGTTGATCGCCTGGCGCTCGGCACCGGCGCGGCGCGGGCCGTTGCCGCCCATGATCTCGGGCAGGTAGATGCGGCGGCCGAACATCGTCTCGACATAACCCAGCTTGGCCGCGCTCGCCTTGGTCTCGTCCATGTATTTCTTGACGCCGGCAAAACGCGCGAAGTAGCGCTCGATGTAGTCGCGCGCCGCCTTCTGCTCGATGCCCAGCGACTGCGCCAGACCGAACGCGCCCATGCCGTAGATCAGGCCGAAGTTGATCGTCTTGGCATAACGCCGCTGCTCGGTGCTCACCTCGGCCACCGGCGTGCCGAAAACTTCGCTCGCGGTGGCGCGGTGCACGTCCAGGCCGGCGAGGAAGGCGCGGGTCAGGCCTTCGTCGCCGCTGATGTGAGCCATGATGCGCAGCTCGATTTGCGAGTAGTCCGCGCTGGCGATCACATGGCCCGGCCGCGCGATGAAAGCCTCGCGCACACGCCGGCCCTCCACGGTGCGGATCGGAATGTTCTGCAGGTTCGGGTCGTTGCTCGACAAGCGGCCGGTGACCGCCACCGCCTGCGCGTAGTTGGTGTGCACCCGGCCGGTTTGCGGGTTCACCATCAGCGGCAGCTTGTCGGTGTAGGTGCCCTTCAGTTTCGCCAGCCCGCGGTGCTCCAGGATCTTCGCCGGCAGCGGGTAGTCGGCCGCCAGCTTGTCGAGCACTTCTTCGTCGGTGGAGGGCGCGCCGCTAGCGGTTTTTTTCAGCACCGGCAGCCCGAGCTTGCCGAAGAGGATGTCGCCGATCTGCTTCGGGCTGCCGATGTTGAACGGCTGCCCGGCGATCGCATGCGCCTCCTGCTCCAGCGCCACCATGCGTTCGGCGAGTTGCTGGCTCTGTTTGGCGAGCAGCGCGGCGTCGATCAACACACCATGGCGTTCGATGCGGACGAGCTCACGCGAGGTGGGCATCTCGATCTCTTCGTAGACAAAGCGCAGCTTTTCGTCGGCCTCAAGCTGTGGCCACAGGGCCTGGTGCACCTGCAGCGTCATCTCGCTGTCCTCGCCCGAATACTCGGCCGCGCGGCCCACCTCCACCTGCGCAAACGGAATCTGGTGCGCACCCTTGCCACAAACGTCTTCGTAGCTCAGGCCATGGCGGCCGAGGTGGCGCTCGGCCAGGCTCTCCAGGCTGTGCGGCTTGTGCGCTTCGAGCACATAACTTTGCAGCAGCGTGTCGTGCTGGTAGCCGCGCACCGTGATGCCGTGGTTGCCGAGCACATGGCTGTCGTACTTGATGTTCTGGCCGAGTTTCTTCTTGCTCTCGTCTTCAAGCCAGGGTTTGAGCTGCGCCAGCACCCCGTCCAGCGGCAGCTGCTCCGGCGCGTCGGAGTAGTTGTGCGCCAGCGGTATGTAGGCCGCTTCACCCGGGATGACGGCAAACGAGATGCCGACGATGCGCGCGCGCATGCCGTCGAGCGAATCGGTTTCGGTGTCGATGGCGACCAGTTCCGCGGCGTGGATGCGGGCGAGCCAGGGGTCGAGCTGGGATGGGGTCAGGATGGTTTCGTAGGCGCGGGCGAGCGGCGCAGGTGCAGCCGCCCCGCCCCGTTCGCCCTGAGCCTGTCGAAGGGCCGTGGCCGAAGCGGATCCTTCGACAAGCTCAGGACGAGCGGTGGTGGTGGCGGCGGTCGTGGTGCTGCTGCTCGGCGGCGCTACGGTGGTGCCCGCCGGCCGATCCACCCCCGCCTCCAGCTCCTTCTTCCAGGTCTTGAAACCATAGCGGTTGAAAAACTCGAGCAGCGCGGCGTGATCCACTTCGCGCAGTGCCAGCGCATCCAGCGCCGGCCAGCCGCTCACCTGCGCGCCGAGGTCGCAGTCGGTGACCACGGTGACCAGCTTGCGGCCCAGCGGCAGCCAGTCGAGCGCACGTTTCAGGTTCTCGCCCACCGCACCGCCGATGTGGTCGGCGGCGGCCACCACACCGTCGAGCGAGCCATGGTCGGTGAGCCATTTCACCGCGGTCTTGGGGCCGACTTTGGCGACACCCGGCACGTTGTCCACCGTGTCGCCGACGAGGGTGAGGTAGTCGACGATGCGCTGCGGCGGCACGCCGAACTTGGCCTTCACCCCGGCGATATCGAGCCTCTCGTTGCTCATCGTGTTGATAAGCGTCACATGCTCGTTCACCAGTTGCGCCAGGTCCTTGTCGCCGGTGGAGATCACCACCCGGTGCCCGGCTTGCACCGCCACCCGCGCCAGGGTGCCGATGGCGTCGTCGGCCTCGATGCCGGGCGGCTCGATCACCGGCCAGCCGAGCAGGCGCACCACTTCGTGGATCGGCTCGATCTGTTGCACCAGCGCTTCGGGCATCGGCGAGCGGTTGGCTTTGTACTCGGGGTACCAGTCGTCGCGGAAGGTTTTGCCCTTGGCATCGAACACGCAGGCGGCGTGTTCGGCGTGGAAGTCCAGGCGCAGCCTTTTCAGCATCGCCACCATGCCGTGCACCGCGCCGGTGGGGAAGCCGTCGGGCGCGCGCAGGTCGGGCATCGCGTGGTAGGCGCGGTAGAGGTAGCTCGAGCCGTCCACCAGCAGCACGGTGGGGCGCTGCTGGGTGGTGTCCTTGGGGTCGCTCATGTTCGGGGCACTCGGGGCGTCGGTGAGGCGCCGATTGTGGCGCGGGCATGGTGATGAAGCGGCCAAGGTGCCCGCAGCCGCTGGCGTCGCTAAAATCGACCGCATGAAGACCTCGCTGCCCCAACTCCTGGTGTTGCTTGCCGTGCTCGCCGCCGGCCCCGCCTCGGCGCAGGAGGCCACCCCGCGCGAGGTGAGCGAGCCGCGGATCTTGCGTACCGTGATCGAGGACGACCAGGTGCGCATCGAGGAGCTGAAGGTGCGCGGCCAAACCCAGCGCATCGTGGTGCGGCCGAAGTCGGGCGCGCCCGAATACGAGGTCGTGCCGGCCGACAGCGGGCGCGACATCGCCACCGGCCGTCCCGGCTCGCGCGGCAATGTCGGCCAGCGGCTGTGGCATGTGTTGTCGTTCTGAAAACCGCGCCCCGCTGCGTAGCCGGGCTCCGGCGCCCGCTGCCGGTTTGATCCCCAGCTGATGGCCGTCTACACCGAGGTCTCGACCGCGCAGGCCGACGAGTTGCTGCGCCGGCTCGATCTGGGCCGGCTGACCGACCTGCGTGGCATCCGCTCGGGCATCGAGAACACCAACTACTACGCCAGCACCGCCAGCGGGCAATGGGTGATCACGCTCTTCGAACGCCTGACCCCCGACCAACTGCCCTACTACCTGCGCCTGATGCAGCACCTGGCGCAGGCCGGCATCCCGGTGCCCGCGCCGCAGGCCGACTCCAGCGGCGCGTTGCTGCACACACTGGCCGGAAAACCCGCCGCGGTGGTGACCCGCCTGCCCGGCAGCCACCGCCTGGCGCCCGCCGCACAGCACTGCGAACAGGTGGGCGCGATGCTCGCGCGCATGCACCTGGCGGGCGCGAGCCTCGAGCTCGATCAGCCGCACCTGCGCGGCCTGGCCTGGTGGGAAGAAATACTGCCCGCGGTGCTGCCGCATCTGAGCCCAGCGCAGGCCGCCCTGCTGCGCGAGGAGCTGGCCTTTCAACGCAGCGTGTGGACCTCGGCCGCGGGCACGGCGCTGCCGCGCGGCCCGATCCATGCCGACCTCTTCTGCGACAACGTGATGTTCGACGAGACCGCGGGCGAGGACCGCCTCTGCGGCTTCTTCGACTTCTATTTCGCCGGCACCGAGATGCTGCTGTTCGATATCGCGGTCTGCCTCAACGACTGGTGCATCGACCATGCCAGCGGCCGCCTCGTCGACGCCCTGGCCACGCCCTTCCTCGACGCCTACCGCGCGGTGCGCCCGCTGACGCCCGGCGAGGCGCGCCTGCTGCCCGCGCTGCTGCGCGCCGCGGCACTGCGCTTCTGGCTCTCGCGGCTGTGGGACTGGCACCTGCCGCGCGAAGCCACGCTGCTCAAACCGAAGGACCCGCTGCACTTCGAGCGGGTGCTGCGGCTGCGCATCGACGCGCCCTGGCATCCAGCCGCCTGAGCCGGCGCTCCTCAGCCACTCAAACACCGTTCCCACCCCGACCCGATGGCCCTGCACCTGCAAACCCCCTCACCCCGCCAAGGCCTGGCCTGGATGCAACAGGCCTTTGCGCTGTTCATGCGCCAGCCGCTCGCGCTTTCGTCGCTGCTGCTGGTGTTCATGGTCGCTGCGTTCATGCTGATGGTGGTGCCGCTGCTCGGCGGCGTCCTGCTGCTGTTTTCGTTGCCACTGCTGACCCTGGGCTACATGATCGCCACCCGCTCGGCCGCCAATGGCGGGCCGGTGCACCCAGGCCAGCTGGTCGAGCCGCTGCGCGGCGACGCCGGCGCGCGCACCCGGCTCATCGTGCTCTGCGGGCTCTACGCCTTGGCCACACTGGCGATCATCGGCCTGAGCGAGGTGGTCGACGGCGGCCGCTTCGACCAGCTCCAGTTGCTGCTCGCCAAGGGCCAGGGTGCCGAGGCCCAGAAGGAGGTCGACGCGCTGTTGAACGACCCGGCCCTGCAAACCGGCCTGGTGCTGCGCTTCGGCCTCGCCGCGCTGCTCTCGGTGCCCTTCTGGCACGCCCCCGCGCTGGTGTGGTGGGGCGGCCAGGGTGTGGCGCAGGCCTTGTTCTCGAGCACGCTGGCGCTGTGGCGCGCACGCGGCGCCTTCGTCGTCTACAGCCTGGCCTGGGTGGGTTTGATCGTCGTCTTCGGCGCCGTCATCGGTATCGTGTTCTCGCTGCTCGGCGCACGCCAGTTTGTGGGCATCGCCGCGATACCCGCCGGGCTGATGTTCACCACCGCGTTCTACGTCTCGCTGTACTTCACGTTCGCGGATTGTTTTGGCGAGAGCCTCGCTGAGGGCGAGTCGCCACCGGCTTGATCGGCATCGCGCCTTCCCCCCTTGACCGGGGAAGGGGCAAGACGCTCAAGCCCCAACCACCCCGCCATCGTTGCGCGTGATCACGATGGTGGCCGAGCGTGGGCGTGCCAACGCGCCGCCGGCACCGTAGCCCGCATTGCCCGGCCAGTGGCTGGTGTACTTGCTCGGGTCGGCGAGGTCGGCCTGCGCGGTGTTTTCACCCGGATGCTGGATGTTGACGAACAGCGTGCGGCCGTCCGGTGTTTCGCAGATGCCGGTGATCTCGCTGGCCACCGGGCCGACCAGAAAGCGCTTGAGCGTGTCGGCGGTCGGCGCCTTGCCGACATAGGTGGTGACCGACTGCGTGGCGCTGTAGACCAGCATCTTCGCGCCACCGTCACCCACCGCGCCGGGAATGCCGGCCAGCATCATGCAGTTGCTGCTGTCGGTGTAGGCGCCGTCGTCGGTCTGGATCCAGCAGATACCGGTCTTCGCGCTGAACCACAGGCCGTCGGGGCTGGAGAAATCCTGCTCGCTGGTCAGGCCCGAGAGGTTGACGAAGACGGGTGATGCACCGGACTCGGCACCGAAGAGGTAGACGTCCCAGGTGAAGCGGGTGGCCGCGGCGTTGCCCGCGCCGTCCTTGAGCCGCAGGATGTGGCCGTTGACGTTGCCCTGCTGCGTGGTGGCGGCACCGCGGATGTCGTTGTACGAACGAGGGTTCGCTGCGTCGACCACGCTCTGCGCGCCGCTGGCGGCAAGGCGGCGGTTGCTGTTGTTGGTGAGCGTGAAGTACACATCGCCGGTGCCGGGGTGCGTCGAGCACCACTCGGGGCGGTCCATCTTGGTGGCGCCGACCGCGTCGGCCGCCAGGCGGCAGTGGATGCGCACATCGGCCTCGTTGGCAAAAGCGTAGGCCGCGTAGCCGGCCACCGCGGGGTTGCTCAAGGCCAGTTCGACCCAGTCGCCACTGCCGTCGGCATTGAATCGAGCCACGTAGAGCTTGCCGCTGTCGAGGTACTTGGCGCCGGTGGCAATGCGGTCGGCGGGGCTGGCATCGGCGGCGCTCCACAGCGCGCCGGAGACGAACTTGTAGATGTACTCGTTGCGCGAGTCGTCACCCATGTACACCGCGAGCGGCTCGCCGGCCACGGGTTTGGAAAACGCCGCGCTCTCGTGCGCGAAACGGCCGAGCGCGCTGCGCTTCCTGGCGCGGCTGTTCGTGTCGAAGGGGTCGAGCTCGACGATGTAGCCCATGCCGTTCATCTCGTTGCGGTAGTCGTCGCTGCCGTTGGCCGAGACACCGGTCTTGGCATTGTTCCAGCGTGCGAAGCGGTCTTCCGCGCCGCCGCTCTCCCAACCGTGGCGCGAGGCGGCGCCTTCGCTGCGGCCATAGCGGTTGAGCGCCACCACGCTGCGGTCGGCCCGCGCTGCGTTATCGCCCACCGGCCGGGTGAAGTAGCCGAACCAGTTTTCTTCGCCGCTGAGGTAGCTGCCCCAGGGCGTGCGACCCGAGCCGCAGTTGTTGAGCGTGCCGCGGGTGCTCGTGCCGGCGGGGGAGAAGCGGGTGACGAGCAAGGCGTCGCCACGCGCCGGGCCGGCGATGTCGATCTCGCTCAGCGCGGTGAGGCGGCGGTTGAACGCCGAGCCCTGCACATAGGCCCAGGCGGTGCCGGTGCGCCTGACCTCCACCACCGAGATGCCGTGGATCGCGGCTTCCTTGTCCACCTCGGCGGCGGGCCGCGGCAGCGTGGTGGTGCCGCCGTTGGCATGCAGGAAAAACGAGGAGCGGGCCTCGTCGGTGGTGGCCTCGTGGTTCATCACCAGCAGGCCGCGGTCGTTCACCGTGGAGGAGAGTTTCCCATCCGCGCCGAGCGCAAAGAAGTCCATGCCGTCGTGGTGATCGCCGGCGCGGTTTTCGAAGTCACCATCGCTGCCGTTGTTGGCGTAGGCGCCCAGGCCCGCGGTGAGCGGATCACCCAGTGCGTAGAGCACGCTTGCGCTGTAGCCGGCGGGCACCACCACCGCGTCGGCCAGGCTCTTGGCGACGGCGCCGAAACCCAGGCGCGTCAGCGGCGGTTCGGCGGCGGCCGCAGGCACGGAGACCGCATCGTCACCCCCGCCGCAGGCCACCAGCCCGGCGCTGCCGAAGAGCGCGCCAGCCGCGGTGGCCACCGAGCCGCGCAGCAGGCCGCGACGGGACAGACGCGCGTCGAGCACCGAAGCGAAATGCGGGTTGGCGCTGGCGTTGGAGTTTTCGTCGTCGAAGTCGGGTTGCGACAGCTCCAGCGGCAGGTCGACAGGCTTGTTCATGGCGGCTTCTCGTTTCGGGTGTTGGATCAGCCTGCGATGCTCGTGCCCACAGATGATGCGCAAATGAAGGCGGCGTGACAGCGCGGTGACAGCACACTGCGCCGCCAGCGATTCAGGCGCCGGCAATTCGTACCGGACTCGGCGGGCCCCGCCGCCCGGCTCACGGGCGCCACCGCTCCCGCCCGCAGCGATGGACGGCGGGGCTTGATTTCCTTTTTTATTTCTACTATTCTGGAACTATGGAACAAAACACGATGGAAGAGGCCGCCGCGGTCGAAGCCCTGGCCGGTCTGGCGCAAACCCTGCGCCTGCGCCTCTTTCGCGCCCTGGTGGTGGTCGGCCCCGAGGGGCTCACACCCGGCAGCATCGCCGAAGCGCTCGGCCTGCCGGCGTCTACCCTGTCCTTCCACCTCAAGGGCCTGACCGCGGCGGGCCTGGTGAACCTGGAGCGCAACGGCCGGCACCTGATCTACCGCGCCAATTTCCAGCGCATGAACTCGCTGCTCGGCTACCTGACCCGGCATTGCTGCGCCGGGCGTGGTGTGCTGGTCGACGACTGCGACACCGCCTGCGTTTCAGCCACCGGTACTTCTTCCGTCGCGCCGGCCCTCGCGCCTGCCCCCGTCGCCGGCGCCTCCTCCCGCGCATCTCCTTCAACCCGCGAAAGGACTTCACCATGAAACGCTTCCATGTTCACCTGCACGTCGAAGAGCTTGCCAAGAGCATCGGCTTTTATTCCACTCTCTTCGCCGCCGAGCCGACGCGCCGCGAGGCCGACTACGCCAAGTGGATGCTCGAGGACCCGCCGCTGAACTTTGCGATCTCCAGCCGCGGCGGCAAGGTCGGCATCGACCACCTCGGCATCCAGGCCGGCAACGCCGAGGAGCTGGCCGAATTGAAAGGCCGGGCGGCGCAGGCCGACAGCGCGCTGGCCGACGAAGGCGTCACCAACTGCTGCTACTCGCGCAGTGAAAAACATTGGATCACCGACCCGCAGGGCGTGGCCTGGGAGCAGTTCCAAACGCTGGCGAACATTGCGCAGTTCTCCGGCGGAACGGCCGAGGCACCCGAGCGGGCTGGCGCCTGTTGCCCGCAGCGCGAGGCCGGCGCTCAAGCCAGCGGCAAGCCGGTGGGCGTGCCGGCGAGGGCTGCGGGTGCTTGCTGCTGATCGGGCGCCGGCGGCACAGCCGCGTCGGGGCGGAGGCGCCAATTTGTCGCTGTCAAGGTGTCGGCGCCGACCGGGCGGCGTCAATTCACCGGCGTCAACTTCGCCACGCTGAGCGCGAGCCACTTCAGGCCATGGCGGCCGAAGTTCACCTGCGCTCGCGCGTCGTCGCCGGTGCCTTCGAGCGTGAGCAACACACCTTCGCCGAACTTGTTGTGGAACACCGACTGGCCGATGCGCAAGCCCTGGGCACCGGCGCGGCTCGCGGCCATCGCCGGCGGCAGCGCGCTGTCGCGCGAGCGCGAACCTGATGGGGGCTCGTACGAGCGCCCACCGCTGTAGCCTGACGGTGTCACCCGCCCGGCACCGACCACCGAACCCAGGCCCTTCCCGCGCTCCCAGGCCTGCTGGTACTCGCGTGCATAACTTGAGCCAAAACCCTGGTTGCGTGGGGTGAGCCACTTGAGCGCGCCTTCGGGCAGCTCCTCGACGAAACGGCTCTTCACGTTGTAGCGGGTCTGGCCGTGCAGCATGCGGGTCTGGCTGAAGCTCAGGTACAGGCGCGAGCGCGCACGGGTGATCGCCACGTACATCAGGCGCCGTTCCTCTTCGAGCCCGTCGCCGTCGGAGAGCGAGTTTTCGTGCGGAAACAAACCCTCCTCGAGCCCGGTGAGGAACACGGCGTCGAACTCCAGGCCCTTGGCCGAATGCACCGTCATCAGCTGCACCGCGTCCTGGCCGGCCTGCGCCTGGTTGTCGCCTGCTTCCAACGCGGCGTGGGTGAGGAAGGCGGCGAGCGGCGACTGGATCTCGCCCGTCTCGGCGTCGGGCACCACGGTGGGCGCGGGGCTGTGCTGTTCGTCCAGCGGCAGCGCCACCACGTCCTTGCCGAACCCCTCCTGCGTGACGAAGGCCTCGGCCGCGTTGACCAGCTCGTCCAGGTTCTCGATGCGGTCCGCACCCTCCTTGTCGCTGCGGTAGAAATCGATCAGCCCCGAGGCCTGCAGCATCTGCTCGATGATTTCGCGCAGCGTGAGCCCGCGCGTGGCGGTGGCCAGGCCTTCGATGATCGACGTGAACGCAGCGAGGTTGCCGCCACCTTTGCCTGCCACCGCACCGATGCTCTGGAACAGGCTGCGCCCGCTGGCCCTTGCCGCGTCCTGCAGCAGCTCCAGGGTGCGCGAGCCGATGCCGCGGGTGGGGAAGTTCACCACGCGCAAAAAACTGGTGTCGTCGTTCGGGTTCTCGATCAGGCGCAGGTAGGCCAGAGCATGTTTCACCTCGGCACGCTCGAAGAAGCGCAGGCCGCCATAGACGCGGTACGGAATGCCGGCGTTGAATAGCGCACTCTCGATCACCCGGCTTTGTGCGTTGCTGCGGTAGAGCACCGCGATGTTCGAGCGTGAGGTGCCCGAGCGGTGCAGCGCGCGGGCTTCGTCGAGGAACCACTGCGCCTCGGCAAAGTCGCTGGTGGCTTCGAACACCCGCACCGGCTCGCCGGGGCCGGCTTCGGTGCGCAGGTTCTTGCCCAGGCGGCGGGTGTTGTGGCTGATCAGCGCGTTGGCCGAATCCAGGATGTTGCCGAAGGAGCGGTAGTTTTCTTCCAGCTTCACCACCCGCGCCACGCGGTACTCGCGCTCGAAGTCGGCCATGTTGCCCACCTGCGCACCGCGGAAACCGTAGATGCTCTGGTCGTCGTCGCCGACGGCGAAGACACCCCGCGGCGCCTGCCCTTCCCGGGGCGGCGGCGCGAACATCTTCAGCCACGAGTATTGGAGCTTGTTGGTGTCCTGGAACTCGTCCACCAGCACATGCAGGAAGCGGCGCTGGTAATGCTCGCGCAGCGCGTCGTTGTCGCGCATCAGCTCGTAGGTGCGCAGCATCAGCTCGGCGAAGTCGACCACGCCTTCGCGCTGGCACTGGTCGTCGTAGGCCTGGTAGATCTCGACCTGCTTTTGCGTCTGCGCGTCCTGAATCTGCACGTCGCGCGGGCGCAGGCCGTCTTCCTTGCTGCCGGCGATGAACCAGGTGACCTGCTTCGGAACATAGCGCTCCTCGTCCAGGTTCATGCCCTTGATGACACGCTTGACGGCCGAGAGCTGGTCGGCGCTGTCGAGAATCTGGAAGCCCTGCGGCAAGCCGGCGAGCTTCCAGTGCGCGCGCAGGAAGCGGTTGCACAGGCCGTGGAAGGTGCCGATCCACATGCCACGCACCGGGATCGGCAGCATCGCGCCCAGGCGCGTCAGCATCTCCTTCGCGGCCTTGTTGGTGAAGGTCACCGCCATCACACCGCCGGGCGACAGCTGGCCGGTCTGGATCAGCCACGCGATTCGCGTCGTCAGCACCCGCGTCTTGCCCGAGCCAGCGCCCGCCAGGATCAGCGCCGGCCGCGCCGGCAGGGTCACCGCGGCGAGTTGTTCGGGGTTCAGGTGCTGCAGCAGCGGCGAGCCGCCCACCGCCGCATGTTCGGATTCAGAAGCCATCAGCGGATTGTCGGGCACACGCCGCAGCCTATAGTGGCGCCCATTGATGAAAGGCTTGACGACGATGTCGGCAGATTGCTGCGCCCCTCCCCCACC
>JANNGZ010000220.1:0-1867 GCA_031404155.1 Burkholderiales bacterium
CCGCGGGTGACCACCACCAGCGCCACGCCGGCGCCGATCCATTCCGTGGCCAGTTCACCTGCGTCGGCACCGGGGAACAGCAGCGCGAGGTCTTCGTCGCTCACCTTCAGCAGATGGGTGCGCGGAAGCATCCACTGAAGCGTGCTGCGCCAGCGGGGCAGCTCGGGCTCGACGTTCAGGCGGATGTTGGGGTCGTAGGCGATGACGCTGCGCCGGTGTTCGCGCTCGACCAGCGCGCGCTGGGTGGCCGCCACCGGCTCCATCACCATCGCATAGGAGCCGAAGTGGTAGGCGTGTGCCCGGGGCACGCGGGCCACACCATCGCAAGGCAGCTGGCGGTCCGCGGCGCCGTGGCCGTAGAACGAATAGCTCGGCACGCCGCGTGTGTCCAGGCCGACCAGGCCGAGCGTGGTGGGGGCGTCCACGCGCAGCGTGCACCGGGTGTCGATGCCTTCGTCTTGCAGGCCTTTGAGCAGCCGGTCGCCGAGGAAGCCGCTGGAGAGCGCGCCGAAAAAGGCCACCGGCTGCCCCAATCGCGCCAGCCCCGCGGCCACGTTCAGCGGCGAGCCGCCGATGCGCGCGTCCAGCATCACGCCGGTGGCGGTGTCGCCCGCGGCAAACACGTCCATCAAAGCCTCGCCGCTGACCACGATCATCGCCACGCCCCTTGCGGCGGCCGGCCGGCCGCATCGTCAGCGCAAGCATCGCCGCGCGCCCGCAAATGCGGCACCGGGAAAACCATTAATCAATCCACTTGATTTATTTAAGCGCGACGACGAAACTTCGCCTCGTTCCGTGCTTTGCCTTGTTCCTGTTTTCAACTTGGCCGCGCATCGTTCCTGGCCTCATTCATCCGCCGCCACGCGTTGCGCCCTCATCCCCACCCCGAGGAGACACTCGATGTTCCAGAAGACCCCGATCGTTGCCGCCGCGCTGATGCTCGCCACCGGCGTCGTGTTCGCACAGGCCCAGCCGGTCATCGGCCTGATCACCAAGACCGAAACCAACCCCTTCTTCGTGAAGATGAAGGAAGGTGCCGAAGCCGCCGCCAAGGCCAAGGGCGCGAAGCTGCTCAGCGGCGCGGGCAAGAGCGACGGCGACAACGCCGGCCAGGTGACCGCGATGGAGAACATGATCGCCGCCGGCGCCAAGACCATCCTGATCACGCCGAGCGACAGCAAGGCGATCATCCCGAGCATCAAGAAGGCGCGCGACAAGGGCGTGCTGGTGATCGCGCTGGACAGCCCCACCGACCCGGCCGACGGCACCGACGCGCTCTTCGCCACCGACAACTACAAGGCCGGCGTGTTGATCGGCCAGTACGCCAAAGCCGCGCTCGGCGGCAAGCCGGCCAAGATCGTGACGCTGGACCTCTTCCCCGGCCATCCGGTGGGCGCGCAGCGCCACAACGGCTTCCTCAAGGGCTTCGGCCTGCCGGCACCCGACGCCAAGAGCAACGAGCTCGGCAAGGACGCCGCGGTGGCCTGCATGGCCGACAGCTTCGGCGACCAGGCCAAGGGCCAGACCGCGATGGAGAACTGCCTGCAGAAGGTGCCCGACGTGAACCTGGTCTACACGATCAACGAACCCGCCGCCGCGGGTGCGTTCAACGCACTGAAGAAGGCCGGCAAGGACAAGGGCGTGATCATCGTCTCGGTGGATGGTGGCTGCCAGGGCATCAAGGACGTGGGCGCCGGCGTGATTGCCGCGACCAGCCAGCAGTACCCGCTGAAGATGGCCGCAATGGGCGTCGAGGCCGGCGTCGAGTACGCCAAGAGCGGCAAGAAGCCCAGCGGCTACACCGACACCGGCGTCACGCTGGTGGCGGCCAAGGCGCTGCCCGGCGTCGACAGCAAGGACGTGGCCG
>JANNGZ010000221.1:0-12384 GCA_031404155.1 Burkholderiales bacterium
GCCCGCTGCCCGAGTACGATGCGGCCCGACGGCCCGCGCATTGCCACATTTGCTTGCAAGTCGACGTCAAGTTGCCGAGTCTCCAGCCCGCAAGGGCGCTCAACGTGGCCACCAGGATGGAACCGAACATTGTCCGACGCAGCATGGTGCTCGGGGCCTGCCTGACAGGCGCCGCGGCCGCCGGCATGGTCGGCCAACATGTGGCCTCGTCGGGCTCCAAGGCGCCGCTGCCGGACCTGGCCAACATCGTTCCGCGCAGCTTCGACGACTGGCGCGAGGTGCCCCTGTCGCCGCAGATCATCAGCCCACAAACCCAACAACTGCTCGACTCGCTCTACAGCGAGCTGCTGTCGCGCACCTACCGCAGTGCGCAGGGCTACTCGATCATGTTGTCGATTGCCTACGGCAACGACCAGCGCGGCTCGCTCGCGGTGCACAAACCCGAGGTTTGCTACCCCGCGCAGGGCTTTGCGCTGATCGACACTGCCGAGGTGACGCTGACCACTCCCTTCGGTGGCATCCCGGCGCGCCAGCTGCGCACCGCACTCGGCGCGCGCCAGGAGCCGGTGACCTATTGGCTGACCGTCTCCGGCGCCACGCTGCGCTCGGCGTGGGAGAAGCGGCTGATCGGCTTTCGGCTCGCGCTCACCGGGCAAATTCCCGACGGCCTGCTGTTCCGGGTGTCGTCGATCGACGCCGACGCCAAACGGGCCTGGAGTCAGCACAGCCGTTTTGTGCAAGCGCTGCTCACCGCGGCGTCGCCCCAGGCTCGCGAACGCCTGACCGGGTTGACCGGCGTCTGATACTCAGCGGGCACCGCAAACCCGCCGCGCCGGGAGGGTTCGCCCCGGTCAGCGCCCGACAAACCGCGGCGCGCGTTTTTGCTGCCAGGCCTGCTGGCCCTCACGCAGGTCGGCCGACTCACGGGTGAGCGCGATATCGCGGGCGAGTTCGGCCAGGTCGAGCGTGCCGCGGGCGATGCGGTTCAGGTTCTTCTTCATCGCCAGCAGCGCCAGCGGTGCCATCGCCAACAGTTGTTCGGTGAGCGCGTCGACCTCGGGGCCGAGCACTTCGGCTGAATCGACCAGCGTGTCCAGGAAGCCGCAGCGCTGCATCGCCAGCGCATCCAGGCGCGCCCCCGCCAGCAGCACCTGCTTGGCCACGCCCAGCCCGAGGCGCGACACGTAGCGCTCCAGGCCACCGCGGTAGAAGTGCAAACCCAGCTTGGTGGCGGGCACAAACATCTCGCAGGCCAGCGTGCCGATGCGGAAGTCGCAGGCCAGCGCCAGGTCGGTGGCGCCGCCGTACACACCGCCCTGGATCGCGGCCACGGTCACCGGCCGCGCCTGTTCCATCGCATCGGCCAGGGCCTCGAACAAGGCGCCGGCGTCGATGCCCTCCGCGCCGACCGCGTCGATGTTGAAGCCGCTGCAAAAGTGGCGGCCCCGCGCGGCCAGGCGCAGCACCCGCACCTCGTGCATCGTGTTCACTTCTTCGATCTGGCGTTGCAGCACCACCAGGTCGTCGAGTTCGAGCCGGTTCGCCAGCTTCGGCCGGCGCAGCGTGATCGTCGCCACCGGCCCGCGCACCGCCAGCTGCGGCGTGCCGGGCGCGGCGCTGTGCTCAGTGGCGTGCTCAGTGGCGCGCATCGAGCTCCCGCCCTGGTCTTGCCTGCTGTCTTGCCTGCTTGCGCTGGGTCACTCGCTGTTCTCCAATCCGCAGAACCCGAATCTGTTGCCGATGGGCGCCGATGATGCCTGGGTTCATCGCCCCGCCGACCGCCAAGCGGCGAGCAGCCCGACAATGCGGCTCTGTTCTGCATCCTCGCGAAACGCTTTCATGTCGACCAAGCCCGAACTGCTGCGATTGCGTGTGCGTGCGATCACCTGCGAGGCCGATGGCGTGCTCGGCTTCGAGCTGGTGCCGCTGGCCGCCAACACGCTGCTGCCGGCGTTCGAGTCCGGGGCGCATATCAACCTCTACCTCGAGCCCCGGGGCGGCGGCCAGTTGGTGCGCAGCTATTCGCTGCTCAACCTTCAGGGCGAGCGCCACCGCTACTGCATCGGCGTGAACCGCGACGCCAAGAGCCGGGGCGGCTCGCGCCAGATGCACGAGCTGCTGCGCGCGGGCGATGTCATCTCGGTCTCGCCGCCGGCGAACAATTTCCGCTTGAACGAAGGCGCGGCCACCAGCGCCTTCATCGCCGGTGGCATCGGCATCACGCCGGTGCTGGGCATGCTGCGGCGCCTGAGCGCGTTGCACAAACCGTGGCGGCTGGTCTACGCCGCGCGCTCGCGCGCCAACGCCGCGTTCGTGCCCACGCTGCAAGCGCTCGCCGACGAGGCCGCGGCGGCGCTGCAATTCCATTTCGACGACGAACAGGGTGGCCGGCCGCTGGACATGGCCGCGGCGGTCGCGTCCCTGCCGTCCGACGCCCACGCGTATTGCTGTGGCCCGCTGCCGATGCTGGCCGCGTTCGAAGCCGCTACCGCGGCCTGGCCGCGTGAGCGTGTCCACGTCGAGTACTTCTCCGCGCCCGAGGCCGCGGCCATCGAAGGCGGCTTCACGGTCGAGCTTTCGCGCTCGGGCCGCAGTGTGCGAGTGGCCGCGGGCCAGACGATCCTGGACACGCTGCTGGCACTCGGCATCGAGCCGCCCTACTCGTGCCAGCAGGGTGTTTGCGGCACCTGCGAAGTGCGCGTGCTGCAAGGCATACCAGACCACCGCGACCTGGTGCTCACGCCCGAAGAACACGCGGCCAACGACCGCATGATGATCTGCTGCTCGGGTGCCAAGACGCCGCGCCTGGTCATCGACCTTTGAGCATCGATGCGCGATGCGCCAATCGATGACCCGCGCCTTTGTTCCCTACCCCTTCGAAGCCGAACGCTTCAGCGCCGCGCTGCCCGCACTCGACGCGCAACGCGTCGACCAGCGCCGCCACCCGGTGGTGGTGGTCGGCGCCGGCCCGGTGGGTTTGTGCGTCGCGCTCGGGCTCGCAACGCACGGGGTGCCGAGCGTGTTGCTCGAAGCCCGCGACGCGGTGTGTGCCGGCAGCCGCGCGATCTGCATCTCGCGGCGCAGTTTGGAGATCGCCGAACGCCTCGGCGCGCTCGAAGGGTTCTTGAAGGTCGGCCTGCCCTGGACCGGCGGGCGCAGCTTCTATCGCGACCAGCAGGTGCTGCACTTTTCGATGCCGCAAGATCAAAACCAGAAGCTGCCCCCGATGGTGAACCTGGCCCAGTACCACATCGAGCAGATCCTTCTGGACCGTGCGCGTGAACATGGGGGCCTGATCGACATCCGCTGGCAGACGCGGGTGAGCGCCAGCTATGCGCAGGACGGTGGTGTGCGCCTGAAGATCACCACACCCGAAGGCGACTACGTCCTCGACGCCGAATGGCTTGTCGCGGCCGACGGCGGCCGCAGTTTCGTCCGCGAAGCGCTCGGCCTGCCACTGGTGGGCACCAGCTACGAGGGCCGCTACGTCATCGTCGACATCCTGCTCGACAGCGCGCGGCCCACCGAGCGCCTGGCCTACTTCGACCCGCCCTGCAACCCCGGCTCCACCGTGCTGGTGCACAAGCAGCCCGACGGCGTCTGGCGTATCGACTACCAGCTGCGCGACGGCGAAGACCCCGACGAAGCGATCAAACCCGAGAACGTGATTCCGCGCGTGGAAAGCCTGCTTCAGATGATGGGCGAGCGCGGCGCGTGGCAGCCGATCTGGATCACGATCTACAAGGCCAACGCGCTCACGCTCGAACGCTACCGCCACGGCCGCGTGCTGTTCGCCGGCGACGCCGCGCACCTGGTGCCGATCTTCGGCGTGCGCGGCGCCAACTCCGGCATCGACGACGCCGACAACCTGGCCTGGAAACTGGCCTTCGTGGTCAAGGGCCTCGCGTCGCAGACGCTGCTCGACAGCTACAGCAGCGAACGTGTCGCCGCCGCACACGAGAACCTGCACCACGGCACCAAGAGCACCGAGTTCATGGCGCCGCCCTCGTTTGCGTTCGAGCTGATGCGCAAGGCGGTGCTCGGCCTGGCGGTGAAACACCCCGGCGTGCGCGCCTTGATCAACCCGCGGCAAACCTCGGCGATCACCTATCGCGACTCGCCCTTGAACCGTGCGGCGCCAGCGTCGGCCCGGTTCGAGGCCGGGCCGGTGCCGGGGGCCGTGTTGCCGGAATGCCCCCTGATGATCGAAGGCGGCGGCGGCGGCAGCGGTGCGGCACGCGCCGGCCACCTCACCGACTTGCTGGTGCCAGCGTTCGTCGCCCTGTGGTTCGTGGGCAGCGCCGCGCGCGCCGAGGGCTCGACCGACGCGCCCCACCTCGGCGGGCAGCCGCAGACGGCGCTGGCTGAACACCTCGCCGAACCGGGCGTGCCGTTTGCGCTGCGTGTCGTCGCAAGCCAACGCGGCACCGCGCACGCGTGGGACCACACCGGCCGCCTCTATCCCATGCTCGGCGCCGAAGCAGGCACGCTCTACCTGGTGCGGCCCGACGGCCATGTGCTCGCACGCTGGCGGGGCTTGAGCGAGGTCGAGGCCGCGCGAAAAATCGAAGCCGCGATCGAACAGACCTTGCGTGCTGGAGAACCTTGATGACCGACCCTGAACTCGACGCCGTCTACACGCGGCTCTGCACGGCGATGACCGGCTTGGGCGAAGCGAACGCAGCGCTGTTCCTGGCGCGCTTCGCGTTGCTCGCGATCACGCACATCGGGGACGCCGAGGTGGCGCGGGTGCTGATTGACGCGGCTGCCGATGAACTGAGGGCGGTAGCCGTGGCCTGAGCCGTCGTCCGGGCCGCTGCGCTACGGCAGGAGCGGTTCAGGCAGCGTGTTCGTTGCCGCGATTGCCGCTGCCGTTCGAAACCTTCGGCCGGCTGCGGCGAACCCAACCGGCGCTCAACGAGTTCCCGCTGCAACCGATCACGAGCGCCTCCACCTCCGGCGCTGTGAAGCATCAGCTGCAAAGTGCCTTGATGTCCTCGGGAATCGGTATCGCCTTGATGCGGTCGGGGTTCGCCGGGTCGCGCATCACGAAGGCGCGCACCTCGGTGCCTTCGCAAAGCACGTCGTCGCCGCGCTTCACCACATGGCGGTGGCGGAAGGTCTTGCGCGACCACTCCTCGACGCTGGTGTGCACCTCGATCATTTCGCCGTAGGTCGCGGTCTTGAGGAAGCGGGTGTGGATTTCGAGCAGCGGCGTGCCGACGATGCCGCGTGTCTTCACCAGCTCACGCCAGGGCGGGATGCCGCAGGCCATGAAGAAGTGCAGCGAGGCCTCGTCCATCCAGCGCGAGAAGTTGGGGAAGAAGACGATGCCCGCGGGGTCGCAGTCGCCGAAGTGGATCTCCACACGATGGATATGCGACCTGCTCATCGCTGCTCGCGGAAGAAGCCGAGCTTTTCCTGCGCCACGCGGTCGGAGTAGGAGAAGAGCACGAAGTCCTCGTTCGCGTGCAACGTGTAGCGCAGCCAGCCGGGCACGACGACGATGTCGTGCGGACCCAAGTCGAAGCGCTGCGCACCGACGCGAATCGACCCCGTGCCTTCGACGGCGATGAACACCATGCTGTCGCTGGAGCGGTAGGGCTGGGTGGCAAAGCCCTGGGGCAGCAGGCGGATCATCGTTGCCATGGTCGGCATCGCCCAGCCGCCGTCGAGCGGGTTCACATAGCGCATCAGGTGGCCAAGATGCGGATCGGGCGCGCCGGCGCGGGTGAGCGCATGCAGCGCGTCGCGGGTGCGGGTGTAGGGGTAGTTGAAGACGGGTGAGTTGAGCGACGCGGCGCGGTGGCCCACCGGCAGCAAGCCGCTGCCGTAGCGCGCGAGCGCGTCGCCCTCGGGGCGGGTGAGCGGCGCTTCGTCGGCGTCGTGGTCCTCGCGGAAGGTGCTGTTGAAGAAGCCGACCAGCGGGATGTCCAGGCCGTCGAGCCAGACGACCGGACCATTCGCGCCGGCCGGCCCGGTGGGCCCGCGGCCATCATGGCCATGGTGGTGCCAGGTCCACGAGGGTGTGATTACGAAGTCGCCCGGGTGCATCGTGGTGGCTTCACCGTCGACCGCGGTGTACGCGCCACTGCCTTCAACGATGAACCGCAGCGCGCTCTGGGTGTGGCGGTGCGCCGGTGCCACCTCGCCCGGCATGATGAGCTGCAGGCCCGCATACAGCGTGCTGGTGATCTGCGACGTGCCCTTCAGCCCCGGGTTCTCCAGGATCAGCACCCGCCGCTCGGCCTCGGCCGCGCTGATGTGCTCGGCCGATTCGAGCACGTAGGGCCGCACCTCGGCATAACGCCAGTGGTGCGGCACGCCGACCGGCGTGGGCTCGGCCGGCACCAGCGATTTCAGCCGCGTCCACAAGGGTGCGAGGTGTTGCGTGTCGGCGCGGCCGTAGAAGGCTTCGCGTTGGGATTGGATGTTGGGGACGGCGGACATGGTGTGGGTCTCCTTCGTTGCGGTGCGCAGCTTACCGGCGGCCACGCCGGCATGGGCTGCGCTCACTCGGTCTCGATCACTCCAGGCTGATATTCGCCTTCTTCACCAACTGCTCATACACCTTCGACTTGGCCTCGGCGTTGCGCGCGATCTCCTCGGGCGACCAGCTGATCGGCTCGAACGCGAAGGTGTCGAAACGCGATTTGATCTCCGGGTCGGTGAGCACCTTGGCCACGTCGGCATTGATCTTCGCGCGCAGGGCTGGCGCCATGCCCTTGGGCGCCACCAGCACCACGAAGGCGTTGACGTCGAAGTCCTTCGGGCCGCCCGCTTCGGCGGTTGTCGGCACCTCGGGCAACTGCGGCAGGCGCTTGTTCGCTGCCACCGCGATGTAGCGCAGCTTGCCGGCCTTGTACACGCCCGAACTCGACGGCAGCGTGCCCAGGCTCCAGGCCACGTCGCCGGCACCCACCGAGGTGAAGAGCTGGCTCACCTCACGGTACGGGATGTGCTGCATGCCGATGCCGGTCTGAAGCTCCAGCAGTTCGGCGCCCAGATGCCCCGGGCTGCCGACGCCCCAGGAGCCATAGGTCACCTTGCCCGGCGCGGCCTTGGCGGCGGCCACGATGTCGGCCATCGACTTGAACGGGGAGTCCTTGGCCACGGCCACCAGGAAGGTGGTGCGAAAGATCGACGCCACCGGCTCGAAGTTCCTGATCGCGTCGGCGCCGCGCTGCTTGTACAGGTGCGGCACGGCGGCCAGGTGGTCGCTGTCGAGTTGCAGCAGCGTGTAGCCGTCGGGCGCGGCACGCTTGGCGAAATCCATCGCGATGAAGCCACCACCGCCCGGCTTGTTCTCGACCAGCACACGCTGGTTCCAGGCCTTGCCGAGTTTCTCGGCCACCAGGCGCAGCGTGGCGTCGGGGCCGCTGCCGGGGGCGAACGCGGTGACCAGGGTCACCGGCTTGTTCGGGAAGTCGGCTTGCGCATGGGCGCCGGTGGAGAACAGGGCAACGCTGCCGAGCAGCGAGTTGAGAAAGGCTTTGCGGTTCACGGGTGACTTTCAAATGGAGTTGGAAGAGAGAGGCGAGAAAGCAGGGGACTACAGGAACTCAATGACGCGGTTCGAGCAGACCACCCGGCGGCGCCGGTGGTGCATGCTCGACCTGCGCGATCGACCGGCGCTTCGGGGCGAAGCCGTCGGGCGCTCAAACGACGCGCACGCGCAGCTCGCCCAGGCCGTCGATGCCGCCGACCATGGTCTGGCCGCGCTGCACGCCGGCCACACCCTCGGGCGTGCCGGTGTAGATCAGGTCGCCGGGCTGGAGCTCGAAGAAGGTGGACAGGTTGGCGACGATCTCGGGCACCGACCAGATCAGCTTGGCGATGTCGCTGCGCTGGCGGTCGGCGCCGTCGACCTGAACCCACAGCGCGCCCTTTGTCGGGTGCCCGAATTGCGAGGACGGGTAGATCGGCGCGATCGGTGCCGACTGGTCGAAGGCTTTGCCGAGTTCCCAGGGCCGGCCCTTGTCGCGAGCGCGCAATTGCAGGTCGCGGCGAGTCATGTCCAGGCCCACGGCGTAGCCGAAGACATGTTCGTTGGCCGTGGCCACGGGAATGTCGCGCCCGCCCTTGCCGATGGCGGCGACGAGTTCGATCTCGTGGTGGTACTCGCTGGTCTGCGACGGGTAGGGCACCTCGACCGTCTGGCCCGCGGGCACGACGACGATGGTGTTGTCGGGCTTGCAGAAGAAGAACGGCGGCTCGCGGTCCGGGTCGAAGCCCATCTCGCGTGCATGCGCTGCGTAGTTGCGGCCGACGCAGTAGATACGGCGCACCGGGAAGAGCGCGTCGCTGCCCGCGACAGGGACGGCGACTTGCGCTTCGGGTTCAAAAACATAGTTCATTCGGGGCTCCGGTTTTCGCCCTCCCCTTGACGGGGGTGGGTTGGGGTGGGGGTGGGTGTGGGGGAATGCAGATGGCCTATCTGCAGCGTCGGTCACTGTCACGCCGCCAGGCAGTTCTCGACCCGCCAGCCATACAGCCACTCCATCGCGTCGTAAAAGCGTTCGGGTGTGCGGCCCTTCCACAGGTCATTGCGCACCAGGCGTTCGACACCCTTGGCGTGGAAGATGCGCCCCATCTCGCGTGCCGACAGCACCACACGCGCGGTGCGTGCCACGCGTGAACGCTCGTAGAGGGCGAAGGCGGTGTCGAAGTTGTTCTGGCTCGCGCGCAGCGCTTCGCCGAGCGTCACGCCGTCTTCCATCGCCATGCAGGCGCCCTGGGCCAGGTATTGCAGCGTGGGGTGGGCGGCGTCGCCGAGCAGCGTGGCGCGGCCGTCGCTCCAGTGCTCCACCGGGTCGCGGTCGGCAGTGGCCCAGCGTTTCCAGCTTTTTGGCAGGTCGATCAGTTGTCGCGCACGCGGGCACACGCCGTCGAAATAGCTCTGCACCTCTTCGCGGCTGCCTTCGCGGACGCTCCATTCTTCCTTCTCGCGGCTGTGGAAGGTGACCACCACGTTGTACTGCTCGCCGCCGCGCAGCGGGTAGTGCACCAGGTGGCAGTTGGGCCCGACCCAGATGCTGGCGGCGTTCCATTGCAGGTCGGCCGGGAAGTCACCCTTGTCGACCACGGCGCGGTAGACCACGTGGCCGGACACCCGCGCCGGGTCACCGACGATCTGCTGGCGCACCGCGCTCTTCACGCCGTCGGCGCCGATCAGCGCGACGCCCGCGTGCCGCCCGCCCTTGGCGTCGATCGCGGTCACACCCGCATCGCTTTGCTCGAAGCGCGAGACCTGCGTCGAGGTGAGGAAGCTGATACCGCCGCTTTGGCGCGCCGCTTCGAAGAGCGTCATGTGCAGGTCGGCTCGGTGGATCACGGCATAGGGATTGCCGAAGCGCTGGCGAAACGCCTCACCCACCGGAATGCGGCCGACCAGGGTTTCGTCGATCGCGTCGTGCATCACCAACTCGTCGGTGTAGACCGCGATCTCGCGCATGCGCTCGCCGACGCCGAGCGCGTCGAAGGCGGCAAAGCCGTTGGGCCCGAGCTGGATGCCGGCGCCGATCTCGCCGATCTGGGGCGCCTGCTCCAGCACCTTGACCTCAAAGCCCTGGCGTGCGAGTGCCAGCGCGGCGGAAAGGCCGCCAATGCCGCCACCGGCGATAAGGATCGGCAACTTCGAAAGTCCTTCGCTCATCGGGTTCTCCTCGGCCAACAAAGGCAAGTAATCAGCACACTGATGATAAGTGTAGTGATAACATTGTCTCAAGGCAACTCGGTGTTATCCCTTAGCTGAAATGGAGCCGACGATGAAGAAGGCGATTGCGACGCGCATCGACCTGGAGTCGCTGCCCGGGCACTACATCCGCCGCTTGCAGCAGATTGCGGTGGCGGTTTTTTTGCAGGAGACCGAAGCGCATGGCGTCACCCCGGTGCAGTACGCCGCGCTGCAAGCCGTGGGCAACACACCGGGCGTCGACCAGCGCACGCTGGCCGGCACCATCGGCTTTGACACCTCGACCATCGCCAGCGTGATCGACCGCCTGGAGGTGCGGGGCCTGGTTCAGCGCAGCGCGTCGGAGGCCGACCGCCGCGTGCGCCTGCTCACGCTCACCGCCGAGGGCAGCCGCTTGCTCGACGCGATGGTGCCGGCGATGCTGCGTGCGCAGGAGCGCATGCTCGCGCCGCTACCGAAGCAGGAGCGCGCCGAGTTCATGCGCATGCTGCGTGCCTTGGTCGACGCCAACAACGACCTCAGCCGCGCGCCGAGCATCGTGGCGTAACACGCCGCCGCGCTGGGCATCTGGGGCAATCTCAAGGGAACGCCCGGGGCGGACGCCGCGAGGCGGCGGCCTTGGGGGCGCTCAATAGGTCTCCAGGTGCAGCCGGCCCTCGGACTTCAGCGCCGCACCCACCTTGTCCCACGCCATCCCGCCTTGTTGCGCCACGTCGCGCAGCGCCAGCACCACTCCTTCTTCCATGCTCTTGAGGCCGCAGACGTAGAAGAAAGTGTTGGCGTCGGCGAGCAGGGCGCCGAGGTTGGCGGCGCGCTCGCGCATCAGGTCCTGCACGTAGCGCTTGGGCTGCCCCGGTGTGCGCGAGAACGCAAAGTTGATGTCGATGAAATCTTTCGGCAGCCCTTGCAGCGGGCCGAAGTAGGGCAGCTCGGCCTGGGTGCGGGCGCCGAAGAACAACATCAGCTTGCCACCCTCGAACTTGCCGGAGGCACGCAGGCGGCGCCGCCATTCGGTCATCGCCCGCATCGGTGCCGAGCCGGTGCCGGTGCAGATCATCACGATGTTGGAGCGCGGGTGGTTGGGCATCAGGAAGCTGGCGCCGAAGGGGCCGATCACCTGCACCTTGTCGCCCACTGCCAGGTCGCACATGTAGTTGCTGGCCACACCGCGCACCGGTTTGCCGCTGTGGTCCTCGAGCACGCGCTTGATGGTCAGCGAGGCGTTGTTGTAGCCGGGGCGCTCGCCGTTGCGCGGGCTGGCGACGGAGTATTGGCGCGGGTGGTGGGCGCGGCCGTTGCTGTCGCTGCCCGGCGGCACGATGCCGATCGACTGGCCTTCGAGCAGCGGGAAGGGCATGGCGCCGAAGTCGAGCACGATATGGTGGGTGTCGTACTCGGTGCCCACCTGCGTGACCCGGACATTGCCGGTCACGCTGGCGGTGATGCACTTCTGCGCGGCTTTCGGGCCGTAGAGGTTGGTGTAGGCGTGGGCGGCGGACCAGGGCGGCAGCGTGGCGCCGAATTGGGCGCTGTTGAACGTGTCGTCGCCGGCAGTGGCCGCCGGCAGCGATGGCGCCACCGGTTCGACAACCGCGGCCACCGCATCACCCGCCACACCCGCTTCGGCCCACTGCTCCGTGCTCAGCTCGGCCGGCAGCTCGTCCCACGACAGTTGGTCAACCAGGCCGTAGGCCTTGACCCGCGGCATCGTGCGCCAGTTGTCGATCGAGCCGGTGGGGCAGGGCGAGATGCAGGCCATGCAGAAGTTGCACTTGTCGGCGTCGACCACGTAGTTGCGGTCGTCGTGCGTGATCGCCTGCACCGGGCAGGTGGCCTCGCAGGTGTTGCAGCGGATGCAGATCTCGGGGTCGATCAGGTGCTGCTTGATGACGGTGGCTTCGGTGGCCGTGTCCATGGGGTGGGTCCTTGTATTGCCTCCCTCCGCCTTGACGGGGGAAGGAGCCAGATCAACCGAACCTGACGTACTCGAAGTCCACCGGCTGGCGGTTGATGCCCATCACCGGCGGCGCGATCCAGTTGGCGAATTTTCCGGGCTCGACCACACGCCCCATCAACGAGGCCACGAACGCGCGGTCATCGTCGCTCGGCAGCCACTGACCCACATTCGCGTCCCATTCGGCCTGGCTCAGCACGCGCCCGTCGGGCGACACGCGCACGCCGGCCAAGGCGCCGATGTTGCGGTGGAAGGCCTTGTGCGGCACGGTCAGGCGGTGCGGCAGGCCGGCCTTTTCGAGCACCTTGTTCCAACGCCCGACACCGGCCACCGAGTCCTTGATGAAGTCGTCGCGCAGCACTTCGTTGAGCGCGTTGAGCATCGGTACTTCCTTCTCGACGAGTGCGCCGTCGCGCGCCTCAAGGACGCGGTAGGTCTGGCCCTTGAGCACATGGTCGTCGCCGCGCTTGCCTTCTTCGTAGCGGCCCTTCAGGCCCGAGCTGTAGAAGATGGCGGCGTTGCTCGACTGGTCGGCGCCGAACAGGTCCACCGTCACGCTGTAGTGGAAGTTCACATAGCGCTGCAAGGTGCCGAGGTCGATCACGCCGGCCGCGCGCAGCTGGCCCGCGTCGTCGGTCTTGAGGTCGTTGATCGCCTGCGCGGTGCGCTGGATCACCCGCGAGACGCCGCTCTCGCCGACGAACATGTGGTGCGCCTCTTCGGTGAGCATGAACTT
>JANNGZ010000222.1:0-4954 GCA_031404155.1 Burkholderiales bacterium
GGCCATGCCGGCGTGAAGAGCCCGTTTGCGCTGGTGCAGGAAATCCGCGAATGGTTCGACGGCCCGATAGCGCTCAGCGGCGCCATCTCCACCGGCGGCGCGGTGCTGGCGGCACGGGCGATGGGCGCCGATTTTGCGTACATCGGCTCGGCCTTCATCGCGACCGAGGAAGCGCGCGCCTCGGACGGCTACAAGCGGGCCATCGTCGACGGCAGCTCCGACGACATCGTCTATTCGAGCCTGTTCACCGGCGTGCATGGCAACTACCTCAAACCCTCGATCCGCAACGCCGGCCTGGACCCCGACAACCTGCCCGAGGCCGACCCGAGCGTGATCAAATTCGGCAGCGGCGACACGCACAAGAAGGCCTGGAAGGACATCTGGGGCTGCGGCCAGGGCATCGGCGCGGTGAAGTCGGTGCTGCCGGCTGGCGAGCTGGTGGCGCGCTTGCGGGCGGAGTACGAGCGGGCGCAAGGACGGCTGGCGATCTCCGCGTGACGTTCCGCGCGACCGGCGAAGGTCCTCGACGGCCCTACTGCGCCGCAACCCGCCCCAGCCGCGCCATCGTGTTGCCCGGCTTGAGGTGCGCCATTCCCGGCATCACCAGCACGGTGTTGTCGTAGGGCGCTGTCCACACCTGCTCGCCGTCCTGCGCGATCGGCGTGCCGGCTTTCTCGATGGAACTCATCGCGACGATGGGGACGAGGAAGCGGAAGTCCAGTGACCGGGCCACCACCGCCTCGGTCACGCGCACCACGCGCTGAGCGGCGGGAAGAGGCCGGCGCTGGTGGCGGCGCACCCACTCGCCGCCGACCACACCGGTGAGGGCGAGGAAGCGCACCAGCGTGTCGATCGCCACCTCGGCCGCGGCACGCTCCCAGTGCTGGCCACATTCGATCAGCAGCGCGTGTCTCGGGCTTGCGGGGTCCGAGTAGCCGCCGCGCTCCACCATGCGCAGGCCCGCCGGGTGGCCGGTGTCCAGCAGCAGGTCGCCGGGCACGCCGAGCCGGCGCGCGAAGGCGGCGTTCTTGTCGGCGGTGCCGCAGACCATGAGCGGCGCGCAGGGCTCGCTCATCGAGTGGATGTCCAGCAGCAGGTCGGCGGCGTCGACATAGGGTTGCAGCTCGCGCGCGCGGCGCAACTCGGCCGAGTCACGCGAGCCGAAGAGCACCTCGTCGCCCCAGACGCGGTTCAGGTCCTCGTCTACATAGCGTGAGGGGTGCGGGTCCGCCGGGTTGAAGGTGGCGTAGGCCTGCACGTTGCCGAAGGCCACCGTCAGCGTGCCGCGCCGCGGCGTCATCTTCTGTTCCAGCAGCCAGGCCAGCGCAATCGCGCCGCAGATTTCGTTGCCGTGGGTCAGCGCCATCACCATCACGTTCGAGCCGGAAACGCCGGAGTCGAAGCGGTGAACATAGTCAACGCCGGTATTGCCGGCGCGCCAGGCTTTGATGTCCGGTGCCTTGAGGTCGATGCGCGGGGTCTCGCTCATCGTGCGCCCTGGGGGGTGAAGCGCTCGGCCACCGCGTCGAGCAGCAGCATCAGGTGGTGTTGCAGGGTGTTGAACCCGGCGTGGGGTTGCAGGGTGGTCTGGTTCATGTACAGCCTTTTGTTGACTTCGAGTTGCAGGCTGTGGCGCCCGGCCACAGGGTTGGCGTAGGCGCGCACCAGTTCCACGCCCTTGAATGGTTTGTTGACCGCCACCTCGTAGCCGAAGCGGGCCAGCTTGCTGCGCACGAGCTCGGTGAATTCGCCGTTGCAGGTGCTGCCGTCGCGGTCGCCGAGCACGATGTCGGCGCGGCGTTCGCGGCCGCCACCTTCGCCGTTTTCACCGCTCACGCCGCTCACCGGGTTCATCGAGTGGCAGTTGATGTGGTAGACGGCGCCGAAGCGTGCGTGCGCAGCGTCGAGCAGGCGCTGCAAGGTCTGGTGGTAGGGCGCGTGGCAGCGTTCGATGCGCCCTTGCACTTCGGCCACGCTCAGCCGCCGCTGGTAGATCGGCCGGCCATCGTCCAGCGTGCGCCAGACCAGGGCCTTGCCGATGCGTGCCTTGCCGCTGGGCACATGCGGGTGCGGCCAGGGGCCGTCGAGCAGGTCGAGGTCGATGTCGCCGGCGTGCCGGTTCGGGTCGAGGTAGGTGCGCGGGAACTGCGCGGCCAGCAGCGGGATGCCCTTGGCCGCGGCCGGCAGGTAGAGCTGGTCGATGAAGCAGTCTTCGCCGTCGCGCAACTCGGTGGCAGACACCACGGCCCCGAAGTCGGGCGGCATCCGCATGCCGGAGTGCGGCGAATCGAGCACGATCGGCCAGGCCGGCAGTTCGGGGCCGTGGACGATGAGCACTTGCGATTCGGGCATGGGTCGGGTTCGGCTAAAGCCGGTGGGGCAGGGTGGCCCGCAGTATCCCCCCCGACGCTCGGGCCGACCCGGATATCAAGTTCGATTTCGCTCGCTAGGATGGGGCCGCGCCGGAGTTGGCCGGCATCGACATTGGCCCCGCGGCGGGCCGCAGGAGATTCGCATGCAAGAACGTGATCTGCGCAACCTGATCGAAGACGTGCGCGAAGGCAAGCTGCCGCGCCGCTCCTTCATTCAACACATGGTCGGCCTGGGCCTGACCGCGCCGATGGCCTCGATGATGCTGATGCACGAGGGCATCGCGCAGACGCCGGCGCCGATTCCCTACAAGCCCACCAAGCGCGGTGGCGGCGGCACGCTCAAGCTCATCTGGTGGCAGGGCGCGGTGCACCTGAACCCGCACTTCGCCGGCGGCACGAAGGAGCAGGACGCCACGCGCATCTTCTACGAGGCGCTCGCCGGCTGGGACACCGAAGGCAACCTGATCCCGATGCTCGCTACCGAGGTCCCGTCGCGCCAGAACGGCGGGGTCTCCGCCGACGGCATGAGCGTGACCTGGAAGCTCAAGCGCGGCGTCACCTGGCACGACGGCAAGCCCTTCACCGCCGACGATGTCGTCTTCACGGCGCAGTACTCGGGCGACCCGGCCACCTCCACGGTGACGGTGGCGACCTACAAGGACATCAAGGTCGAGAAGATCGACTCGCACACCGTGCGCGTCGTCTTTCCCAAGCCGACGCCGTTCTGGGCCGAGGCCCTGGTCGGCAGCAGCGGCCCGATTTTGCCCAAGCACATCTTTGAGCCCTTCATCGGGGCCAAGTCGCGCGAGAACCCGGCCAACGTCAAGCCGGTCGGCACGGGCCCGTACAAGTTCGTCGACTTCAAGCCCGGTGACATGCTGCGTGCCGAGGCGAACACGAACTACCACGTGCCCAATCAGCCGTTCTTCGACGCGCTCGAACTCAAGGGCGGCGGCGACGCACTGAGTGCAGCACGCGCGGTGTTGCAGACAGCCGAGTTCGACTACGCCTGGAACCTGGCAGTCGAAGACGAGATCCTCAAACGCCTGGAGGCCAGCGGCAAGGGCAAGCTCGTGTTCCTGGAGGGCAGCGACATCGAGTTCATCTCGCTCAACGTCACCGACCCGTGGAACGAGGTCGACGGCGAACGCGCCAGCGCGAAGAGCAAACACCCGGCGTTCCAGGACAAGGCGGTGCGCCAGGCGATGGGGCTGCTGGTCGACCGCAAGGGCGTCGTCGACTTCATCTACGGGCGCGGCGGCGTGGCCACCGCCAACTTCCTGAACAACCCGCCGCGGGTGCGCAGCCCGAACATGAAGTACGAGTTCAATGTCGACAAGGCGAACCAGGTCCTGGAGGCGGCGGGCTGGAAGAAAGGCACCGACGGCATCCGCGCCAAAGGCAACGTCAAGCTGAAGTTCGTGTTCCAGACCTCGGTCAGCCAGCCGCGCCAGAAGACCCAGGCGATCGTCAAGGATGCCTGCACCAAGGCCGGCATCGACCTCGAACTCAAGAGCGTGACGGCGGCGGTGTTCTTCGGCAGCGACGCGGCCAACCCGGACACCTACCAGAAGTTCTGGTCCGACATGCAGATGTTCACGACCACGATGACGCAACCCGACCCGCAGGTCTTCATGGAGCAGTTCACCACCGAGCAGATCTCGCAGAAGGCCAACAAGTGGTCGAGCCGGAATCTGGTGCGCTGGAGCAATGCCGAGTACGACGCAGCCTTCAAGGCGGTGCAGAACGAGTTCGACCCGGTCAAGCGCGCGGCGCTGTTCATCAAGATGAACGACCTGGTGATCAGCGACGGCCACGTCATCCCGATCTTCGGCCGGCCGCGGCCGCGCGCCTTCGTCAACAAGCTCAACGCGGTGCCATCGGCGTGGGACAACGACACCTGGATGCTGGGTTTCTGGACCCGCGACGCGTAACAGGCTGATCGGCGGGCGGGTCCACCCGCTTGCCGCCAGCCGCTGAGCCATTCAGTCCGGCGCCGCTGCCTTGACGACCTACATCCTGCGCCGTCTGATGATTGCGTTGCCGAGCCTGCTCGGCATCAGCATGATCCTGTTCACGGTGCTAGCGCTGGCGCCGGGCGACCCCTTTGAGGAACTGGCCAACAACCCCAACGTGCCGGCCGACGTGCGCATGGCGCTGCGCGCGAAGTTCGGGCTCGACGACCCGGTCTGGCAGCGCTACTTCCATTGGCTGGCGAGCATGCTCCAGGGCAACTGGGGCTTTTCCTTCGTGAGCCGCATCGATGTGGATGAACTCATCCGGCAGCGCTTGCCGGTAACGATCGCCGTCATCGGCCTGTCGCAACTGCTGGCGCTGGCCGTGGCGTTGCCGGTGGGCGTGCTGGCCGCAGTGAAGCCCTATTCCTGGTTCGACCGCATCGCCAGCACGATCGCCTTCGTCGGCTTCTCGCTGCCCACCTTCTTCACTGGCGTTGTCTTCATCCTGTTCTTCTCGATCTACCTGGGCTGGCTGCCGTTTGTGTTCCGCGCCGACATCGCGGCCACCGGCTGGGCCTGGTGGTGGGAGCATTTCAAGCAGTCGATCATGCCGATCACCGTGCT
>JANNGZ010000223.1:0-3172 GCA_031404155.1 Burkholderiales bacterium
CCCGGTCGACGTCTTTGAGCCGGCCCGACGCCACCGCCGCCTGGAACGCCTTTTCGGCCAGCGCCAGATCACCGGCGCCCGCCGCGGCGGAGATGCGCATCTGGTCGACCACGAAACGTTCGTAGGCAGTCTTGTCCGCAACCGCGTCGGCCAGCTTGAGTTGCGCGAGCGCCTCGGCGAAGTTGCGCGCCTTCAAGGCGTCCTGCGCGGCCACCAGGGGTTTGACGAGGTCCTCGCGCACCCCCTCGGCGGGCGCCGATGCGGCGGGCGCCGGGCTTTGCTGCGCCAGCGCCGTGTCCGGCGCGAACAGTGCCAGCGCACCCAGCAGCGCAAGGAGACTTCGAAGCACGGGCAAGGGGAATGCAGACATCGGCGGACACCTCATGCGCAGCGCCGGCCGCGCGAACCTTTGGAGTCTAGGAGATCGCCGCGGGTACACAGGTCCGCCATCGCACCAAGGCGATGAAATCGCGGGTGCCAGCGCCGGAGCCAGGCGATACCTCGGCTGGCAGAGGACGGGGGCTCCGGTCGGATTCGCGCGAGCTGGTCCGAGGAAGGCCGCCAAAACTCGCCGCGCTGACTGGTGGGCGGTGCAGGGTTCGAACCTGCGACCCCTGCCGTGTGAAGGCAGTGCTCTACCGCTGAGCTAACCGCCCGGACGGGTGGTCCGGAAAGCGCGCGATTATGCCATCACGGCGCGCCAGACTGTCTTGCCGCCGCTGGCCTTGTCGATGTCGGCCAGCAGCGCGAGATGCGCCGCGAGTTCATCCTCGCTTGGCTCGATCAAAAGCAAATCGAAGTCGCGCAGATCCACCGCGGCCTCGCGTTCGCGCTCGATTCCCGCATCGCCGCCTTGTGCGTCGATCACGAGCGAATCCTGCCCACGGGTGAGGCGGATATAGACCTCGGCGAGCAGCCCGGCGTCCAGCAGCGCGCCGTGCAGCGTGCGGCTCGAGTTGTCGACCTCCAGGCGCTTGCACAGCGCGTCCAGCGAGTTCGACTTGCCGGGGAACATCTCGCGCGCCATCAGGAGGGTGTCACGCACGCCGGCCACCTGCGGCGTGAAACCCGGGCGGCCAGCGCGGCGCAGTTCCTCGTCGAGAAAACCGACGTCGAAAGCGGCGTTGTGGATCACGATTTCGGCGCCGGCCAGGAAGGTCATCAGATCTTCGGCCACCGACGCAAAGAGCGGTTTGTCGGCGAGGAATTCGTCGGTCAGGCCGTGCACTGCCACCGCGCCCGCGCTGTTCGGGCGCTGCGGGTTGAGGTAGACATGTTTGTTGTTGCCGGTGAGCCGCCGGTTGACCATCTCGATGCAGCCGATCTCGATGACGCGGTCGCCGCTTTCGGGGCTCAGGCCGGTGGTTTCGGTGTCGAGAAATATCTGCCGCACCATGCGCGCCTCAAGCCGGCTTGCCGGCGCGATGCCAGAGCCACGCACCAGCCGCGACCATCGGCAGGCACAACCACTGGCCCATGCTGAGGTTCAGCGCCAGCAGCCCGAGGAATGCGTCGGGCTCGCGGAAGTACTCCGCCACAAAGCGCAGCACGCCATAGCCGATGAGGAACGCACCCGAGACCCGCCCGAGCGGATGCGGCCGGCGCGAGTACAACCAGAGCACGACAAAAAGCAGCAACCCCTCGAGCGCAAACTGGTACAGCGGCGACGGGTGGCGCGGGAAGCTCTGCCCGCTCTGCGGATAGACCATCGCCCAGGGCAGCGAGGGGTCGGCCGCACGGCCCCACAACTCGCCGTTGATGAAGTTGCCGATGCGCCCGGAGGCCAGGCCGGTGGGCACGCAGGGCGCAATCAGGTCGGTGACTTCGAGGAAGGGCTTGCCGCGCGTGCGCGCGTACAGCGCCAGCGCCACCAGCACACCGAGCAGGCCGCCGTGAAAGGACATGCCGCCCTTCCAGACCATCAGGATTTCCAGCGGGTTGGCCAGATAGTGGCCGGGCTTGTAGAACAACGCATAACCGATGCGCCCGCCGAGCACCACGCCAAGCACGCCGAAGAAGAGCAGGTCTTCGACATCGCGCTTCGTCCAGCCGGCCTGCGCGTACTGCGGCTGGCGGGTGCGCAGCGTGGCCAGCCAAAGAAAGAGGCCGAACGCGACCAGGTAGGTCAGGCCGTACCAGTGGATCTGGAGCGGAATGCCGAGTTTGCTCAGGTCGAGCGCGATCGGATTGAATTGGGGATGAACGAGCATGCGCGATGCTAGCAGCGCACTCGGCGGCCACGCCCGAACCGGCCCGTGCTTGGCAGGTCTCTAGAATCGGATTGCCAACCCAGCCAGAACCCGGAGCCCTCGATGTCTGACGCCACGTCCAAACCCAACCGCCGCAGCGCCAACATCACCGAAGGCGTGGCGCGTGCGCCGAACCGTTCGATGTACTACGCGATGGGCTACACCGAGCGCGACTTCGGCAAACCGATGATCGGCGTGGCCAATGGCCATTCGACGATCACGCCCTGCAACTCGGGCCTGCAGGTGCTGGCCGACGCCGCAGTGGAGGGCTTGAAGGAAGCCGGCGCCAACCCGCAGATCTTCGGCACGCCGACCATCAGCGACGGCATGGCGATGGGCACCGAGGGCATGAAGTACAGCCTGGTCTCGCGCGAAGTGATCGCCGATTGTGTCGAGACCTGCGTCGGCGGCCAGTGGATGGACGGCGTGCTCGTCATCGGCGGCTGCGACAAGAACATGCCCGGCGGCATGATGGGCATGCTGCGCGCCAACGTGCCGGCGATCTATGTCTACGGCGGCACCATCCTGCCCGGCCGCTACAAGGGCCAGGACCTGAACATCGTCACCGTGTTCGAGGCAGTCGGCCAGTTCTCCGCCGGCAAGATGAGCGAGGAAGACTTCTGCCAGATCGAGCGCCGCGCGATTCCTGGCAGTGGCTCCTGTGGCGGCATGTACACCGCCAACACGATGAGCTCGGCCTTCGAAGCGCTGGGCCTGAGCCTGCCCTTCAGCTCGACGATGGCCAATGTGCACGAGGAAAAGGTGACCAACACGCGCGAGTCGGCGCGGGTGCTGGTCGAGGCTGTGAAACGCGACCTCAAGCCGCGCGACATCGTCACCCGCAAGAGCCTGGAAAACGCGATCGCGGTGGTCATGGCCACCGGCGGCTCGACCAACGCGGTGCTGCACTTCCTGGCGATCGC
>JANNGZ010000224.1:0-21633 GCA_031404155.1 Burkholderiales bacterium
CGGCGTGATCGAAGCGAACAACCACGTGACGGTGAACGCCGCCACGGTGCGGGCGCGGCACAGCATCTTCGCCAGCGGCGGCAACATCGCGATCGGCGGTGCGCTGGTGGTCGAGCCGTGGGGGGACGAGATCGGATTCGAATGCGCCATTGCGTGCAGCCCCGGCGCTGCCGACCCGAATTCGCTGCTCATCACGAGCGACACCTATGCGCTCGGCGGGGTGACCGATGCGCGCGCACCCGGGTCGACATTGACGCTGCGGCCGAGCTTCGTTGAAACGGTTGCGGCACCGCCGGGCAACACTTCCATCTATGGCAACGTCGACCTCGCCACGAGCCAGGTCACCTTGCGGGCCACGGCCTCGGGTGGCGTTGGCGGCGGCATCAACCTGAACGGCAGCGTGGGCCGCGAACTCGACATACGGTCGGATCAGCAGTTCGTGCGCCTGGACCGCGCGGCGCACGAGGCCGGCATACCGGAGCCGATTGCGGTGACCGGGCCGTACTCGCGCGCTGGCTTGGCACTGGTGCCGATGAACAGCGTGCGCCTGAACCTGCAGTCGTCTGGCGGCGTCACGTTTCGCGCCGGCGCCGGCGGCACCTTCGCGTTCACCGGCACACAGGCGGCGCAGCGGCTGCCCAACTCGAACACGAATCACGTCAACGAGCCGTATTTCCGTGTCGTGCTCGCCCAGCCCGATGGCACCCTGAACAACGCAGCGCAAAGCGTCGTCAACGCGGGCGGTGTGCTGGTACCGAACGGCTTCTCGGGTACGCTGCACAGCCTGAACGGCACGCCGCCCGGCGGCGGCGGCGCGCCGGGCAGCCTGCTTGCGGCTGTGCCCTTGCCGGGGGCGAATTTCATCCTCAGCTATGTCAACCCGTCGGGCCTCGAATCGCCCCCCGGACCGACAAGCGCCACACCGGGGCTGTTCAATCCCGGCGAGTTGACCCCGGGCTCCTCCTCCGGTTTGAGCAGTGGCTCACCCGGCACCGCGGGTGACGGCATCACGCTGGCCGACGCACGACCCATCGATCCACCGCCACCGCCACCGCCACCGCCAGCCCCCGCGCCCGCACCCGCGCCCGCACCCGCACCCGCACCCGCACCCGCACCCGCACCCGCACCCGCACCCTCGCCAGTTCCTGTGCCCGACCCCGCACCTGCGCCAGGACCTGCACCTGCACCTGCACCTACGACTGCGCCAGCACCTGCGCCCGACCCGGCACCCGCTCCGGCCCCCGGGGCGTCGCCAGCGCCGAGCCCTGAGCCGACACCCAGCCCGGCACCCGCGCCCGCACCCGCGCCTCCGCCGACGACGACCATCGCGTCGAGCGGGTCGACCGATGAAGTGCAGGTGACCGGCAAGCCGCCGGCGCAGGGCATCGACGATGCGCCTGTCGACAGCGGGAGCGACGTGTTCAAGATCGCCGATCTCGGCCGCAGCCCGCCGGTGCGGGGCAGTGCACCCAACGTGTTCGACGCAAGGACCAACGCGGCCAAACTGGCGCCCGGCGGGTCCAGCGAAGCCGACAGCGACTACTTCTTGCTGACCGTGTGGGACTACCTCAGACGCTTGCGCACTCGCGGGCCGCGCTAGGCCGCAGGCGGCGGGCCAGCGGCGTGTGGCGCTTCGCGTCCGGAGCACTGCTGGCCGTGCTGCTGCTCGCCGCCGTCGAGCAGGCGGCAGCACAGGCGCCGCCGCAGACACCCTTCCTGCGCTTGGACAGCACCATGCACACCGCGCGCGTGCGCAAGCTGGTGTTCGACGCGCCGCGCGACCGCCTGCTCACCGCCAGCGACGACAAGACGGTGCGGCTGTGGCAGATGCCCAAAGGCCGGCTGCTGCGCGTGTTTCGTGTGCCGATAGCCGACGGCTTCGAGGGGCGCGTGTACGCGGCCGACATGCACCCGCAAGGCCGCATCGTCGCCGCGGGCGGCTGGACCGGTTGGGACTTCGAGGGCGCCGGCTCGGTGTACCTGTTCGATGCCGACACCGGCGAGATGGTGCGCCGCATCGGTGGCTTTGCCGAGACTATCGGCACGCTCTCGTTCGCCCCCGACGGTCAGCACCTGGCCGTCGGCCTGCTCGGCGCCAAAGGACTGCGCATCCTGCGCACCAGCGACTACGCGGAGGTGGCGCGCGACGTCGATTTCGGCGACCGCATCCTCGATGCCGGCTTTGCGCGCGACGGCCGCCTGGCCGTGGCGTCGCTGGACGGTTACCTGCGCCTGTATGACGCGTCGTTTCGCCTGGTGGGGCGGCGCAAAACCAGCACTGGGCAGCAACCACTGTCGATCAAGTTCTCGCCCGACGCGCAGTGGATTGGTGTTGGCTTCAGCGACCTGGCGGCGCCGGCGGTGTACCGCGCCAGCGACCTGACGCTGGCCTGGAGCGTCGATGCCTCGGCGCTTCGGGGCCAACGCCGGTTGCAGAACATCCAGTGGAACGACAGCGGCGAGTCGATCTACGCCACCGGCGAACAAAGCGGGCTCGGCAAAGGCCGCATCTACCGCTGGCGCCAGCAGGGCCGCGGCGCGGCCGAGACCATCGAGGTCGAGGCGCAACGGCCGGGCAGCCTGTGGCCGATGAAGGGCGGGCGCATGGCATTCGCCTCCGAAGACCCGTTGATCGGCGTGCTGGATCCGAGCGGCCGGGTCGACGTGGTGGTGCGCCCCGACGTGGCCGACCTGCGCGCCCATGCCGGCGCGCTGCGCCTGTCGGACGGCGCGGCCACCGTGGAGTTCTACGCCCGCAACAGTGCGGATGCGCGCGTGCGCTTGAACATCAAACAGCGCAGTGCGTCGCGACCGGCGGCGAACGACAGCGAACTGCGCGCGCCACCCGCCCGGCCGGCGGGCTGGCGGTTGAACGACGGCAGCGCCGCAGCCCCGGCGAGCCTGAACGACACCCCGCTGGTGCTCGACGACTACGAGTTCGTGCGCGCGTCGGCTGTGGCGCCGAACGAGCGCCTGCTCGCGCTCGGCACCGAATGGTCGGTGCGCGCCTTCGACCGCAACGCGCGGCCGTTGTGGCGCTACCGTGCCAGCGGCGTGGTGTGGCAGGTGGTGGCGAGCGCCGACAGCCAGAGCATCGTCGCGGCAGTGTCCGACGGCACGCTGCGCTGGCTGCGCGCCGAGGACGGCGTCGAATACCTGGCGGCGTATGTGCACCCGGTGTCGCTGGAGTGGATCGCGTGGACGCCGCAGGGCTATTACGTGTCGTCCACGCAGGGCGACCAATCCATCGGCTGGCACCTGAACCGCGGCGCCGACCAGGCCTCGCTGTTCTACCGGGCGGTGCAGTTCGAGCGCCTGCTGTACCGGCCGGACATCGTCGACGCGGCGCTGGCCGCGCGCAACCCGAGCCCGGCCGTCGCCACGGCACGCCGCGAGCGCGCGTTCGACATCGCCGAGCTGCGGCGCATCGCCCCACCGCAGATCCACCTTGCCACGCTTGCAGCCGGCAGTGCGCCGACGCCCGGCCCGCAGCGAGCCCGCGTGCGCATCCACGCCCAGGCCGTGAACCTGCCGATGCGTGACCTGACGGTGTACGTCAACAACGTGCCGGTGACGCCGTCGCGCGCCCGAGCGCTGGCGGGCGACGAGATGCGCAGCGTGGTCCGCGAGGTGGAGGTGGATTTGGCCGAAGCCGAGAACCTGGTACGCGTGGAGGTTTCCACCGCTGAGTCGCTGGGGCTGAACGAACTGATCGTCGATGTGCAAGCGCGCGCCGGGCCAGCGGGCCCACCGCCGGCGGGCGACCTGTACGTGCTGGCGGTGGGCGTAAACGAGTTTTCCCAGCTCAGGCCCAACAACCAAAGCGCCGACCTGGACTTTGCCGCCCGCGACGCGCAGCAGGTGGCCGAATTCTTCCGCGTCAGCGGTCCGCGGCAGTTCCGCAAGGTGCATGTGCGCCTGCTGTCGGACGAGACGGCGCAGCGGCCCACGCGCGAGGCGATCGTCAAGTCGCTTCACTTCCTGGCCGATGCCGGGGAGCGCGACACGGTGGTCGTGTTCCTGGCCTCGCACGGCATCAGCGATTCGCGCGGCAACTACTACTTCGTGCCTGCCGACGCCACCACCGGCGACTGGATGGGCGCCATCGGCGGGCTCGAGGACGTGCCCTCGCTGATCCACTGGTCGGTGTTCTTTCAGGGCTTGCGCCAGGCGGCCGGGCGCCGCGTGCTGGTGGTGGACACCTGCCATGCGCGCGGCATTGAAGGCAAGCTCGACCTGCACTCGCTCCTGAAGCGTTCGGCGAGTTCGCTGTTTTCACTGGTGGTGGCGACCAAGGCCAACGAGATGTCGCAGGAATACCGCGACGGCCGCCACGGCCTGTTCACGTACGCCTTGCTGGAAAGCCTGCGCGGCAAATCCGACACCGACGGCGACGGTTTTGTCACCCTGCTCGAGGCCTTCAACGGCGCCGTGCCCATCGTCGAAAGAAACCGCCACCGCAGCGCTCCGCAAACGCCGCAGCTGTACGCACCCTGGCCGCTGGAGCGGACGGTGCTGACGCGGGCGGCGGGTGGGGCGGGACGGTAGCGCGACACCCGTCTTCGAAGTGACTCTGCGGCTCAAGGACTCGCGGTCCCGGGGAAGGGCGACTTGTCCGGGTATTCTTTGCGCGGCGAATCGGAAGGCAGGGCCTTCCCGCTTCACCAACTCCATGCCTGCCCCGCAACCGTAGTGTGACGGTCGATTTCAAGTCAGCGAAAATGAGAGAACCCAAGCGATGGCGATGCGAGAAATTCTGATAATGGGCGATGCGCGCCTGCTGCGTGTGGCGCCGCCGGTGGCCGCGTTCGACACGCCCGAGCTGCACGCGCTGGTCGCCGACATGTTCGACACCATGGAAGCCGCCAACGGCGCGGGCCTGGCGGCGCCTCAGATCGGGGTCGACCTGCAACTGGTGATCTTCGGCTTCAGCCGCAACGAGCGTTACCCCGACGCGCCGCCGGTGCCCAGGACAGTGTTGATCAACCCGGTGGTCGAGCCGCTCGGTGACGAGGAAGAGCAGGGCTGGGAGGGTTGCCTCTCGGTGCCCGGCCTGCGCGGCGTGGTGCCGCGCTTTGCGCGTATCCGCTACCGCGGCTTCGACCCGCTGGGCCGGCCGGTCGAGCGTGAGGCCAGCGGTTTTCATGCCCGCGTGGTGCAGCATGAATGTGACCACCTGATCGGCCGCCTGTACCCGACACGCATGCGCGACCTGACCCAGCTCGGCTTCACCAGCGTGTTGTTTCCCGACCTCGACCCGGGCGAAGGCGACGACTGAAGCTGCCCTTGAATCGCCCCGCCGATCGCACGCCCGGCGGGCATTTGTAAAGGCAAGTGAAGGCCGTCAGCGTGGCTGCTGAGCGGGCCGTTGGAACCGAGCCAGACCCGGCTGTGAACGCAGCGCCTGTTGCGTGACTCGAACCTCTTCCGCGCGACCACAGCGCCCGAGCCGGTCGGCAGGAGAACCGCCATGAGTCTGCAAAACTTTCCCAAGTTGCTCGGCGCGATCTTCGCGCTGCTGCTGTTGCCCGCGTTGGCCCATGCGCAAAGCCCACAGGCCGCGCAGGAGAGCGACCCCCCCGGCCGCGTCGGCCGCTTGTCCGAGATCCACGGCACGGTGTGGATGTTCGACGCCGAGGGCAACGAATGGGCCGCAGCCGAGCGCAACCGGCCGGTGACCGGCGGCGACCGCATCTCCACCGACCGCGACGCACGCACCGAGGTGCAGATCGGCTCGTCCACGCTGCGCCTGGACGGCGCCACCGAAATCGAAATGGAACGCCTCGACGACGAGGTGGTGATGGTCCGCCTGGTGTCGGGGAGCGTGGCGCTGCGGGTGCGCTCGGCCGACTTGGCGCGTGAATTCGAGCTGAACACGCCCGAAGGCCGGCTCTTGCCACGCAGCGTTGGCCACTTCCGCGTCGACCGCCGCGACGGCGCCACCTTTGCCGGGGCCTGGCGCGGTGAACTTCGCTTCGAGGCGCCGGACTCCAACCTGTCGATCCATGCCGGCCAGCGCGCCGAGTTCTGGCTGCAAGGGCCGCAACGGAGCACGCACTACACCTGGTCGACGCTCGGTGACGACGGCTTCTCACGCTGGGTATTGGCACAGAACCGCGACGACGAACGCGCGATCGCGGCACGGCCGGTGTCGCCCGAGATGACCGGCGCCGAGGACCTCGACCGCTACGGCCGCTGGAGCAGTCACCCCGAGTACGGCGCCCTCTGGATGCCGTTGAGCGTGGCGGTGGACTGGGCGCCGTACCGCTACGGCCACTGGGCGTTTGTGCGGCCCTGGGGCTGGACCTGGGTCGACGACGCGCCCTGGGGCTTTGCGCCCTTCCACTATGGGCGCTGGGTGCATTGGGGTGGCCATTGGGCCTGGGCGCCGGGCCGTCAAGTGCACCGGCCGGTGTACTCGCCCGCATTGGTGGCCTGGATCGGTGGGCCCAACGTCAGCATTGGCGTCAACATCGGTGGCGGCGGCCGCCTGCCGCATGTGGGCTGGGTGCCGCTGGCGCCACGTGAGCCCTACATGCCGTACTACCGCACCTCGCAACGCTACGTGAACAACGTCAACCTCACGCATGTGCACCTGCACCCGGCGCTGCGCCCCACCGGGCCGGGGCAGCCCGGCCAGCCGCGGCCGGCACCGCGCGAGCCGGTCATGTACACCAACCAGGGTGTGCCCGGTGGCGTGACCGTGGTGCCTTCGAACGTGCTGCGCGAGCGTCAACCGATCGCCCAGGCGGTGACCAAGGTGGACGCGCGTGTGCTGCGCGAAGTGCAAGGCCAGCGCCTGCGTGGAAGCGAGGCGCCGGTGGCACCACCGCCGCCCACGGCGCGTACCGCCGTCGTACCGGTGCCGGGTGGCGCGGTACCCGTGGCGCCGCCGCAGGGCGTGCGGCCGACCGGCCGGGCCGATGGACGAGCCGATGGACGAGCCGATGGACGCAACGACGGACGCAACGACGGACAGCCACCCGCGCTGCGCCAACCGCAGGGGCCGGCGAACGGCGGCGCACCACGTGCCGACAACCGCCGCGCGCAGGATGACGGCCGACCGGGCCGCCCCCCGGCGCAAGCCGACGGACAGTTGGGCCGCGCGCAACCGCCGGTGAACGCGCCGCCGCAAGCGCAGGTGCCGCTGGCGGCTCCGACGCAACGGGCACAGCCCGCGAACCCGCCACAGCAGCCGCAAGCGGCCATGCCGCCGCAGCGCCCCGGCGCACCGCCGCCGGTGGCGGTGCCGCAAGCCGTGGTGCCGGTGGGCAAGGCGGCGCAGCGGCAACCCGGGCCTGATGTCGACCGCGGCGAACCGCAGCGCGGCGAGCCGCGTGAAGAGCGAGGCGACAAGGAACCGCGTGGCGAACGTGCTCCCGGTGGCCGCGGCGGCGGGCGCGACCGCTCGCAGTAAAGCGCGAGCGGCAAAGGAGAGGCCCCTCGCCGACTACTTGGGCAACAGCGGCCGCAGCACCGGCCAGACGTTGTTCAGCATGATCGGGTGCGCCGCTTCGCGCGGGTGAATGCGGTCGTTCTGGAACATCGTGTCGGCCCTCGGGCCGTCGGCCACGTCCTTCAGCAGGAAGGGCACCAGTGCCAAGCCTTCACGCTGGGCCACCTTGGCAAACAGCGCAGCGAAATCGTCGCTGTAGCGTTTGCCATAGTTGGGCGGCACCTGCATGCCGACCACCACCACGCGCGAGCCGGCGGATTTGGCCGCGCGTGCCATCTGCGCCAGGTTCTCGGTGGTCATGCCCAGGGGCAGCCCGCGCAGCGCGTCGTTGCCGCCGAGTTCGAGGATCACGTGCGTGGGCTTGTGCTGCGCCAGCAGGGCCGGCAGGCGGGTGCGGCCGCCCGACGTGGTGTCGCCGCTGATGCTGGCATTGACCACCCGCGCGCCGATCCTCTCGGCCGCGAGGCGCTTCTCGAGCAAGGCCACCCAGCCCTTGCCGCGTGTGATGCCGTACTCGGCGGAGAGGCTGTCGCCGACGATCAGGATCGTGGCCGCGCCGCCTTGGGCCTGCGACAGGCCCGCCGCAGCGAGCAGCGCGCTCAGGCTACAGTGCGCCAGCAGTTTGCGGCGGGTCAGCCCCAATCGAACAAATTCATGCCTCATGCCAGAACCGATCATCTCCGTACAACGCATCAGCAAGCAGGTGGCCGACTCCACCGGCACCTTGACGATTCTCCACGAGATCAGCTTCACGCTCGCCGAGCGCGAGTCGGTGGCGATCGTCGGCGCTTCGGGCTCGGGCAAGAGCACGCTGCTGTCGATCCTGGCGGGGCTGGACGTGCCGACGCAGGGCAGCGTGCGCCTCGCGGGTGTGGAGCTGTTTGCGCTCGACGAAGACGCACGCGCTGCGGTGCGCGCGCAGAAGGTCGGCTTCGTGTTCCAGAGCTTTCAGCTGCTCTCCAACCTCACCGCGCTGGAAAACGTGATGCTGCCGCTGGAACTGCTCGGCCGCAACGACGCGCGTGCGCAGGCGCGCGAGATGCTCGGGCGCGTCGGTTTGAGCGAGCGCCTGTCGCATTACCCCCGGGTGCTCTCGGGCGGTGAGCAGCAGCGGGTGGCGCTGGCGCGCGCCTTCGTGGTGAAGCCCGCGGTGCTGCTCGCCGACGAGCCCACCGGCAGCCTGGATTTCGCCACCGGGGAAAAGGTGATGGAGCTGATCTTCGAGATGAACCGCGAGGCCGGCACCACGCTCGTGCTGGTGACCCACGACCCCGCCATCGCGTCGCGCTGCGACCGGCAATTGCGGATTGAAGCGGGGGCCCTGGTTGACTCCGAGGGTCGCGGGTAAGCGCCCGAAGTCACCTTCAGCGAGATCCGCCGCTGGACCGTGCTGCCCCGCGGCGGCCACGTCGCGGCTAGGGGGGAGCCCGAAGTCCCGGCCCACGAGTTCCGCGAGTTCTTCCGGCCACTGCGCTGATGGCGGCGAAATTCGCCAGCGGTCATCAGAAGAGGAAGGGGCTGCAAAAGCAGCCCCATCAGGTAAGGGTTACTGACGGCGACCCGACTTCGTTGTGGTCGCTATTGAAACTTGTAGTCGGTTTTCGCCTTGCTGCGCAGCTCGTCCTGGAACTTCTGCATCTGCCCCTGCTTCAGCGACTGCAGGATCTGCGGCTTGAGTTCCTCCAGCGACGGCACCTGCGCCTCGCGGGTGTCCTCGAGCTTGATGATGTGAAAGCCGAACTGGCTCTTCACCGGCGCGTCGGTGGTTTCGCCCTTCTTCAGCTTGGTCATCGCCTGCGTGAACTCGGGCACGTAGCTGCCGCCGCTGGCCCAGTCCAGGTCGCCGCCGTTCTGGCCCGAGCCCGGGTCCTTCGAATGTTTCTTGGCCAGCTCGTCGAACTTGGCGCCACCCTTCAACTGCACCAGCAGGGCCTTGGCTTCGTCTTCCTTCTCGACCAGGATATGCCGCGCCCGGTACTCGGTGCCGGCAGGCTGCTGCGCCTTGAACTTTTCGTATTCGGCTTTGACGTCGGTATCGCTCACCGCGGCCTTTTTCTCGACATCCACGCGCAGCAGGTCGAGCAGGATGCGCTGGCGCGCGAGTTCCATCTGCGCACGGTAGTCGGGCGAGGCCGCGAGGCCGCGGCGCTCGGCTTCCTGGGCGAAGATTTCCTGCATCACCACCGCGTCCCGGGCGCGCTTTTCGATGTCCGGCGGCAGCTGCTGGCCCGAGCGTTGCGCCTGGGTGAGGAGGGCGTCGACACGCGCCTTGGGCACTGCCTTGCCGTTGACGGTGGCGATGTTCTGCGCCATCGCGCCGAAGCAGGCGAGGGCCAACGACGCGGCCACGGCGTGGGTCTTCAAATTCATGGGGAGAAACCTTTCGAGGGGAGCGGGTCGCCGCGGATGCAATGCCACGCGGCGAGGGTCAGGACGAGCTTTCGTCAGGCGCGCGAGCCTCGATGGCCAGCGCATGAATGCCCTCGGGGATGAGGGTAGCGAGGGCACTATACACGAGGCGATGCCGCGCCACGCGGCTCGCGCCGGCGAAGTTCTGGCTCGTGATCCGCACCGTGAAATGGCGGCCTTCGCGGGCCCCCGCGTGGCCGGCATGCAGGTGGCTGTCGTCCTGGACTTCGAGCGTCAAGGGCGCGAGCGCGGCGCGCAGCGCGGCGTCGATTTGCGAGGCGGAGACGGCCATGGTCGGTGGCGATGCGCAGGGCTCAGCGCTGCGAGTCGGGCGAGGGCTTGGCATCGGCGCCGAGGCCGCCGTCGTCCTTAAGGAAGCGGCTCAGGTACAGGCCCTGCGCCAGCGTGAACAGCAGCATCAGCCCGATGCCGCCGAAGAGCTTGAAGTTGACCCAGGTGTCGGTGGAGAAGGTGTAGGCCACCCAGATGTTGAGAAGCCCCATCACGCCGAAGAATCCGACCCAGGCGGCGTTGAGGCGTTGCCACACCCGCGCCGGCAGTTGCAGCTGTTCGCCCAGCAACACCCGCAACAGGTTCTTGCCGAACAGCAGCGGGCTGAGCAGGAAGGCCAGGCCCATCACCCAGTACAGAACACTCGGCTTCCACTTGATGAAGGTCTCGCTGTGGAACCAGATCGTCAAGCCGCCGAGCACCACCACCAGGCCCAGGCTCACCCACAGCATCAGGTCGACCTTCTTGCCGCGCGCGGCCAGGAAGGCGACCTGCGCGAGCGTGGCCACGATCACCACCACGGTAGCCAGCAGCACCGGCGCCTCTTCTGGGCCAACCGCGCCGCCCGAGACCAGGAAGCCGAAGTTCGACGCCGCGAAGGCGGCCGCCCATTCCTTGTTCGCCCCCGCGTATTTGAACGCGGTGAAGAACAGGATGATCGGAAGGAAGTCGAAGAGGAGCTTCATTTCGGCGCGAAGTCTATCGCTGCCGAGTTGATGCAAAACCTCTCCCCGGTGGGCTCGGGGCCGTCAGGAAACACATGGCCGAGGTGCGAGCCGCATCGGTTGCAGCGCACCTCCACCCGCACCATGCCGTGCGAGCTGTCGACGATGCGCTCGACGATTTCGGCGTTCACCGGCGCGCAGTAGCTCGGCCAGCCGCAGCCGGCGTCGAATTTGGTGCCGCTCTCGAACAGCGGCGTACCGCAGCCGACGCAGTTGTAGCGGCCATCGTCGAAATGGTCCCAGTACTTGCCGCTGAAGGCGCGCTCGGTGGCGGCATGGCGAGCCACCTGGTACTGCATCGGCTCGAGCGCCGCGCGCCACTCGGCGTCGCTCCTGTGCACCGCATAGCGCGGGTCGTCGTGGTCGTGCGGCGCTTGCGGCTTGGGGTTTGGTGCGTTCATGAAGAGCAGCTCACTTCGAGGTGTTGCGCCCAGTCGGGCGGGAAGCCGGCGTAGGCCTCGTGTTCGGCTTGTTCGTCGAAGGGCGATTCGAGAACTTTCAGCAGGGTTTGTATCGGCGCGAAGTCGCCGCCCTGGGCGGTTTGGATCGCGTACTGCGCCAAATGGTTTCGCAGCACGAACTTCGGGTTCACGCGGTTCATGCGGGCGGCACGTTCGCTGTCGATGCTCTGTTCCTGCAACAGGCGCTGCTGATAGCGCGCGGCCCAGGCGTCGAAGGCGGCACGGTCGATGAAGAGGTCGCGCAGTGGCTCGCTGGTCGCCGCCGGGGCGGTCGAGAACGAGGCCAGGCGGCGAAACACGATCGTGAAGTCGACTCGGTCGGTGGCCAGCAGGCGCATGAAGTCGTCGACCAGCGCGGTGTCTTCGTCCTGCGCGCCCAGCAGCCCCAGCTTGGCCCGCATGTTGGCGTTCAAGCGCTCGGGGAAAACCTGCCGATACGGTTCCAGCGCCGCAAGCGCTTCGTCCTGCTCTGCAAAAAGAGGCAGCAGCGCCTGCGCCAGCGCATGCAGGTTCCAGAACGCGACGTTGGGTTGGCGCCCGTAGGCGTAGCGGCCCTGGTGGTCGGAGTGGTTGCAGATATGCCCGGGGTCGAAGGCATCGAGGAAACCGAAGGGGCCGTAGTCGATCGTCAGGCCCAGGATCGACATGTTGTCGGTGTTCATCACCCCGTGGCAAAAGCCCACCGCCTGCCAGGCGGCCACCATCGCCGCGGTGCGCCGGGTCACTTCCTCGAGCATCGCGGCGACCGGGTTGCGGGCCTCGCGCGCTGCGGGGTAGAAGCGGTCGATCACCGCATCTGCCAGTTGGCGCAGCCCGGCCAGGTCACTCGCGGTGTGGGTGAAGTGTTCGAAGTGCCCGAAGCGGATGAAGCTCGGCGCCACGCGCGTCACCACCGCCGCGGTTTCCACGGTCTCGCGCCGCACCGGCTGCGGCGAGCCGATCACCGCCAGCGCGCGGGTGGTCGGGATGCCGAGCGCGTGCATCGCCTCGGAACAGAGGAACTCGCGGATCGACGAACGCAGCACCGCGCGGCCGTCGCCCATACGCGAAAACGGCGTCAGGCCGGCGCCCTTGATCTGCACCTCCATCGCGTTGCCCTGCGGGTCGGCCCAGTCGCCGAGCAGCAACGCTCGGCCGTCGCCCAGTTGGCCGGCCCAGACACCGAACTGGTGGCCCGAATACACGGTGGCGCGCGGCGGTACGCCGGCGGGCAGGGCATTCCCCGCGAGCAGCGCGAGGGCCTCGTCGCCGCGCATCCAGTCGGCGATGCCGAGCGCATCGGCGAGCGCGTCGCTGCGGGCCACCCAATGCGGCTCGGACAGCGCTTGCGGCAGTTGGGGCACCGAGAACTTGTCGCCCAGGCCGGCAACGAACGAGGGCTCGCGCCAACGCGGCGGGCTTGCGTCGGAGAGCGCCGCAAAGGCAGGGCCCGAGGTTTCGGCGGCGAAGTTCATCGGCGCATTGTCCGTCGCCCGGGGAAGGGCAGCGGTGCATGGGGGAATCACGCTTTGACAGCGCCCTTGGCCGGCTTTGATACTGTTCGCGACCCTTGACCATGACGCCACCGGAGACTTCCATGCTCGGCCTGATGCAAAACCAAGCGCTGCTGATCTCGGACCTGATCCGCTTTGCCGCGCGCCACCACTACGACGGTGAAATCGTCTCGCGGCGTGTCGAAGGCGACCTGCACCGCTGCAACTACCGCGAGGTGGAGGCACGTTCGCGGCGCGTGGCGCAAGCGCTCGACCGCCTCGGCCTGGCCTTCAGCGACCGCGTCGCCACCCTGGCCTGGAACGGCTACCGGCACCTGGAGTTGTACTTCGGCGTCTCCGGCAGCGGCCGGGTGCTGCACACGATCAACCCGCGCCTGGCGCCGGACCAGGTGGCCTGGATCGCCAACCATGCCGAAGACCAGGTGCTGTGTTTCGACATGAGCTTCCTGCCGATCGTGAAGGCGGTGTGGAGCAAGTGCACCACGGTCAAACATTGGGTGGCCCTGTGCGACGCCGCGGCGCTGCCTGCCGACACCGGCATCCCCGGCCTGCGCAGCTACGAGGCCTGGCTCGGCGCTGAAAGCGGCGACTACGCCTGGCCGAGCTTCGACGAGAACTCCGCCGCGGTGATGTGCTACACCAGCGGCACCACCGGCAACCCCAAGGGTGCGCTCTACAGCCACCGCTCCACCGTGCTGCACGCCTATGCCGGGGCGATGGGCGACGCGGTGGGCATCACCGGGCGCGACAGCGTGTTGCCGGTGGTGCCGATGTTCCATGTCAACGCCTGGGGCATCCCGTACATCGCGGCGATGACCGGCGCGAAGCTGGTGTTCCCGGGCGCCGCGCTGGACGGCAAGTCGGTCTACGAGCTGATGGAGTCCGAGCGGGTCACGCTCTCGGCCGGAGTGCCCACCGTGTGGCTCGGCCTGCTCAACCACATGGGCCAGCATGGCCTGAAGCTGACCACGATGAAGCGCACCGTGATCGGCGGCTCGGCCTGCCCGCCGGCAATGATCAAGGCCTTCCGCGACGACTACGGTATCTCGGTGCTGCACGCCTGGGGCATGACCGAGATGTCGCCGATCGGCACCGTGTGTACGCTGAAGATCAAACACGATGCGCTGACCGCCGACGAGCGCTTGGGCATCATGGCCAAGCAGGGCCGCGCGGTGTTCGGCGTCGAGATGAAAATCGTCGACCCCGACGGCAACGAGCTGCGCTGGGACGGCCAGGCCAGCGGCGACCTGTTGGTCAAGGGCCCTTGGATCATCTCCAGCTACTTCAAGGGCGAGGGCGGCGACCCGCTGGTGGCCGGCGGCTGGTTCCCCACCGGCGACGTGGCCGCAATCGACCCCGACGGTTTTTTGCAGATCACCGACCGCAGCAAGGACGTGATCAAGTCCGGCGGCGAGTGGATCAGCTCGATCGATATCGAAAACGTGGCCATGGCCCACCCGGCGGTGGCGATGGCGGCGTGCATCGCGGTGCCGCACCCGAAGTGGGACGAGCGGCCGCTGCTGGTGGTGGTGGTGAAACCCGGCGCCGAGGCCAGCCGCGCGGAGTTGCTGGCCTTCTTCGACGGCAAGGTGGCCAAGTGGCAGGTGCCCGACGACGTGGCCTTCGTCGACGCCATCCCGCTCGGCGCCACCGGCAAAATGCAGAAGATGAAGCTGCGCGAGCAGTTCAAGGACTACCGCCTTCCTGCCTGAAGCTGCACCCCTTGTTCCCGGGGGCAGTTGATCGCCCCGGGGCAATCCCTGAAGCCACATGGCTTGCGCAGGCATTAATGTCCAAGGTGGACCAATGACTTGACGCTTTCGAACCAGGAGACCTGCTATGACCCCTAAATTCAACCGACTGAATGGCCAACTGAGCGGCCTGATGGCAGCCACGCTCGTGGTCTGCTCCGGCGCCGCATTCGCGCAAAAGGGCGAGACGGTCAAGATCGCGTGGATCGACGGCATGTCGGGTCCGTTTGCCAATATCGGCAACAACATGATCCGCACCTTCCAGCATGTGTCGGCGCGCGAGTCCAACAACGTCGCGGGCGTCAAGTTCGAGATCGTGCCCTTCGACAGCAAGGGCTCGCCGCAGGAGAGCCTGAATGTGCTCAAGGCGGCCACCGACCAGGGCATTCGCTACGTCGCCCAAGGTAACAGTTCGGCGATCGCCGGCGCGCTCATCGACGCGATCAACAAGCACAACGAACGCAACCCGGGCAAGGAAGTTGTCTTCTTCAACTACGCCGCGGTGGACCCCGACCTGACCAACACCAAGTGCAGCTTCTGGCACTTCCGCTTCGACGCCGACACCAGCATGAAGATGGAGGCGATGACCACCTTCATGAAGGAGGACAAGGCGGTCAAGAACGTCTACCTGATCAACCAGAACTACGCACACGGCCAACAGGTGGCCTTGTTCGCCAAGGAAAACCTCGCCCGCAAGCGCCCCGACGTGAAGATCGTCGGCGAAGACCTGCACCCGATCGGCCAAGTGAAGGACTTTGCGCCCTACGTGGCCAAGATGAAGGCCGCCGGCGCCGACACCGTGATCACCGGCAACTGGGGCAATGACATGTCCCTGCTGATCAAGGCCGCCAAGGACGCGGGCCTCACCGCCAACTTCTACACCTATTACGCCGGCGCCGCGGGCACGCCCACCGTCATCGGCAACGCGATGGAGGGCAAGGTCAAGACGATCTATGGTTCGGCGCCCAACATCGGCGGCGATCATGGCAAGGTCTTCGACGAGTTCCGCGCCAAGTTCAACGAGGACTACTCGATGAGCACCGCCTACCACCTGTTCAAGCTGCTGCCCGCGGCGATGGCCAAGGCCAAGTCGACCGACCCGGTGAAGGTGGCCTTCGCGATGGAAGGCCTGACGGTGAACAGCTTTGCCGGCGAGGTCACGATGCGCAAGGCCGACCACCAGCTGCAGCAAAAGCTCTACCAGGCCACCTGGCGCAAGGTGGACGCCAAAAACAAGGTCAACATTGAAAACACCGGATTCACCTGGGTCGTGGAGCGTGAGTTCGAGCCTTTCGTGTCGAGCACGCCGACGTCTTGCCAGATGAAGCGGCCCAACGCCGCCGGCTGAATGACCGCTCCCGGCTCGCTGCGCTCGCTTCGCCCCATGGCGGCGTTTGGTCAGCTCGAAAACGACCTGGCGCTGGGCTGAGCCTGCATCTCTCCTGACCGGGCCGCGTCCAACCCACGCGGCCCTTTTCTTCGACGCTTCGCGGATCGATGGAACTCTTCACCGTCTCGCTGCTGAATGGCCTGAGCTACGGCCTGCTGCTGTTCATGCTGAGCTCCGGCCTGACGCTGATCTTCAGCATGATGGGGGTGCTGAACTTCGCCCACGCCAGCTTCTACATGCTCGGCGCCTATGTGGCCTACACCACGACCAAATACGTCGGCTTCTGGCCGGCGCTGGTGGTCGCGCCGCTGGTGGCCTTCGCGGCCGGGGCGGCGTTCGAGCGCTATTGCCTGCGCCGGGTGCACAAGTTCGGCCATGTGCCCGAGCTGTTGATTACCTTCGGCCTGTCCTTCCTGGCCTTCGAGCTGGTGCAGCTGATCTGGGGCCGCGCGGCGGTGGAGTACCGCGTGCCCGCGTCGCTCGACGTGCCGCTGTTCACCATCTTCGACACCCAGTTCCCCGCTTACCGCGCCTTCATGATGCTGGTGGCGCTGGTGATGCTGGTGGCGCTGTGGCTGGTGCTCGCGCGCACCCGCATCGGCATGGTGATCACCGCGGCCTTGACCCACCCGGAGATGGCCGAGGCGCTGGGGCACAACGTGCCGCGCGTTCTGATGCTGGTCTTCGGCGGCGGTTGCGCGCTCGCGGGGCTGGCTGGGGTGATCGGCGGCAATGCCTACGCCACCGAGCCGGGCATGGCACAGGCGGTGGGGCCGATCATCTTCGTGGTGGTCGTGATCGGCGGCATGGGCTCGCTCGCCGGCGCGTTTGTCGCCTCGCTGGCCATCGGCGTGCTCCAGACCTTTGCGGTGGCGATCGACCAGTCGCTGCTCACCGCGCTGGCGGCGCTCGGCCTGGTGCTCACCCCGGCCAGCTTCGGCTACCCGGTGCTGGCACTGAAGCTGTCGCAGGTGGCGCCGATCCTGCCCTACCTGTTCCTGGTGTTGATGCTCATCTTCCGCCCACGCGGTTTGATGGGCACACGCGAAGGCTGATATGAATCCCCCCCGAAGCGGCTTCGCCGCTCCCCCCAAGGGGGGCGCCGCCAGCGGCCTGGCAGAGCCAGTTCCGCGGCGGCCGCTTGGCAATACCGCCCGATTCATGGGTCGCGGGTCGCGCGAGGCGCGGTGGAGCCCCTGACATGACCACCGCGTCTCGCTTCAAGTCACTCACCACCGGCCGCCTCGTCGTCTGGGGCGGCTTTGCGGCGTTGCTGATCGTGGCGCCGCTGATCTTCAAGAGCAGCCTGGCGTTGACCATGCTCTCGCAGATGGGCTACCTGATCATCGTCTGCCTGAGCTACAACCTGCTGCTCGGCCAGGGCGGCATGCTCAGCTTCGGCCATGCGGTGTACACCGGCCTCGGTTCGTTCTTCGTCATCCACGCACTCAATCTCGCCACCGCGGGCAAGCTGCCGATTCCGGTAACCCTGATGCCGCTGGTCGGTGGCATCGCCGGCCTCTTCTTCGCCGCGCTGCTCGGCTACGTCACCACCAAGAAGGCCGCAACGCCTTTTGCGATGATCACCCTCGGCGTCGGCGAACTGGTGTTCGCGATGTCACTGATGTTCCCCGGCTTCTTCGGCGGCGAAGGTGGCATCAACACCAACCGCGTCATCGGCCCGCCGGTGCTGGGCATCAGCTACGGCCCGGCGATCCAGGTGTACTACCTGATCGCGGCCTACTGCTTCATCTGCACCGCGGCGCTGTTCGCTCTCACCCGCACCCCGCTCGGGCGCATGCTCAACGCGGTGCGCGACAACCCGGAGCGGGTTGAGTTCGTCGGCTACAACACGCAGATCGTGCGCTACATCGCGTTCATGATCGCCGGCTTCTTCGCCGGCATCGGCGGTGGCCTGTCGGCGATCAATTTCGAGAGCGTCACCGCCGAAGCGCTGAGCGGCATCCGCTCGGGCGGCTACCTGCTCTTCACCTTCCTCGGCGGCGCCACCTTCTTCTTCGGCCCGATCATCGGCGGCGTGCTGCTGGTGCTGGCGCTGGTGCTGTTCTCCGAGATCACCAAGGCCTGGCAGGTCTACCTCGGGCTGGTGTTCACGCTGATGGTCATGTTCGCCCCCGGCGGCATCGCCAGCCTGATCATGATGAACCTGCGCGTGGCCGCCTTCGGCCGCCTGCGCGAGATGTGGAAGAGCTATCTCGCGCTCTTCGTCGCCGGCCTGATCGCACTGCTCGGCAGCGCGGTCATCATCGAGATGGTCTATCACATCCAGCTCGACGCCGCCCTGGGCTCCACCATCCGTTTCCTCGGCCTCGACCTCGACACCAAGTCGCTCGAAGCCTGGGCCGGCTCGCTGGCGGTCACCGTGGTCGGCGTCGTGATGCTCGAGTTCGCGCGCCGCCGCTTCGCGCGCCAGTGGGCCGATGTGCAGCAGTACATCGAGCATCAAATCAAAGCCCGCGAAGCCAGCACATGACGGCCGCCGTAGAACTCATCGACCTGCGCAAGAGCTTTGGCAAGACGGAGATCATCCGCGGCGCCAACCTGCGCGTGGAGACGGGCGAGCGCGTCGCGATCATCGGCCCCAATGGCGCGGGAAAAAGCACCCTGTTCAACCTGATCAGCGGGCGCTTCGGTGCCAGCTCGGGCGATGTGCGGGTCAACGGCGAAAGCATCGTCGGCAAGACGCCGTACCAGATCAACCGCATGGGCCTGGCGCGCAGCTTCCAGGTCAGCAACCTGTTCGTGCGCCTGTCGGTGTTCGAGAACCTGCGCTGCGCGGTGCTCTGGAGCAAGGGCTACAAATATTCGTTCTGGCGCTTCCTGGCCGACGCGCACGATGCCAACGAGCGCGCCGACGAAGTGCTCGCGATGATCAAGCTCGACAAGCGCCGCGACGTGCTGGCGATGAACCTCACCTACGCCGAACAGCGCGCGCTCGAGATCGGCATCACCATCGCCGGCGGCGCCGGCGTGGTGCTGCTCGACGAGCCCACCGCCGGCATGAGCCGCAGTGAAACCGCGCGTTTCGTCAACCTGATCCGCGAGGTGACCGTGGGCAAGACCCTGCTCACCGTGGAGCACGACATGGGCGTGGTGTTCGGTCTGGCCGACAAGATCGCGGTGCTGGTCTACGGCGAGGTGATCGCCTTCGACACGCCCGAGGCGGTGCGCGCGAATGCGCGGGTGCAGGAGGCGTACCTCGGCTCGGTGCAGGCCGATGGGCAGGCGGCGGACGCGAGGCATTGAACCTATGCTGAGCCTCAAGGACGTCAACGCGTATTACGGCAAGAGCCACATCCTGCATGGCGTGCATTTCGACGTCGGCGCCGGCGAGATCGTGGCGCTGCTCGGGCGCAACGGCTCGGGCCGCTCGACCACGGTCAAGACGATCATGGGGCTGGTGGAAGGCAAGGGCAGCATCACCTGGCGCAACCAGCCGATCCTCGGGCTCAAGGCCTTCGAGATTGCGCATCTGGGCATCGGCTACGTGCCCGAGAACCGCGACATCTTTCCCACGCTCACGGTGCACCAGAACCTGCAGCTCGGGCAGAAGGTGGCGGGCCAATCCGGGCGCTGGAGCCTGGACGACATGTACCAGTTGTTCCCGCGCCTGAAGGAGCGCCAGCACAACGAGGCCGGCGTGCTTTCCGGCGGCGAGCAGCAGATGTTGACCCTGTGCCGCACCCTGATGGGCGACCCCGACCTGATCATGATCGACGAGCCCACCGAAGGGTTGGCGCCGAAGATCGTGGAGCTGGTGGCCGAGTACCTGCGCGAGCTCAAGCGCCGCGGCATCTCGGTGCTGCTGGTGGAGCAGAAGCTCACCATCGCGCTGGAGGTGTCGCAGCGCTGCCTGGTGATGGGCCACGGCCAGATCGTCTTCGAGGGCACGCCCGCCGAGTTGCGCGCCAATGCCGATATCCGCAAAGAGTGGCTCGAGGTCTGAGCCGCGGGGCGGCGGGTCGAGCCGGGTTTTGGCGCGAGGCTGAGGGGCTCCGGCGGGTGTAGTCTTTGGCCCCCGAACGAAGTGCCCGGTCTTGTCCCAGCAGCGACACGGCCGCGCCGTCAACAGCCGCAAAATCGCACGGTCGTTCTATTCGCCAAACCCGCCCGTCCACCCGTCTCGCCCCACGCTTTTTTCAAGAGGTTCCCCGATGAGCGCCAGCTATGAAGTGCGCGGCCCCGTGGCCGTCATCACGATGAACAACCCGCCGGTCAACGGCTTGGGGCTAGACACCCGCCGCGGCATTGCCGACGGCTTCGAGCGCGCGATGGCCGACGCCGCGGTGAAAGCCGTGGTGCTCACCGGCGCCGGCCGGGCGTTTTCGGGCGGCGCCGACATCAAGGAATTCGGCTCGCCGAAAGCAATTGCCGAGCCCAACCTGCTCACGCTGATCCGCATCGCCGAGCAATGCAGCAAGCCGGTGGTCGCGGCGCTGCACAGCGTCTGCATGGGCGGCGGGCTGGAGTTGGCGCTCGGCTGCCACTACCGCGTCGCCTCGCCCGGCTGCAATGTGGCGCTGCCCGAAGTGAAGATCGGCCTGGTGCCCGGCGCCGGCGGCACCCAGCGCCTGCCGCGGGTGCTCGGCGTTGAAACCGCGCTCAACATGATCGTCTCCGGCGAGCCGGTGAAGAGCGAGCTGCTCGCGTCGCTGCCGGGGCAGAAGCTGATCGACAAGATCATCGAGGGCGACCTGCTCGAAGGCGCCTGCAAATTTGCGCTGGAGATCGCGGACGTGCGTCCGCTGAAGCTGGTGCGCGACCTCAAAGTCAAACACCCGAACCCGGATGCGTACTTCCAGTTCGCCCGCAACACGGTCAAGGCGATGGCGAAGAACTTCCCCGCGCCGGCCCGTTGTGTGGACGTGGTGGAGCGGTCGCTCAAGGGTTTCGACGAGGGCATGAAGTACGAGCGCGAGACCTTCATGGCGCTGATGCTCACGCCCGAAAGCAAGGCGCTGCGCCACGCCTTCTTCGGTGAGCGCGCCGCGAGCAAGATCCCCGACGTGCCCGAGAACACGCCGGTGCGCGAGGTCAGACGAGTGGCGGTGATCGGCGCCGGCACCATGGGCGGCGGCATCAGCATGAACTTCCTCAACGCCGGCATCCCGGTGACCATGCTCGAAATGAAGCAGGAGGCGCTGGACCGCGGCGTGGCCACGATCCGCAAGAACTACGAGTCGCAGGTCAAGAAGGGCAAGCTCAAACAGGACAAGTACGACGGCCGCATGGCGCTGCTGAGCACCACGCTGAACTACGCCGACCTGAGAGACGCCGACCTGGTCATCGAAGCGGTGTTCGAAGAGATGGGCGTGAAGGAGAAGGTTTTCAGCACGCTCGACGAGGTGATGAAGCCCGGCGCGATCCTCGCGTCCAACACCTCCACGCTCGACGTCAACAAAATAGCGTCCTTCACCAAGCGGCCGCAGGACGTGGTCGGCATGCACTTCTTCAGCCCGGCCAATGTGATGAAGCTGCTGGAAGTGGTGCGCGGCGAGAAGACCGCGAAAGACGTGCTCGCGACCGTGATGGGCATCGCCAAGAAGATCAAGAAAACCGCGGTGGTCTCGGGCGTGTGCGACGGCTTCATCGGCAACCGCATGATCGAGCAGTACTCGCGCCAGGCCGGCTTCCTG
>JANNGZ010000225.1:0-4242 GCA_031404155.1 Burkholderiales bacterium
CGCGCGGTCTGCCTGGTCCGCGAAACCTTGGCGCGGTACAGCGGCCTGGCCGACTTTGCTTTTGCGATGCAGGGCCTGGGCTCGGGCGCGATCAGCCTGGCCGGCAGCGCGGAGCAGCGCGAACGCTACCTGCCGCGTGTGGCGCGCGGTGAGGCGATCGCGGCGTTTGCGCTCTCGGAGCCGCAGGCCGGCTCCGACGTGGCCGCGATGGCGTGTACCGCGACGCTCGACCGCGATGCCGATGGCGACGGCTACATCCTCGATGGCGAAAAAACCTGGATCTCCAACGGCGGCATCGCCGACTTCTATGTCGTCTTCGCGCGCAGCGGCGAACCGGCGGGCGAGAGATCCAAGACTGAGGCCGCCAAGGGCTCACGCGGCATCTCGGCCTTCATCGTCGACGCGGGCACGCCCGGCTTCGAGATTGCCGAGCGCATCCAGGTGATCGCGCCGCACCCGCTGGCGCGGCTGCGCTTCAAACACTGCCGGGTGAGCGCGCGACAGCGCATCGGCGCACCCGGCGAGGGCTTCAAGCTCGCGATGCGCACGCTCGATGTGTTCCGCACCTCGGTGGCCGCCGCGGCGCTCGGGTTCGCGCGCCGCGCGCTTGACGAAGCGTTGGCGCGCAGCACCTCGCGGCGCATCTTCAACCAGGCCTTGAGCGACTTCCAGCTCACCCAGGCCAAGCTGGCGATGATGGCCACCACCGTCGACTCGTCCGCCCTCCTCACCTACCGCGCCGCCTGGCAGCGAGACCAGGGCCGCAACGTGACCCGCGAAGCGGCGATGGCGAAAATGACCGCCACCGAAGGCGCGCAGCAGGTGATCGACGCCGCGCTGCAAATGTTCGGCGGCCTCGGCGTGGTGAGCGAGCAGCCGGTGGAGCGGCTGTACCGCGAGATCCGCGCCCTGCGCATCTACGAAGGCGCCACCGAAGTGCAGCAGCTCATCATCGCGCGGGAGTTGCTGAAGGACACGCGGCTGAATTCGGAGACCAAGTCATGACGCCCAAAACCGTGCTGCTCCCCGAGGGCTGGCCGCGCCCCAAGGGTTATGCGAATGGGGTCAGTGCTCGAACAAGCGCAAGCGGACGAATCGTGATGCTGGCCGGCCAGGTAGGTTGGACCGGGCAAGGCGTGTGGGAGACCGACGACTTCGCGGGGCAGTCGCGTCAGGCACTGCAAAACATTGTCGACGTACTCGCCGCCGGCGGTGCCAAGCCCGAGCACATCGTGCGCATGACCTGGTACGTGACCAGCAAGCGAGAATACCTGGCGGCGGCAGGTGAGATCGGCGCCGCGTACCGGGCCCTGATCGGCGACTTTGGCGTGGCGATGACGGCGGTGGAAGTGTCCGCCTTGATGGAAGACCGCGCCAAGGTCGAGATCGAAGTCACCGCGGTCGTCCCGGACTGAACCGATTCACTTTTGGAGCATCGACACCATGGCCAACAAAGCCGCCTTCCATTGGGACGACCCACTGCTGCTCGAGCAGCAGCTCAGCGACGACGAGCGCCAGGTGCGCGACGCCGCACGCGACTACTGCCAGGGCCGCCTGGCACCGCGGGTGCTCGACGCCTTCCGCAACGAGGGTACCGACATTTCGATCTTTCGCGAAATGGGCGAGCTCGGGCTGCTCGGGCCCACGATCCCCGAGCAGTATGGCGGCGCCGGCCTCAACTATGTTTGCTATGGCCTGGTGGCGCGGGAGGTGGAGCGTGTGGACTCGGGCTACCGCTCGATGATGAGCGTGCAGAGCTCCCTCGTGATGGTGCCGATCAACGTCTTCGGCACCGAGGCGCAGCGCCAGAAGTACCTGCCCAAGCTCGCCACCGGCGAGTGGATCGGCTGCTTCGGCCTCACCGAACCGGACCACGGCTCGGACCCCGGCAGCATGATCACCCGCGCCAGGAAGGTCGACGGCGGCTACAGCGTGAGCGGCTCGAAGATGTGGATCAGCAACTCACCGATCGCCGACGTGTTCGTGGTCTGGGCCAAGGACGACGGCGGGCAGATCCGCGGCTTCATTCTCGACAAGGGCATGAAGGGCCTGAGCGCGCCGAAGGTGCTCGGCAAGGTGGGCCTGCGCGCCAGCATCACCGGCGAGATCGTGATGGACCAGGTGTTCTGCCCCGAGGAGAACGCCTTCCCCGAGGTGCGCGGTTTGAAGGGCCCGTTCACCTGCCTGGACTCGGCCCGCTACGGCATCGCCTGGGGCGCACTCGGCGCCGCCGAGGACTGCTGGCACCGCGCGCGCCAGTACACGCTGGACCGCAAACAGTTCGGCAAGCCGCTCGCGGCCAACCAGCTGATCCAGAAAAAACTCGCCGACATGCAGACCGAGATCACCCTCGGCCTGCAAGGCTGCCTGCGCCTGGGCCGCATGAAGGACGAAGGCAGCGCGTCGGTGGAAATCACCAGCATCCTCAAGCGCAACAGCTGCGGCAAAGCACTGGACATCGCCCGCCTGGCGCGCGACATGATGGGCGGCAACGGCATCAGCGACGAGTTCGGCGTGGCCCGCCACCTGGTGAACCTGGAAGTGGTGAACACCTACGAGGGCACGCATGACATCCATGCGCTGATCCTGGGGCGGGCGATGACCGGGATTGCGGCGTTTTAGGCCGGCGCCGCTATTTTCCGCAGGCCTACCCCCGGGTAGAAGGCGCCGCCCGCGACCGCAAAGCCGATGACGAAACCACCCGGCCCCGAGCCCGGGGTTGCCGCCGCCTCATGCGCGTAGGCGAACAGCGGCGCGGTGATGCCGGGCACCACGCCGTCCGGCCCTTCGGACAAGGGCCAGCCGTAGTTGGCGCCGCGGGCCCCGAGGTCGATTTCCTCCCACTGGCCCTGGCCCACATCGTTGATATGCATTCGACCGGTGCCGGGCTCGAACGCGAAAGTGAACGGGTTGCGCAGGCCATAGGCCCACACCGCTTGCGCCAGCCCGGCCTGCGTGTCGAAGAACGGGTTGTCGCTCGGAATGCTGCCGTCGTCGTTGAAGCGCAGCATCTTGCCCAGTGGACTCGACAGGTCTTGCGCCAGCGCCGCGTTGGCGTTTTCGCCGACACCCACATAGAGCTTGCCGTCCGGGCCGAAGCGCAGTGCGCCGCCGTTGTGGTTGGTGGCGCTGGACAGCGGGGGAAGGTCGACGAGAACCGTCTCGCTGCCGGTGGACACGTCGCCATGGTGTCGAGCAATGCGCCGTCTTTCACCACCCGCAACTCCCCGGCCTGCAGCGCGATGAAAAAGCGGCCGTCCGGGCTTTGGGCGAACGCGGTGGTGCAGCATATGTTGCTCACCCAGTCGTCGGTTTTCGTGAAGCCCTGCGGCACCGCCAGGTTGCCGCCGAAGTTGACCGTGGCGCTGGCCCACGTAGAAACGTTGCCCGAGCTGTCGCGGGCGCGGGCGCGCAGCACATGCTGGCCGGCCGGGTAGGCCGCGGTGTTGAGGCAGGGCGCGCTGGTGTCCTCGGGGCCGCTCGGCGCACCGTCGATTTGGAACTCCACTCCGGCCACCGCCAGGTTGTCGGTGGCCGTGGCGGCCAGGGTGATCGTGCCGGTGACGTTGTTGCTGAGGTTCGCCGGCGCGGTGAGCGTGGCCAGCGGGGCCTGGTAGTCGCCGCTCGCGGAGTTGACGGTCACGGTCACCGCCGCGCTGACCGCCGACAGGTTGGCGTTGTCGGTGCTGCACGAACGGGTGCGTGTGGCTGCCGTGGTGCAGGTCGGCCCACCAAACCAGGTTGCTTGCCAACGCGCCGCCATCCGCGGTCGGCACGGCATTGCCGGCGAAAGTGATCGTGTCGCCGGCAGCGAAACTGGTGTTCTCGGCCGGGCTGGTAATGAGCAGGCTGCCCGACTGGACCCCGCCTCCACCGCCACTGGCGCCACCGCCGCAGGCGACGAGCAGGCCGCCGAGGGCCAAGGCCTGGGCCAAGGTCCGAGCCACACGCGCCAGGGTGCGCTGGACGCCGCAAAGCGGGTGCTGCATGCTCGGCCTCGTTCGCGTGATGGCCTACCTTGCCCTCGAAGGGCGATTGTCGCCAGCCCGCGCTTGCCCCCAGTGACAGCATGTGTGCAGCCGCCTGCGGCCTTGGCCGGCAAGCGTGCGACCGCAGGAGACGCCCGATGGACGACAACCAGGCGCAGCAAAACAAAGCGGCCGCGATCGCCTTTTACGACCTGATGTTCAACCAATGCCGGCCGGCCGAGGCCGTGGCGCGCTATGTGGGCGAGAGCTACAC
>JANNGZ010000226.1:0-9269 GCA_031404155.1 Burkholderiales bacterium
TGGTGCCGCCGGGCCACAAGGTGGCCACGCGCGCGATCCAGGCCGGCGAGCCGGTGCGGCGCTACAACCAGATCATCGGCAACGCCACGCAGAACATCGCACCCGGCCAGCATGTGCACACCCAGAACCTGGCCTTCGTGAAGGTCGACTTGGAACATGCGGTGGGCCTGGCGGTGCACGACAGCGGCAGCGTCACCGAGCCCGCGCATTTCATGGGCCTCGTGCGGCCCGACGGGCGTGTGGCCACGCGCAACTACATCGGCGTATTGACCTCGGTGAACTGCTCGGCCACGGTGGCGCGTGCGATAGCGGACCACTTCCGCCGCGACATCCACCCCGAGGCTCTGGCACGCTATCCGAACGTCGACGGCATCGTGGCACTCACCCATGGCGGCGGCTGCGCCACCGATAGTGGCGGTGAGCCACTGCGCGTGCTGCGCCGCACGCTCGGCGGCTATGCGCGCCACCCCAACTTCGGCGCGCTGCTGATGGTGGGCCTGGGCTGCGAGACGAACCAGATTTCGGGGCTGATGGAGCAGGAAGGTTTGAGCGAAAGCAACCGCCTGCAAACCTTCAGCATCCAGGACACCGGCGGCACCAAGCGCACCGTGGCGCGTGGCATCGAGCTGGTCGAGTGGATGCTCGAAGACGCCAACCGGGTGCAGCGCCAGCGGGTGCCCGCGAGCCACATCACCGTGGGCCTGCAATGTGGTGGCAGCGACGGCTACTCGGGCCTCTCGGCCAACCCCGCATTGGGCGCGGCAGTCGACAGGCTGGTGCGCCATGGCGGCACCGCGATCCTGTCTGAGACACCGGAGATCTACGGCGGCGAACACCTGCTGACCCGCCGCGCGGTGAGCCGCGAAGTGGCTGACAAGCTGCTCGCGCGCATCCGCTGGTGGGAGGACTACTGCGCGAGCAACCACGGCTCGATGGACAACAACCCCTCGGCCGGCAACAAGGCCGGCGGCCTGACCACCATCCTCGAAAAATCCCTGGGCGCGATTGCGAAGAGCGGCACCACCAACCTGGTCGACGTGGTGGAGTACGCGCAGCCGGTCACCGCCAAGGGCCTGGTGTTCATGGACACCCCGGGCTACGACCCGGTGTCGGCCACCGGCCAGGTGGCCGGCGGCGCCAACCTGATCTGCTTCACCACCGGTCGCGGCTCGGCGTATGGCTGCGCGCCGAGCCCGTCACTCAAACTCGCCACCAACAGCGAGTTGTGGCGCAAGCAGGAAGAGGACATCGACATCAACTGCGGCGCGGTGATCGACGGCGATTTGACGGTGGACGAGATGGGCGAACGCATCTTCCAACTCATGCTGCGCACCGCGAGCGGCGAGGCGACGAAGAGCGAGCGGCATGGTTATGGGCAGAACGAGTTTGTGCCTTGGGCTTTGGGGGCGGTGATGTGAGGTGGCGCCCGGCGCCGGCTCCCAGCCCACACCACCCACCGTGCGGGTCCGCAGTGGGCGATTCAACAAGTCGGCTCGCTCGACGAAGTTTTCTCTCACGTGGTGTAGCCCTGGGCCCTGCACCACAAGTCAGTCACGCTGACCAAGCCTTGCGCTTTCAACCACGCGTTGGACAGGGCCTGCTGAAGCGCCGGGGTGCGTGGCATGTGATCAACGGCCCAACGCCGGCGTGGAGGTGTGCAAACCGTATTCAGAAGCAGGCTGGCAGCGTAAGGGTCAGTTGGCTCGCTGGTCGCCGAGCGCCTCGCCCTTCGGCCAGTATTACCATGACCGGACCATTCGTTCATTGATGCGGAGGCAATCGCAATGGCAACGGTTCGCGCGGGCAACCAGGGAGTCCTGCTGGTCGTCGACGTCCAGGTCGGCGTGATGAACGAGGCCTGGGATGCCGCCCGGGTCATCCAGAACGTGTCGCGCACGGTCGAGCGGGCGCGCACCCAAGGCGTGCCCGTGATATGGGTGCAACACTCGGGCGAGGGCTTGGCCAACGGCAGCCCGCAGTGGCAATGGGTGCCCGAGCTGGCTCCTGTGCAGGGCGAGCCGCTGATCCACAAGCGGTTCAACTCGTCCTTCGAGCAGACGGAGCTTGAAGAGGTATTGGCCAAGCTCGGCGCGACGCACATCACCCTGACTGGCGCTGCGACCAACTGGTGCATTCGCGCCACTGCGTATGGCGCACTGGACCGCGGATACGACCTGACGCTGGTCAAGGACGCACACACCACTGGCACGATGGAACTCGACAACGGCACAAGGATCGAGGCCAGCAACGTCATCGAGGAGCTCAACATCGCGATGACCTGGCTGAGCTACCCTGGCCGCACGAACGGCACCGCCTCGGCCGAGGAGGTCGACTTCGCCATCCCCAGCGGCGCGCGCTAGTGGCAGCAAATGCCGCAGCGCTCGCCGACCTCCGCGCCGCCCACTGCCCTGGTGGCCATCAAGGTGGTTCACACCCTCGCGTGGGCGTTTTTTGTGGCTTGCATTCTCGCCATCCCGGTGGTTTCCTGGCAGGGGAATCACGGCGCGGCGGCATGGCTCACCTTCGTCGTTCTTGTCGAGGTCGCGGTACTGGTGGCCAACGGGTGGCGCTGCCCGCTCACCTCCCTGGCTGCCCGCTACACCGACGACCGGCACGACAACTTCGACATCTACCTTCCCGCCTGGCTGGCCCGGCACAACAAGCTCATCTTCGGCATCATCTTTTGTGCCGGCCTGGCCTTTGCCATCGCTCGGTGGGCTTGGTGATCCCGGTAGAACGTGGCCTGCGCGGGGTCGTGTAAGAGCGCCGGCCGTGAGCATGCCGAGGTATCCGTCGAGAGGCTTTCGTCGGGCGCTGGTGGCGGCCCCGAGAACGCGCGCAACACGCCCCGATTGATCCTCCGTGAGCACTTCCATGTTCGAGACGCGCCGCCTGCTGGTGCGGCATATCGAGGCCGCCGACATCGAGCGATGCACGCGGTGTACGGCGACGCAGACGCGGTCCGCTGGGTGGGCGACGGCGAGCCGCTCAGCCGTGCTCGGTGCGAAGAATGGTTCGCGGTCACCCAGCGCAAATACCGCAACCGGGGCTACGGCATGGCCGCCATGGTCGAGCGCCGGTCGCAAGGGGTGATCGGCTTCTGCGGGCTGGTTCACCCAAGCGGCCAACCCGAAGCGGAGATCAAGTACGCCTTGCGTGGCGAGTTCTGGGGGCAAGGTTTTGCCACCGAGGCAGCCGTCGGGCTGCTTCGCCATGGCGCCGAAGTCTTCGCCCTCGAGCAGGTGATCGCCACCACTGCGCCGCAGAACGCCGCCTCGCACCGGGTGCTGCTCAAGGCCGGCATGGTAAAGACACCGTTGTGTTTGTCAAGCAGCGGCAGGCTTTCGATGTTTGGGATCGAAGGGCTTTCCTGATCTGAGGACCCCGTATGCGATGGCCAGCAGCTTGTGCATGCAGGCCACCACGATCACCTTGCCGGGCTTGTTCTGTGCCTTCAGCCTGTTCCAGAACACCGCCACCAGTGGGTTGTATCTGCCCGCCACCATCGCCGGGTAGTACAGCATCCGCTTGAGCTCCTGGTGTCCCAGCGGATGGGTGCCGCGACGCTTGTCCAACGAAGTTCCTGACTGCTGGATCATGGGGGACAGGCGCGATGAGCGTCTTGACGGATCTGAACCGCTCGGGCCGCCCGATGTAGGCCAGCAATTGCGGAATCGTCTTCTCGCCCAGGCCAGGAATGGAATGCAGCAGGCCTGCACGCTGCTTGAGGTCCGGGTCGTCGTCGATGGTGCTGGCGATCTGCGCTTTGACCTGTGCGATGGCCTCATCCAAGTCGGCGATCACGCCGCGAATGGAGGCCGCAACCGAGTGGTGTGCGGCATCGAGCCGGTTGCACTGGGCCTGGCGCATGGCCAGCAGCGTGCGCAGTCGGGCGACCAGGGCTTGCAGGGCGCGAACGCCTGCTGAGGGGGCCTCCCAGTGCTCTGGCCGGTTGGTCTTGCAATAGCTGGCCAGGCACTTGGCGTCACCGCCGTCGGTCTTGTTGCGCAGCCGCTTGGCCTGGGCAAAGCGCTTGACCAGCAGCGGATTGACCACCGACAGCGCAACGCTCTGGTCGTGCAGGAAGCACGCCAGTGCCTCGTGGCAACTGCCCGTGGCCTCCATGCAGACGTGCACCGCACCGAGACCGTCTGGCGCAGTCGACTCAAGCCACAGCAACAGGCTCTTGAAGCCCTGCACGTCGTTGGCGAAGACCTTGGACTTGAACTTGTCATTGGCCAGGAGCAGGGCAACGTCGAGCTTGGCCTTGCTGACATCCACACCCAGGAAACACCGCATGATCCAACCTCCCCATGAGACGGGAGCAACTCGCTGGATTCGACACGCGCACCCTAATACGCGGGGTCGTCGCCCATTGGGTGGCAACGCCCCAAGACACCGTTCGAGCTACAGCGTCGAAACCGCTCGGTGCCCCAGTCTTTACCGCGGGCTTGGTGTCCCAAGGGGGAGAACGGGGTCAACCGAACGGGCTCCCTTCAGCGCGACGGGAGCCTATGAAGAGTATTGCCGTGTTCGCGTCTCCGCGCAGCGAGCACTAAGGGCAAGCTGCACCTACTGCGCCTCGCTCAGCGCCTTCACCGGCCACACGCGCTCGAAGTACTCGCAGACGAGCTCGATGTTCTCGCCGACTTCGAAGCCTTCGCGCTCGCCGCGTTCGGCGAAGTCCTGCCGGTGCGCGGTGAGCCACCAGCGCAGGCTCAGGTCGCCCTCGCCGGCCTGGAACGCGAAGTCGTCGTCGATCTCGTTGAAGCGGCGCAGCTCGACATGGGTGTTGCGGATGATCGCGGCCGGCGCGCCCGAGCCGTCGAGCACCACAATGTGCTCGCCGGGCTGCGGCAGCGCTTGCAGGTCCTTGTCGAAGTCGCGCTTGAGCGTGGCATGGGCCCGCTTGCTGCCGCTGTGAACCAGCACCGCCAACTCGTCGGCCAAGGCCCGCGTGTGGCCGAGCGCACTGGCCGAAAAACCTTCGACCTGCACACCACATTCACGCTGGTACTCGAGCCAGTACGGCTGGATCAGGTCGGCGCGGCCGGGCGCGGGTTGGTCGTCGATGCGAAAGCCGAATTCCATCCTGCTTTGTGCCCTGGTCTCATTCAGCGCGCAGCGCCGCACGCAGCTCGCGGCCGATATCCGGCGTGGGCTCGAAAGGGTCGGTGGGGTTGCGCACCGCCATGATGTCTTCCAGCCGCGTCTGCACCGTGCCGAGCGACTTGGGGTGGCTGAAGATGTAGAAGCGGTTCTCGCGCAGCGCGTCGAACACGAAGCCGGCCACCACGGCCGCGGTGATGCGGCCCGAGCCCACCGCCTTGTTGGTCATCGCCTGCGCAATCAACTGGCTCTTGGTGGGTTTGGCGGCGGCCTCGCTCAGGTCTGCGGGCCGGTTGCGCTGGCTCTGGCTGATGCCGGTGGGCACGAAGAAGGGGCAGAGCACATGCGCGTGCACTTGGTCGGTCACCAGCGAGAGGTCTTGGTACAGCGTCTCGCTCATCGACACCACCGCGTGTTTGCTCACGTTGTAAACGCCCATGTTCGGCGGGTTCAACAGGCCGGCCATCGACGCGGTGTTGACGATATGGCCTTCGTAGTTCGGGTCGGATTTGGCCGCTTCGAGCATCAGTGGGGTGAACACACGCACGCCATGTGCCACGCCCATCAGGTTGACGCCGATCACCCACTCCCAATCCTTCAGCGTGTGTTCCCAGATCAAGCCGCCGGCGCCGACGCCGGCGTTGTTGAAGACGAAGTGCGGCGCGCCGAAGCGCTTCAGCACCGCCGCACCGAGCGCCTCGACTTCGGCGGCCTTGCTCACGTCCAGGCGCTGCGCCATCACCTCGGCGCCCTGCGCCTTGGCCAGCGCGCGCACCTCGGTGGACGCGAGTTCGAGCGCGTCGGCCTGCACATCGGCCATCACCACGTTCATGCCCTCGCGGGCGGCGATGCGCGAGGCTTCGAGGCCGAAGCCCGAGCCCGCGCCGGTGATCACCGCGGTGCGGCCTTTGAATGTCTTCATGCAGTTTTCTCCGTTTTGATCTGGAAGCCCGCGCGCGGGAAATGCACATGCAGGGTGCCGGCGCGCTCGTCGGCGCGGCGGATCACCACCTCGTGTTCGGTGAGGCCCACCAGCACGCCGGCTACCGGGTCCATGCCGTAGTCGGTGGCACTCACGGTCACTGCCGCGCCCGGCTCGAAGCCCAAGCCAGCGGCCACCGCTGTAGGCGCATGGGCGCTGGCGCCGGCGGCGATCGCGATCGCCTGAGCGCTGGCTATCCTTTGCTGCCGACCATGGCCGATCGCGAGCACGCGGTCGAGCCAGCGATTCAGATGAGCGTGCGGCTCGAGGATGCCCGCCACCGGCGCGGCGCGGCGGATGAACCAGAGGCAGTGCGCCACCGAGAAGTCGGCGATCGAGAGCGTGTCGCCGAGCAGCGCATCGCGGCCGCTGGCCTGCTGCGCCTCGACCTGCGAGTTCAACGCCGCGAGATGGGCCTTGAGTTGCACCGTGGCATCCGCCCAGGGTGATGCGGCGCATGCCCGCGGTGAAGCCGGCACGGTCGGCGGCAAAGGCCTTCATGCCCTCGGGCGGCGTGCCGGCGAAGATCGCCTGCGCACCGGCGGGCTGCATCACGTAGGGAATCATGGTCCAGAACAGCGTGCTGTCGGCCCAGTGGGCGAGCTGCTGCGCGAGCGGCGCGCTCGGCGGGTAGAGCGTGGGCTGCGGCGCGCGTGACTCGAGCAGCCGCGCGATCAACGCCGTGTCGCAATAGATGTCGGCGCCGACCTGCATGAACGGCGTCTTGCGGTAGCCACCGGTGAGCGCGATCACATCGGGCTTGGGGTTGATGATCGGCACCATCACCGACTGCCAGGCCAGGCCCTTGTGGCCGAGCATCAGGCGCACCTTTTCGGAGAACGGCGAGGTGGCGTAGTGGTGCAGGATCAGGTCGGAGGAACTCGAATCGGGCATCGGCAGCTTTCAGTGCGGTGATCGGTGGGGTGATCGGTGTAGGTTTCAGTGCGGCATCGCGCGTTGAAGAATTTCGTCGCACCCGGTGCCCGCGGGCAGCAGGCCGAAGACGTCGTTGCCGGCTTCGAAGCGTGACGCGCAGAAGGCACTGAACACCGCGTCGGTGGCGTGCTGGCGCAGCAGCGCGGCCTGCACCGCCAGCGCCACGTCGCGGGCCAGGCGCCGCGCCTGCGCTTCTTCGGTGACGCCGTCGACACGCCCGGGCAACGAGGCAATCAAGCGGTCGAGCGCGGCATGCTCGCCGCGCACCGGCGCGAGTTCGGCGGCGAGCGCGGCGGCCACGTCGGCGCCGCGCAGCGCGCGCAGCAGGTCCAGCGCCATGATGTTACCCGCGCCTTCCCAGATCGAGTTCAGCGGCATCTCGCGGTAGATGCGGGCCATCGTGCCCTCGCCGCCCTCTTCTACATAGCCGTTGCCGCCGAGGCATTCCATCGCCTCCTGCGCAAAGTGGCTGCCGCGTTTGCAGACCCAGAACTTGGCGATCGGGGTCAGCACTCGGCGCATCACCTGTTCATGACCGGCATCGGGGGCGTCGATTCCGTTCTCGGTGCGGTCGATCGCACGCGCCAGGCGCAGCGCCAAGGCCGTGGCGGCTTCGCTCTCCAGCGCCAGGTCGGCGAGCACGTTTTTCATCAAGGGCTGCTCGGCGAGCGTTTTGCCGAACGCCTTGCGCTGGCGGGTGTGGTGCAGCGCCAGCGCCAGCGCGCCGCGCATCAGGCCCGAGGTGCCGAGCGCGCAGTCGAGCCGGGTCAGCGCGCCCATCGCCAGGATCTGCGGCACGCCACGGCCCTCCTCGCCGACGAGCCAGGCCTGTGCGTCAATGAACTCCGCCTCGCTGCTGGCGTTGGCGCAGTTGCCGAGCTTGTCCTTCAGGCGCTGGATGCGCATCGGATTGATGCTGCCGTCCGGCAGCCAGCGCGGCAGGAAAAAACACGACAGGCCCGCGGGCGATTGCGCCAGCACCAGGAAGGCGTCGCACATCGGTGCCGAGAGGAACCATTTGTGGCCGGTGATGCGGAACCGGCGCCCCCAGGCGTCCGCGCCGTCGGCCTCGGCGCGGGTGGTGTTGGCGCGCACGTCCGAGCCGCCCTGCTTCTCGGTCATGCCCATGCCCATCGTCAGCCCGCTCTTGCCGCTGAAGGGCATGAAGCGGGCGTCGTAGGCGGTGCTCGCGAGCCCCGGGCTGCACAGCGCGTGGACCGCGGCGTTGTCGCGCAGTGCCGGGGTGACCGCATAGGTCATCGACACCGGGCAGAGCACCGAGGGCTCGAGCTCGGTGAAGAGCATGAAGGCCGCCGCGCGCTGAACATGCGCTCCGGCGCCCAGCGACCAGGGCGTGCCGTGCAGGCCGTGGCGCAATGCGGCGCCGAGCAGCAGGTGGTAGCTGGGGTGGAACTCGACTGTGTCGCTGCGGTGGCCGACACGGTCATGCGTGCGCAACTGCGGCTTGTGCAGGTTGGCCAGGCGCGCATGGCTGAGCATTTCGGCCGAGCCGAACTCGGCGCCCATCGCTTCGAAGCGCGGCGCATCGAAGCCGGGCAGGTTGAAGCGCAGCGCGTCCTGCAACGGCCGGTTCGCGGCGAAGAGGTTCACATCGGCCAGCGGCGTGCTCTGGTTGAAGACTTCGTGCGTGTCGATGCTGCTGACGCTGCTCATGATGCGGGCCTCCACATCTGCAAATGCGGGATGCCGTCCTCCTGATATTCGGCGCCCACCGGCTGAAAACCAAGCCCGGCATAGAAGCGCGCCAGGCGCGCCTGCGCGCTGATGCGGATGCCTTGGCCGGGCCAGGCCTGCGTGCAACGCGCGATGCCCTCGATCATCAACGCACGGCCCAGGCCGGTGCCACGAACTTCCGGCGCGGTGACCACCCGGCCGATCGACGGTTCGGGGTACTTCACACCCGGGTCCACCACGCGCAAGTAGGCTTGCAGCGCGCCCGCTTTTTCGCGGCCGAGCAGGTGCCAGCACTGGACGTCCACTCCGTCGGGGTCGAGGTAGGGGCCCTGTTCGAGAATAAACACCCGAGCCCGCAGGGCGAGCGCGTCGTACAGGGCGTGCACGCCCAGACCATCGAAGCGGGACCAGGAAAACCTCAAACGAGTTTCACCAGTTGTTTGCCGAAGTTGCGGCCCTTGAGCAAACCGAGGAAGGCTTCGGGTGCGTTCTCCAGCCCCTGGGCCACCGACTCGCGGTACTTGAGTTTGCCGGTGGCCACGAGCGT
>JANNGZ010000227.1:0-14490 GCA_031404155.1 Burkholderiales bacterium
CCCGCCGACCAGTTGAAATGGGCGCAGCAGGCGCTGGCGGTCGCCGAAGCCTCGACGCAGCCGGCCGCGAAGGCCTGGGAGGCCTCGATTCGCAACAACCTGGGCATGGCCCTGCACGGACTCGGCCGCTTCGACGAGGCCTTGCTGCAGTTCAAGCAGGCGCTGGCCGAGCGCGAGCGCGGCGGCAGCGCCGAACACGTGCGCATCGCGTTTTGGATGGTGGCCTGGACCTTGCGCGCGATGAAGCGCGACGACGAGGCGCTGGCCATCCAGTTGCGCCTCGAGCGTGAGGGCGATGCCGCCGGGCAGCCCGATCCCCATGTCTTCGAGGAGCTCGAGATCCTCTACCGCGGCAAGGGCGACGCCCAGCGCGCGGCGGCTTACGCCGAGCGCAGGAAGGCGCCCGCCAAATGACGGCCCGACCGAGCCTGAACCTGCTCTGCGCCGGCGCGGCCCAGGGCCTCGTCAGCGCCTTGCAAGCGCGTTGGCTCGGCGACACCGGCAGCGACATCGGCGGGCGCTTCGGCGCGGTCGGGGCGATGCGGGAGGCGCTGCTGGCGGGCGAGCCTTGCGATGTCTTCGTCTCGACCGACAAGATGATCGGCGAGTTGATCGAAGCCGGCCTGTTGTGCGCCGATTCGCGCACCGACTCGCGTGCCGCGCTGGGCCGCGTGTTCACCGGCATCGCCGTGCGCGCCGCTGCGCCGCATCCCGATGTCGCGACGCCCGAGGCCCTGAAAGCCGCGCTGCTGGCGGCCGATGCGATCTACTTTCCCGATGCGCTGCGCTCCACCGCCGGCATCCACTTCGCTGGCGTGATGCGCGACCTGGGCCTCTTCGACACGCTGGAGCCGCGTTTTCGCACCTACCCGAACGGCGCGGCGGCGATGCGCGAGATGGCGGCCAACCTGGCCCCGAATCTGATCGGCTGCACCCAGGTCAGCGAGATCCTGTTCACCGATGGCGTCGACCTGGTGGCGCCGTTGCCAGCGCGCTTCGAGCTGGCAACGACCTACACCGCCGCAGTCAGCGCGAGTGCCGCCGACCCGGCGCAGGCGCAGCGCTTCATCGCGCTGCTGGCTGGCGCCGACACGCGGGCGATGCGCGAAGCCGCCGGTTTCCGAACACAAGGAAGACCATGCAACGAAGAAGCTTGATCGCCGCACTGCCTGCGGCCCTGGCGTGGCCGAGCGCCCGCGCGCAAGCCTTCCCTTCGCGCCCGGTTCGCTACATCGTGCCCGTGGCGGCCGGCGGCGGCAGCGATCTCGTCGGCCGCACCGTCACCGAGCGCTGGGGCAAGTTGCTGAACCAGACCTTCGTCGTCGAGAACATCGGCGGCGCTGGCGGCGCGATCGCCTGCCAGGCCACGGCCAAGGCCGCGCCCGACGGCTACACCCTGCTGCAAGGTTATGTCGCCACGCACGGCACCAGCCCGGCCACGCGCAGCAAGCTGCCCTACGACGCGGTCAAGGACTTCACCCCGGTGGGCATGATCGGCAGCACACCGAATGTGCTGGTGGTGAACGCCGCGCTGCCGGTGAACACGGTGGCGCAGTTCGTGGCCTACCTGCGCGCCAACCCCGGCCGCGCGAGCTACGGCTCCGCCGGCCAGGGCTCGCTCACCCACCTGACCATGGAGCTGTTCAAGCAGGCGATCGACGCGTTCATGGTGCACATCCCGTACCGCGGCATCGCACCGGCGTTCACCGATTTGCTCGGCGAGCAAACCCAGGCCATGTTCCCCGGCCTGGCCGCCGCGCTGCCCCACATCCGCTCGGGCCGGGTGCGTGCGCTGGCCGTCACCGGCGGCACCCGGCACGCCTTGCTCAAGGACGTGCCGACGATGGCCGAGGCCGGCTTCAAAGGCTTCGACGCGGTGCAGTGGTACGGCGTGGTCGGCCCGGCCGATTTGCCGGCACCGGTGTTGAAGACGCTCAACGACACGCTGAACGCGGTGCTCACCGGGCCCGACCTGCGCGACAAGCTGAGCGCCGAAGCGGTGGAGCCGACACCGATGAGCCCCGAGGCCTTTGCGCAATTCATCCGTGAAGACATTGCCCGCTGGACCAAGCTCGCGCGCGAACGCAAGATCGATCTCGATTCCTGAACCCTCGACGACAGAAGCTCACGACCATGGCCCGCAACACCCAAGTCAGCGCCGACACCAACGCGCCGCCGATCACTCAAATCCTTTCGCGTTTTGTCGCAACGCATGCCTCTCGCGGCTGGAGCGAAGCGCTCGACCACGAAGCCCACCGCACCTTGCTCAACTGGCTCGGCTGCGCGGTCGGCGCGGCGCGCCATGAAGCGGTGGACGCCGCACTCGCCGCGGTGCAGATGCTGCAACCCTCGGCGCAGGCGCAGGTGCTCGGGCGCGCAGAGCGGGTGGACATGGCCAGCGCCGCGCTGCTCAACGGCATCTCCTCGCACACCTTCGACTTCGACGACACGCACCTCAAGACCATCATCCACCCGGCCGGCCCGGTGGCCAGCGCGCTGCTGGCGCTGGCCGAACACCAGGGCGCCAGCGGCCGCGGCCTGATCGACGCGCTGGTGCTCGGCATCGATGTCTCCTGCCGCCTCGGCAACGTGGTCTACCCCGAGCATTACGACCGCGGCTGGCATATCACCGGCTCCACCGGCATGCTCGGCGCGGCGGCCGGCTGCGCGCGCCTGCTCGGCCTGACCGAGCAGCAGACCGCGATGGCGATCGGCATCGCGGCGTCGCAACCGGTGGGCCTGCGCGAGCAATTCGGCACGATGAGCAAACCGCTGCACCCGGGTGCCGCGGCACGCGCGGGTTTGATGTCGGCGTTGATGGCAAAACACGGCTACACCGCCAGCCCGCGCGCGCTCGAAGCGCCGCGCGGCCTGCTCCAGGTGTTCTCCACCAAATGCGACTGGCGCGAAGCTACCGACGAACTCGGCGAGCGCTTCGAGCTGGCCTTCAACACCTACAAACCCTTCGCCTGCGGCATCGTGATCCACCCCAGCATCGACGCCTGCGTGCAACTGCGCGAGCAGGGTATTCGCGCCGAAGAGGTCGAGCGCATCGAGCTGGGTGTGCATTCGCTGGTGCTCGAACTCACCGGCAAGAAGGAGCCGGCCGACGGCCTGGCCGCCAAATTCAGCGTCTACCACGGCTGCGCCGCGGGCCTGCTTTTCGGCCGTGCCGGCGAAGAGGAGTTTGCCGACGCGCTGGTGAACCGCGCCGACGTGGTGGCGCTGCGCCGCAAGGTGGTGGCGCAGGTGGATGACAACATCGACGAAGCCGCGGTGGACGTGACCGCGGTGCTGCAGAGCGGGCGGCGTGTTCGTGTCTTCGTCGAACATGCGATCGGCTCGCTGCAGCGGCCGATGAGCGACGCCGCACTCGAAGCCAAGTTCCACGCGCTGGCCGACCCGGTGCTCGGCACCGGTCGCGCGGCCGAGTTGATCCGCGCCTGCTGGGGCGTGGGCGACAGTGCCGATGTGCGCAGTTTGGCCGCGCTGGCGCGGCCTTGACCCCACCCCTCGCGGAGCCGACTCAAGATGCCGATTCCTTTCCTGAACCGCGTCGCAGCGGCCTTGTTTGCCGCTGCGCTCTGCGCCTCCGCGGCAATCGCGCAGGACTACCCGAACCGCCCGATCCGCATCGTGGTGCCGTTTTCGCCCGGCGGCGCGGTGGACGGGCCGACGCGGGCGATAGCGCAGGAACTGAGCAAGCGGCTGAAGCAGCAGGTGATCGTCGACAACAAACCCGGTGCCGGCGCCACCATCGGCAGCGAGCTGGTGGCCAAGGCGCCGCCCGACGGCTACACACTCTTGCTCGCCTCGCAAACCAACGCGATCAGCGCGTCGCTCTACCCCAAGCTCAGCTACCAGCCGATCGACGACTTCGTCGCCATCTCGCTGCTCGGCCGCGAGCCCGGCGTGCTGGTGGTGAACCCGGGCCTGCCGGTGAAAAGCGTGGCCGAGCTCGTCGCCTATGCCAGGGAGCGCCCCGGGCAGCTGAACTACGCTTCGTCGGGCAACGGCAGCGGGCAGCACCTGTTCATGGCGATGTTCGCGTCGATGGCCAACATCAGCCTGGTGCATGTGCCCTACCGCGGCAGCGGCCAGGCCACCACCGACTTGCTCGGCGGCACGGTGCCGATGGCCATGCCTGGCATGGCCGGGATGCTCGGCCATATCAAGGCCGGCAAGCTGCGCGTGCTGGCCACCACCGGCGCGGCGCGCTCGCCGCAACTGCCCGAGGTGCCCACACTAGCCGAAGCGGGCGTGGCCGGTTATTCGGCCTATGTCTGGCTCGGCCTGCTCGCGCCCAAGGGCACGCCGGCCGCCATTGTCGAGCGGCTGCACCGCGAGCTGAAGGAAGCGCTGGCGGTGCCCGAGGTGAAGGCCTATTTCAACGAGGCCGGCATCGAGGCCGTGGGTTCGACACCGGCCGAGTTCGAAACCTACTTCCGCGAAGAGCGCGACCGCTGGGCGCGCATCGTCAAGGACACCGGGGCCAAGGTGGACTGACGCGACGGCACCCCGCGCACCAACTCATCATCAGGATCGGCGCATGACAGCAACTCAAGTAACCGGCCAGGAGCACTGGACCACCAAAAAAACCGCCGACGGCGATGTGCGCCTGTTCCTGTGGGAAAAGTTCGTCGGCTCGCCCGACGGCAAACCAGCGGTGCTGTTTGTGCACGGCTCGTCCATGGCGAGCCAGCCGACCTTCGACCTGACCGTACCCGGCCGCCCCGACTCGTCGGTGATGGACTGGTTCGCCGAACGCGGTTTCGTCTGCTGGTGCGTCGACATGGAGGGCTACGGCCGCAGCGGCAAGGCACGCGACATCTATTGCGACATCGCCAACGGTGCCGACGACCTGCAAGCCGCCACCGACTACATCCATGCCACGCGCGGCGTGCGCAGCTTTCTCACCTACGGCATCTCCTCGGGCGCCTTGCGCGCCGCGCTCTTCGCCCAACGCCACCCCGAGCGCGTGGCGCGCCTGGCGCTCGACGCGTTCGTGTGGACCGGCGAGGGTGCGCCGACGCTGGCGCAGCGGCGCAAGAAGCTGCCCGAGTTCATGGCCCAAAAACGCCGCCCGATCGACCGCGCCTTCGTGCGCTCGATCTTCACGCGCGACCACCCCGACTGCGCCGACGCGGCGACAGTCGAAGCCTTTGCCGACGCGATCCTGGCCCTGGACGACTCGATGCCCAACGGCACCTACATCGACATGTGCAGCAAGCTGCCGGTGGTGGACCCGCAAAAGATCACCGTGCCCACCCTGGTGTTGCGTGGCCAGTTCGACGGCATCGCCGGCATGGACGATCTGATCGAGTTCTTCAAGCGCCTGCCCTCGCCCGACAAACAGTTCACCGTGCTCAACGGCATTTCACACGCCAGCTTCCAGCAGAAGAACTACAAGATGATCTACCAGATCCTGCACGCCTACTTCACGCAGCCGGCGCCGGTTTATACGGATGCGGGTGGGGGTTGAGGCTGCTGCCAGCTCGGGAGTGCACAGGCAACAGCGGCTCCTCCTCCTCGGCCCTGTCGTCTCCGGCTTGGTGTGCGCTTCGTAACTCGAAGGGCGCCGCGGATTGTTTCTGGCAGTGGCGATTCCGCGTCGCTCTGCTTCTGTGGTTGCTCTACGAAGCGTACCTTTGGCCGGGTAAGGGTGGGGTCGACCTGATGTGGCCGATGGCGCGCCGCTGCGCCGGCAGCATCTGTGCCGCGGTTGGTGGCGTCAGCTACGCGCTGTTTATCGGGGTCGAACCCGGCGCCGAGGCCGGCGCCGGAACCGCCGGGATCAGCGCTGGCCGAAGCGCGACAGGATCGCACCGATGTCGCCCAGGCCGCCTTCGGGCACGCGGCCTTCCGGGGTCACCTGGTCCACCATCTGCGGCAGGATCTGCGACAACTGCCCGAGCAGGTCGTCCTGCGACAAGCCCGACTGCTGGGTGAGTTTGGAGAGCAGGTCGCCGCCGAGTGCGCCGCCAAGCTGGTCGGGCGAGATCGGCAAGTTCTGGCCGGTGCCGACCCAGGAGCCGACCACGTCACCCAGGCCGCTGCGCTGGAACTGCTCCACCAGCCCGGCCAGGCCTCCGAGCCCTCCGAGCGCACCGCCGGCAGCGCCCGCTCCACCCTGTCCGTTGTTGGCCAGCATGCCGGCCACGATGTTGATCAGCGCGCTGGTGCCGCCGCCGGAGCCACCCTGTCGGTTCCCCAGCATTCCGCCAACGATGTCGAGCAAGCCCATGTCTGTCTCCTGATGAAAGTGGTGATCACGAGGCGGCGATTCTGGTGGCGCCGCGCGGGTGTGGCAAGACTGACTGACCGCACGCCGTCCGCTTGGCGCGCTGCTTGAAAAACCGATCTGGAGGCGCGCTGCCGCCGTCCATAAGCTGCCGATGTGCCCTACGCGGCGCTGAGAAGCGCCAGCTGCGCCAGCGCCGCCAGCGGTGCGGTGTCGGCGCGCAGCACCCGCGGCCCCAGGCTCACCGGCGCGCAGCCGAGCCTGCCGCGCGCGAGGGCTTCCTCCCCTGCGCTCAGACCGCCTTCGGGCCCGCTGAGCAGCAGCACTTGGCGCACCGTAGCGATATCGGCTACGGCGTGCCACGCGTCACGCAGCGGTGGTGCCTGGGCAACGCTGAGCAGCCAGCGCAGCTCGTCGTCGCCTGCCGGATCAAGTTGTTGAGCCCACGCCGCGAGGCCCAGCACCGGCGCCACCTGCGGCACCACGCTGCGGCCAGATTGTTCGCAGGCCGCCACCGCAATCGCCTGCCAATGGGCGCGCTTGCGCTCGGCGCGCTCTCCCGACAGGCGCAACACCGAGCGTTCGGTGAGCAGCGGCTGAACCGTGCTCACGCCCAGCTCGCAGGCCTTTTCCACCAGCGTGTCCATGCGCTCGTTGGCCGGCATGCCCAGCGCCAGCGTCACCCGCAACGCCAACTCGCGGTTCACCGCCCGCCGTTCGAGCACGCCGACCTCGACCTCGGCGCGGCCGATGCGCAGCACCTGCGCGGCCCACTCGCCGCCGTCGCCGTTGAAGAGCGTGAGCGCGGAGCCGGGTTGCAGGCGCAACACCTGGACGTGGCGGGCAACGCTCGCCGGCAGGTTCAACACGCTTGTGGCGCTGAGCGGCTGGTCAACGAAGAAGCGGGGCGGCATGGCGAGCGAGTGTGCATGACCCGTCGGCTGGCCGACGAAGCGCCCGGTGCGCTGGCGCGGCTGTCAGTGCGCCCGCCGCAAAGCCACATCGATCTGCTGCGTCAGGTTCAAGCCGTTTTCGGTTCTGAACAGCATCGCAAACACACATCGCCTGCCGCTGCGCTCGGCCCACACCTTGCCGACCTGGCTCTTCTCGATTTCCTTCGGCACGCTGCGCAAATGCTCGCCCTTGTACTCGGCCACGAAGACGCGGCCGTCGTGGAGTTCGCACACGAAGTCCGGATAGAAGCGGCCGCTCGAAGTGGGCAGCCAATAGCCGCACACCGGGTCTGAGTCGAGGTTGCGCACCCAGTGTTTCACCTGCGCATGCGCGTCCAAGGCCAGAGCGCAACGGCACTCCTCGCCGCCGTCTTCGAGGTCGGCCAACACCGGGTAGTAGTGTTTCGGGAAATCGAACTTGCCCCGGTAGCGTTTGTTGGCCGCCACCGGATACGCACCCGGCTCGAAGCGGAACCCTTGCGCATCGCTGGCTTCGATGGCCCAGCCGCCGCCGAGCACCAGTTGCGTGAACGCGGCCTTCGACGCCTTGTCGCGCAGCTCGGCGATGCGCAAGGCCAGGCGCTGCACCAGCGGGTATTGATGGCGCACCAACTGTTCGAGCGGAAGGCGCTGCTCGTGCACCAGGTGGCGCACGCTGGCCAGCACGAACGCGCGCAAGTGCGCCGGCACGATGTCCACGGCGGTGTTGCGTGAAGGGTGCTGCAACTCAGCCGCCAGCCAGCGTGTCAGGTCCTCTTCGGTGATCGTGCCGCGCACCCCGTCCAGCGGCAGTTGTGCCGCGTCGCCGCGGCCCACGCGCAGCCTCTGTCCGTCGAGATAGACCTCCCACAAGCTGCCTTGCTCGGCCATCGTGAAGCCAGGCAGGCTGACCGGCTCGGCGAGCAGGTTGAGCTCGGCGTGTTCGAGTACCGCTTCGCGTTCCAACAACATCAGCTCACGCTGCGCGCTGCCGGGCTCACCACCCGACCCGCGATAACAGAGGCGCGGCACCGGCTTGAACACCACGCCCCGGTTCGCGGGTGCTAGCGCGCCGGCCACCAGGGCGTTGTGACGCACGATCTGCTGCTGCACATGCTCGCGCTGCTTGCCGCGCTGTGCCGAGACCAGCTCGTCCGCGAGCGCCTCGGCCACCGCGCCGCGAATCTGCACCCGTTGGCGTTCGCCTTCGCTGCTGAGCGATGCCGCGCCCTTCGCCACCGCCTCGGCCACCGTGGGCGGCAAGGGCTTGCCCGCGGGCAGGTCTACCGTGAGAGGCGGCAGCGCCGGCTCGCGCGCTGCGAACAGCGGCAGGCCGTCCTTGCCTGCCAGGCCCAACGGAAGCTGCGGCGCGATCATCGAGGCCATGTCCAGCGGGTCGAAGCCCATGCTGTCGATCAGCTTGTCGGCCAGCGCGTTGGCCGCCATGCCGGTCTCGGCCTCGGTCACATGCGCGTAGGCCTTGTTCAGTGCCGGCCGCTCGCGCCGCGTGGCATAGGGCAATGCGCAGCACGCGGCCGAGCAGTTGTTCGATCGCGGTGGCCGAGCGGATGTTTTGCACCGAGCAGAGCACATAGGCAAAGGGGCAGCCCCAGCCCTCGCGCAACGCCTGCACCGTGATGATGAAGCGCACCGGGCAGCTGCGCAGGTGCAGCTCCAGCCCGTCGAGTTCGCGCTGCGCGCCGGTGGCCACCTTCACCTGCTCCGCGGGTAGGTGAAGCTCATCTACCAGGTGCGCGCGCAGCACGTCCACATTCACCGGCTTGTCGCTGTTCTCGGCCTGCAACAACACGATCGGCCGGATGTAGGCACCGGTGCTGGCCTCCTCCTGCTGCGCCTCGCCTTCGAGCATGCGCTGCGTCTGCACCGCATCGAATACCGCGGCCTGCCAGCCGCGCGTGTGCTCCATCAGCGCGATCGGCAGCTTGACCATGTTCTCGGCCTGCAACTGCTGCGCCGACACATGGAACAGCACGTTGCTGCGCTTCTCCACCGGCGTCGCGGACAACTCCAGAATCAGCGCCGGGTTCAGGCGCTTCAGCGCCTCGAAGCTGCGCTCGGTCTTGGTGTTGTGCGCTTCGTCGACGATCAGGTAAGGCTGGCGCAGCGCCAGCCAGTTGGCCAGGCTCCAGCGCGGCTGGCCGACAAAACGCGCGAGCATCTCGCGGCCGGCCCTGGCGGACGCGGCCTCCTCGGCGGTCACCAGCGCATTCGGCAAACCATGCAACACGCGCAGCGCCTGTGCCGGCACGCCGCGGACCGATCCACCGGCGGCCCATCTTGTGGGCGACCGCGGCGGTGGTGCCGCTGCCGAGGAAGCTGTCGAGGACGAGGTCGTTGGGGTTGGTGGCAATGTCGAGGACACGCTCAAGCAGTTGCTCCGGTTTGACAGTGTCGAACTGCTCAGCGTCAGGTACCAACTCCCGTTGATGGGCTTTGGCTTGGCGGCTCGTTTTTACATCCAGCAAGATCGTCGGGTGCGGCCGCAGGGGCGTTTCTGGCGCGAATTCGCGTATGTACGGAATCCACACCATTGCGTCCCCGCGCTCGCGCTGCTTCCAGATCAGTCGACCCTCAACTCTTGCTTCCGCGACGCCGTCCCCGGACTGTGTGACCACCGAGCCTCGCGGCCATCGTCGTGGATCGGCCACACGTCGGTGCCGTCAGGCGCATCGAGCCGGAAGAACATGGTTGGTCGATCGCTTCGCAGGCTGTTCTTGCCATTCTTCTTTAGGAGCCGATCCCGGCAAAGGCGGCCGTCATCGGCCCGCTGTCCGTAGGCGTCAAGCAATGACTCTGCACGCTTCTTGTTGAATCGCGCGTGTTCTGCACTACGGGCGTAGCTGAGCAAGAACTCGTGGTCGGGAGTGATCGAAGGTTTGTTGTCGTTGGGGCTGTCAATCTTTTGCCAGATGAACGTGGTCACAAAACTCCTCCGCCCAAACACCTCATCCATCAACACCTTGAGGTAATGCCCCTCGTTGTCGTCGATGGTGACCCAGATCGACCCGTCGTCGCTCAACAACTCGCGCAACAGTTGCAGCCGCGGCAGCATCATCGTCAGCCACTGCGAATGCTCGAGCTTGTCGTCGTAGTGCTCGAACGCGCTCTGGGTGTTGTACGGCGGGTCGATAAAAATGCACTTCACCCGGCCGCGATAAAACGGCAGCAGCGCCTTCAAGGCTTCGAGGTTGTCGCCCTGGATCAGCAGGTTGCCGCTGCTCAGCGCGTTGCCGAACTCATGCCCCGCCGCATGCGGGCGCAGCACGCGTGTGAGCACGCGCTCGGCGATGCGGAAGGCGTTTTCCCGGTTGAGCCAGTCCAGGGTGGGCATGGGTCAGGCCATCGGCCGCCGTGGCGGCGGCGTGTCGAACAATGCCTCTCGGTTGAGCGTGTCGAGGTAGTCGATGTAGCCGAAGACGCGGTCGCGCTTGCGGCCGGTGAGTTCGCGCACCAGATTCAAGCTGGCCAGGCGCTGCAGCGCCGCGCCCACGGTCACAGGGCTCTGGCGCGTCTGGGCGCAGATGCTGCCGATGCTGCGCACCGGGCGTCGCGAGAGGGCGTCGAACACCAGCATGGCGCTTGGTGCATGGCGGCCGAGCACCACGATACGACGGCGGTCGCCAGCCACCAAATCGGTGAGCGCGCGCGCGGTCTGCACGGCCTGCGTCGCAGCATGCGTAACGGCGTCGGCAAAGAAGCCGAGCCATTCCTCCCAGTCGCCGCTTTTGCGCACATGCGACAGCAACTCGTAGTAGCGAGCGCGATGGATCTTGAAGTACAAGCTCAGGTACAGCAGAGGTTCGTGCAGCACCTGTTCGTGCATCAACAGCAGCGGGATCAGCAGGCGCCCGACGCGGCCGTTGCCATCGAGAAACGGGTGGATGGTCTCGAACTGCACATGCGCCAAAGCAGCCTTGATCAAGGGGGCATGGCGCTCAGGCACGTCGTTGACGAAGCGCTCCAGGTCGGCAATGCAGGGTTCGACGAACTGCGGCGGCGGCGGCACGAGTTCGGCCGCTGAAGGCGTCGGTCCACCCACCCAGTTCTGCACCCGGCGGTATTCGCCCGGCGACTTGCCGGCGCCACGGCCCGACTGCATCAGTGCGGCATGCATTTCGCGGATCAGGCGCGAAGAGATGGGCAGGCCTTCGGCAAGCCGGCGCACGCCGAGGTCGAGTGCCGCCACGTAGCAAGAGACCTCGGCCACGTCGTCGATGGGTACGCCGGGCGCGCCATCTTCTTCAAACAAGAGCAGATCGGACAGTGACGACCGGGTGCCCTCGATCTGCGACGACAGCACGGCCTCCTTGCGGACATAGCTGTACAGGAAGGTCTGCGCATCGGGCAGCAGTGCGGTCAGGCTGTCGAGGCGCCCGAGCGCCAAGTGCGCTTGGTCGAGCCTATGTTGCAGCGGGCCGTCGATGGTCAGCGCCGGCTTGGGCGGAAGCGGCTCGGGCACAAAGCCCTGGCAGGCGATGCCGGCCGCAACGGTGGGCTCAAATCGACCGGTTGGAGTGCGATTCATGGGGCAAACTGAATTAGTTGCCCATCTTAAGTTAAATTCGATCCTTATTTGGAATTGCAAACATCGCTATTAAAGCGAACTTCGGTCACTCCACCGCCTTCGCCATGTCCTCCACCACCTTCTTCGCGTCGCCGAAGACCATCATCGTCTTGTCCATGTAGAACAGCTCGTTGTCGAGGCCGGCGTAGCCGGCGGCCATCGAGCGCTTGTTGACGATCACGGTCTTGGCCTTGTAGGCCTCCAGGATCGGCATGCCGTAGATGGCGCTGCCTTTGGTCAGCGCGGCGGGGTTCACCACGTCGTTGGCGCCGAGGATGATGGCCACGTCGGCCTGGCCGAACTCGCCGTTGATGTCCTCCATTTCGAAGACCTGGTCGTAGGGCACCTCGGCCTCGGCGAGCAGCACGTTCATGTGGCCCGGCATGCGGCCGGCCACCGGGTGGATCGCGTACTTGACCGTCACGCCCTTGTGAATCAGTTTCTCCGCGAGCTCGTTCACCGCATGCTGGGCGCGCGCCACCGCAAGCCCATACCCCGGCACGATGATCACCGTCTCGGCATTGCTCAGGATGTAGGCGGCGTCGTCGGCGCTGCCACTCTTGACACTGCGCTGGCCCTGTGCCGGGCCCGCGGCGGTGGTGGCCTCGCCGCCGAAGCCGCCAAGGATGACGCTGAAGAACGAGCGGTTCATCGCCTTGCACATGATGTAGCTCAGGATCGCGCCCGAGCTGCCCACCAGGCTGCCGGCAATGATCAGCATGCTGTTGTTGAGCGAGAAGCCGATGCCCGCCGCGGCCCAACCCGAGTAGCTGTTGAGCATGCTCACCACCACCGGCATGTCGGCGCCGCCGATCGGGATGATCAGCGTGACCCCGAGCACGAAGCCCAGCGCCACGATGAACGCAAAGTCCATCGGGCTTTGGGATTGCCAGAAGCCGAAGCAGAAAAACGCCGCGGCCAGCCCGAGTGCGGCGTTGACCTTGTGCTGGCCCTTGAACACCACCGGCGCACCCTGGAAGAGGCGGAACTTGTACTTGCCCGAGAGCTTGCCGAAGGCGATGACCGAGCCGGTGAAGGTGACCGCGCCGATGAACGCGCCGAGTGCGAGTTCGATGCGGTTGCCGCCGGGAATCGGCGCGTCCTTGGCCACGATGCCGAAGGCCCAGGGCTCGGCCACGGCGGCCACCGCGATGAACACCGCGGCCAGGCCGATCATGCTGTGGAAAAACGCGACCAGCTCGGGCATCTGGGTCATCTCGACCGTCTTGGCGCGGTAGGCGCCATAACCGCCGCCGACCACCAGGCCCAGCAGCACCCAGGCCATGCCGATGCCCTTGCCTCCCGAGAGCTGCACGATCAGCGCCGCGGTGGTCAGCCCCGCGATCGCCATGCCGGCCATGCCGAAGAGGTTTCCGCGGATCGAGCTGGTCGGGTGGCTCAAACCTTTCAGCGCCTGGATGAAGCAGACGCTGGCGACCAGGTACAGCAGCGTGACGAGGTTGAGGCTCATTTAGTGCTTCCCTTCGATCTGCGGCACCGCGGGTTTCTTGTCCTTCTTGCGGAACATCTCAAGCATGCGCCGCGTCACCAGGAAGCCGCCGAAGATGTTCACCGAGGCCAGCGCCACCGCGAGCACGCCCATGGTTTTGCCGAAGGTGGTTTCGGTGAGCGCGGCGGCGAGCATTGCGCCGACGATCACGATCGCCGAGATCGCGTTCGTCACCGCCATCAGCGGTGTGTGCAACGCGGGCGTCACGGTCCAGACCACGTGGTAACCCACGTAGATCGCGAGCACAAAGATGATCAGGTTGGTGACGGTGGGGGAGACGATGTCCATGGGGGTCCGTTCCTCTTGGTGGTGGTATTTGCGGGTGGCGCCTACTGGCGTTTGACTTCCCCGCCCTGCGTCATCAAACAAGCCACGACGATGTCGTCGTCCAGCGGCACATTGAAGCCGCCCTCTTTCGTGAGCACCAGTTTCAGGAAGTCGAGCACGTTGCGCGCGTACAGGCTCGACGAATCCGCCGCCACCCGCGCCGGGATGTTGGTCTCGCCGATCAGCGTCACGCCATGTTTGACCACGGTGCGGCCGGCTTCGGTGAGCGGGCAGTTGCCGCCGGCCGGCGCGGCCATGTCCACGATCACCGAGCCGGGTTTCATGCTCTTGACCATCTCCTCGGTGATCAGCACCGGCGCGGCGCGGCCGGGGATCAGCGCGGTGGAGATCACGATGTCGGCCGCGGCGACACGTTTGGCCACTTCGAGCTTCTGGCGGTCGAGCCAGCTCTGCGGCATCGGCCGCGCATAGCCGCCCACGCCTTCGGCGGCTTCCTTCTCTTCGGCGGTTTCATACGCCACGTCGATGAACTTGGCGCCGAGCGACTCGACCTGCTCCTTCACGCTCGGGCGCACGTCGCTGGCTTCGATCACCGCGCCGAGGCGCTTGGCGGTGGCGATGGCCTGAAGGCCCGCGACGCCGACGCCGAGGATGACAACGCGCGCCGCCTTGATCGTGCCCGCCGCGGTCATCAGCATCGGGAACAGGCGTTGGTATTTGTCGGCGGCGATCATTACCGCCTTGTAGCCGGCGATGTTGGCCTGGCTCGACAGCACGTCCATGCTCTGCGCGCGCGTCGTGCGCGGCGCCGCTTCGAGCGCGAAGCTGGTCTGGCCGGCGCCGGCCAGGCGGTTCAGGTTGTCCTTGTCGAACGGGTTGAGCATGCCGACCAGCGCCGCGCCGGTTTTCACCAACACCAGTTCGTCGAGCGAGG
>JANNGZ010000228.1:0-25850 GCA_031404155.1 Burkholderiales bacterium
GCCTGCTGCGTTCCTTCGACGGTGCCGGCGAGGCCATCGTTTCGCACCACATGGGCGACCTGGAAAACGCGGCCACCTTCGCCGACACACGCGCCTCGATCGCCGCCTACCGGCAGCTCTTCGAGCACGAGCCGCGGGCGATCGTGGTGGACGGGCACCCCGAATACCTGTCGGGAAAGCTCGGCCAGGAACTGGCGGCGAGCCACGCACTGCCGGTGATCGGCGTGCAGCACCACCATGCCCATATCGCGTCGTGCATGGCCGAAAACGGCGTGCCGCTGGATGCGCCGCCGGTACTCGGCGTGGCGCTCGACGGGCTGGGCTACGGTGAAGGCGGCGAACTTTGGGGCGGTGAATTCCTCTGCGCCGACTACACCGCCGCCACGCGCATCGGCACGTTCAAGCCGGTGGCCCTGCCCGGCGGCGAACAGGCGATGCACGAGCCCTGGCGCAACACCTATGCGCACTTGGTGGCCGAGGTGGGCTGGCCGCGTTTTGCGATGAACTATGCCGAGTTGGAACTGCACCAGTTCCTCGCCGCCAAGCCACGCGAGTTGCTCGACCGCATGATCGCCGCGCGCCTCAACAGCCCGCCGGCCAGCTCCTGCGGCCGCCTCTTCGACGCCGCCGCGGCGGCCGCCGGTGTCTGCCGCGAGCGGACCTTGTACGAAGGCCAGGCCGCGATCGAGTTCGAAGCGCTGGTCGACCGCGCGACGCTCGACGACGAAGACGACGAACTCGCATACCCCTTCGCGATTCCAAGGCTTTCCGGTGCCCCAAGAACGCCGCAAGCGGCGTTCGCCCCCCAAGGGGAACGGTCGTCCTTGGGGCGGCCCGGCGGACGGCCCGCCACCGGCCTGCCCTACATCGAGCCGCTGGCGATGTGGGAGGCGCTGCTCGGCGACCTGATCCTGCACACGCCGGTGCCGGTGATCGCGGCGCGTTTCCACAAGGGCCTGGCGATCGCGATCGTGCGCATGGTCGACAAGCTTGCGCGCCGGCGCGACGACGAGGGCGAACCCTTCAGCGCGGTGGTGCTCAGCGGCGGCGTGTTCCAGAACCGGGTGCTGCTCGAACAGGTGCTGATGCGCCTGGCGCCGCTGAAGCTGCTGGTGTTGACCCACCGCCAGCTTCCCGCCAACGACGGCGGCCTGTCCCTCGGCCAGGCGGTGGTCGCCGCCGCACAATTGATAAGCAACAAGGAGACCGCACCATGTGCCTCGGCATCCCCGGCCTGATCGTCGAAGTGCACGACCCCGCGCGCAAGCTCGCGATGGTCGAGGTCAGCGGCGTGCGCCGCATGGTCAACATCGCCTGCATCGTCGACGAAGCCCACCCGCCCGAGGCTTGCCTCGGCGACTGGGTGCTGGTGCATGTGGGTTTTGCGATGAGCCGCATCGACGCCGAAGAGGCCGCACGCACGCTGGCGCTGCTGACCGAACTCGGCGAAGTGCAGCTCGAAATCGACGCGATGCGGGCGTCGGCCTGAGGCGGTTGCGGTGATGAAGCTTCGTTTACAACTCCCGCGGGCCGAGCGCCGGGCCGCTCCCAAGCCGGCCCGCGTCCCCTCGGGGGACCGGCCGACGTACCCGACGGACGAGGGGCTCCATTGACCCACGACGCGCTGCAATCGCTCTACCCCTTCCTGCACGGCAACAAGCAGGACGCGGGCAAGCTCGGCGCCGCCTTGCTCGACGCGGTGCGGCTGAAGGCCGAAGACAGCGTGCTGGTCAAGCGCAGCTTCTTCGAACACAACGCCGACAAGATCGTCGCCATGGCGCATGCGGTCGCGGCGGTGTACCAGCGCGACGGGCGCCTGTTCACCATGGGCAACGGCGGCTCGAGTTGCGACGCTTCGCATATCGCGGTCGAGTTCGAACACCCGATCACCGCCGGCCGCCCCGCACTCGCCGCGGTCAACCTGGTGGCCGACACCGCGATGCTCACCGCGGTCGGCAACGACGTCGGCATCGACCATATCTTCGTGCGCCCGCTGATCGCGCTGGCGCGCCGCGGCGACGGCCTGATCGGCGTCTCGACCAGCGGCAACTCGGCCAACCTGCTCGCCGCCTTCGCCACCGCCAAGAAGCTCGGCGTCGCCACCTTCGGCCTCTCCGGCCACGACGGCGGCGCGATGGCCGGCAGCGCGGCACTCGACCATTGCCTGGTGGTGCAGAGCGACAGCGTGCACCGCATCCAGGAAACGCATGTGGCCTGCTATCACATTCTCTGGGACCTGGTGCACACGCTGCTCGCCGACCGGCGCGGCGGGCTGGAGAAGCCCGCATGAAATACGTCGACGAGTTCCGCGACCCGGCAAAGGCCAAAACGCTCTCGCGCGAGATCCACACGCTGCTTGCCGGCATCGAGCGCGCGAAGCGGCGGCCCTTGCAGATCATGGAAGTCTGCGGCGGCCACACGCATTCGATCTTCCGCTACGGCATCCAGCAGTTGCTGCCCGACAGCGTGGAGTTCGTGCACGGCCCCGGCTGCCCGGTGTGTGTGTTGCCGATGGGCCGGGTGGACGATTGCATCGCGCTGGCCGAACGCCCCGAAGTCATCTTCACCACCTTCGGCGACGCGATGCGCGTGCCCGGCTCGAAGAAGAGCCTGCTGCAAGCCAAGGCCGAAGGCGCCGATGTGCGCATGGTCTATTCGCCGCTCGACGCCCTGAAGCTGGCGCGCGAGAACCCCGGGCGCGAGGTGATCTTCTTCGGCCTCGGCTTCGAGACCACGATGCCGAGCACCGCGATGACGGTGCTGCAAGCCCAAGCCGACGGCACCCGCAACTTCTCGCTCTTCTGCAACCACATCACGATCATCCCGACGATCAAGGCGATCCTCGATTCGCCCGACATGCACCTCGACGGTTTTCTCGGCCCGGGCCATGTGAGCATGGTGATCGGCACACGCTCCTTCGATTTCATCGCATCGCACTACGGCAAGCCGATCACGATTTCCGGCTTCGAGCCGCTGGACGTGTTGCAGTCGGTGTGGATGGTGCTCAAGCAGATCGCCGGCGGCCGCGCCGAGGTCGAGAACCAGTACGGCCGCATCGTGCCGGAGGCCGGCAACAGCCCGGCGCTGGACGCGATCCAGCAAGTGTTCGAGCTGCGCGAATTTTTCGAGTGGCGCGGCCTCGGTTCGATCGACCACTCGGGTGTGCGGGTGCGCGAAGCGTTTGCCGAGTTCGACGCCGAGCGCCGCTTTTCGATGCCGAACCTGAAGATCGCCGACCCCAAGTCCTGCCAATGCGGCGAGGTGCTCAAGGGCGTGATCAAGCCGCACCAGTGCAAGGTGTTCGGCAGCGCCTGCACCCCCGAAACCCCGCTCGGCTCGTTGATGGTGTCCAGCGAAGGCGCCTGCGCGGCGTATTACCAGTACGGGCGCATCGATACCTCGGGCTTGAAACGCAAGGTGGCGGCATGAACGACTGGGCCAATGTGGTCGCACTCGAACCCCGCCGCCGCGCCACGCTGCGCGATCAACACATCACGCTGGCCCACGGCAGCGGCGGCAAGGCGATGCGCAACCTGATCGAGGACGTGTTCCTCGGCGCCTTCGACAACCCGCTGCTCGCGCCGCTGGAAGACCAAGCAATGGTACCGATGGCGGGCCTGGCGGCGCTCGGCGACCGGCTCGCCTTCACCACCGACAGCTACGTGGTCTCGCCGCTGTTTTTCCCCGGCGGCGACATCGGCACGCTGGCGGTGGCCGGCACGGTGAACGACCTGGCGGTGAGCGGCGCGGTGCCGCTGTACCTGTCCTGCGGCATGGTGCTCGAAGAGGGCTTGGCCGTAGAAACGCTGCGCCGCGTGGTCGCGAGCATGAAACGGGTGGCTGCCGAGGCCGGCGTTTCCATCGTCACCGGCGACACCAAGGTGGTCGAGCGTGGTGCGGCCGACAAGATTTTCATCAACACCGCCGGCATCGGCGTGGTGCCGCAAGGGGTGTCGATCTCGGCCGCGCATGCGCAGCCGGGCGATGTGGTGATCGTCAACGGCACGCTCGGCGACCATGGCACCGCGATCTTGATCGCGCGCCAGCAACTCGCGCTGCAATCCGACGTGCAAAGCGACTGCCAACCGCTGAACGGCCTGGTGGCCGCGATGCTCGCCGCCTGCCCCGGCATCCACTGCCTGCGCGACGCCACCCGCGGCGGCGTGGCCACGGTGCTCAACGAGTTTGCGATCAGCTCGAAGGTAGTGATCCGCATCGACGAGACCGCGCTGCCGTTGCGCGAGGAAGTCAAGGGCGCCTGCGAGATTCTGGGCCTGGACCCGCTGTACCTGGCCAACGAAGGCAAGCTGGTAGCGGTGGTGCCGCCCGAGGCCGCGCCGCGGGTGCTGGCCGCGATGCGCGCGCACCCGGCAGGCCGCAACGCCGCGGTGATCGGCGAGGTGGCCGAGGAACCCTGCGGCATGGTGATCCTGCGCACCGGCTTCGGTGGCGAACGCATCGTCGACATGCTGGTCGGCGAGCAGTTGCCCAGGATCTGCTGACCCCCCCGAAGCGGCCTTCGGCCGCCTCCCCCCGAGGGGCAACACCGGCGGACCGGCGGAGCCGGATCCGCGGTGTTTGCTGGAGCGGCCGTTCTCGTGCGGGGCGGGGTGCGGTGCGCAACTGAAGTGGCGCCGCGCGGCCGGCTGTCGCCATGCATGAACTCGGCATCACCCGCAGCGTGGTGGCGATCTGCACCGAGCAGGCCCGCGGCGCGCAGGGCCGGCGCGTCACCTTGCAGATCGGCAAGCTCTCCGCGGTGATGCCCGAGGCGGTGCGCTTTTTTTTCGATGTCTGCGCCAAGGGCACGCTGCTCGAAGGCGCCGCGCTCGGGATCATCGAAGTGCCCGGCGGCGCCTTGTGCAGGGCGCCACAACATCAGCGTGATCGAAGGCGACCAGGCGACGGTGAACGACGCCGAGCGCATCCGCGCCACCGGCGCGCGGGTGATCCAGATCAACACCGGCACCGGCTGCCACCTCGAGGCCAACATGCTCGCGCGCGGGCTGCAACAACTGAGCCCGCCGAGCGGCTCGATATTGATGATCGAAAACGTGGGCAACCTGGTTTGCCCCGCGCTGTTCCACCTGGGGGAGCGTGCCAAGGTGGTGATCCTGTCGGTGACCGAGGGCGAGGACAAGCCGATCAAGTACCCGCACATGTTCCGCGCCAGCCGCCTGATGCTGCTCAACAAGATCGACCTGCTGCCGCACCTGCGCTTCGACGTCGAGCGCTGCATCGCCTACGCGCGCCGGGTGAATCCGCAGATCGAAGTGCGTGCTTCAGGTCTCGGCCGAATCGGGCGAAGGCATGGCGAGGGTACCCACGCGCAGTCGCCGCACCGGCACAGTCACCCTGAACGCTTGCCGCTGCGCGCCCTGACCATCGGCGTGATGCACGGCCTGGCCGGCTCGGCGGCGCTGGTGGTGCTGAGCTTGCAGTCCGCGCCGTCGGTTGCGCTCGGCCTGGGCCATGTGGCGCTGTTCGGCGTCGGTTCGATCCTCGGCATGGCGGTGCTGTCGGTGGCGATCGCGGTGCCGCTGCGGGTGTCGGCGCGGCATCTGACGCGGCTGCATGTGGCGATGAGCGCGCTAGCTTCACCTGCGGCCTGGGCCTGTTCATGGTGGCCGACATCGGCTACCTGAAGGGGCTGCTCGGCGCCTGAGTCGCGGGTGTATCCGATAGCCTCTCAGCCTCTCTAATCAGTACACCACCACGGAGCGGATCGACTCGCCGCGCTCCATCAGCTCGAAGCCGTGGTTGATCTCTTCGAGCTTGAGCCTGTGGGTGATCAACGGGTCGATCTGGATCTTGCCGTCCATGTACCAATCGACGATCTTCGGCACGTCGCTGCGGCCGCGTGCGCCGCCGAAGGCCGAGCCCTTCCAGACGCGGCCGGTGACGAGCTGGAACGGGCGCGTGGCAATCTCCTGGCCGGCCGCGGCCACGCCGATGATCACACTCTGGCCCCAGCCCTTGTGGCAGCACTCCAGCGCCTGGCGCATCGTGGTGGTGTTGCCGATGCATTCGAAGCTGAAGTCTGCGCCGCCGTCGGTGAGCTGAACGATCGCATCCACCACGTTGTCCGCGTGCTTCGGGTTGATGAAGTGCGTCATGCCGAAGCGGCGCGCCATCGCCTCACGAGCCGGGTTCAAGTCGACGCCGATGATCTTGTCGGCGCCCACCATCTTCGCGCCCTGGATCACGTTGAGGCCAATGCCGCCGAGCCCGAACACCACCACGTTGGCACCGGCTTCGACCTTGGCGGTGAACAACACCGCGCCGACGCCGGTGGTGACTCCGCAGCCGATATAACAAACCTTGTCGAACAGCGCGTCGGGGCGGATCTTGGCCAGCGCGATCTCGGGCACCACGATGTGGTTGGCAAAGGTCGATGTGCCCATGTAGTGCAGGATCGGTTTGCCGCCGATCGAGAAGCGTGAGCTGCCGTCGGGCATCACGCCGCGGCCCTGGGTGCCGCGGATCTGTTGGCAAAGATTGGTTTTGCGCGAGAGGCAGAACTTGCACTGCCGGCACTCGGGTGTGTAGAGCGGGATGACATGGTCGTCCCTGCACAAGCTCGTCACGCCGGCGCCGACTTCGAGCACCACACCCGCGCCCTCGTGGCCGAGGATTGCCGGGAACAAACCTTCCGGGTCGGCGCCCGAGAGCGTGTAGTGGTCGGTGTGGCAGATGCCGGTGGCCTTCACCTCGACCAGCACCTCACCGGCCTTCGGGCCTTCGAGGTCCACGGTCTCGATGCTGAGCGGAGCGCCGGCCTTCCAGGCGACGGCTGCGCGGGTCTTCATGGTGGGTCTCCTGCTGGGGGGCTTGGACGCGAGAGTAGTTCAACGGGGCCAGGGAGTGGAAGGTGTGGCGGCTGTCTGTTTTGTCTTGACCAGCAGTGCGTTACTCACGACAGAAGCGCGATCGCGAAGCCGACTGCGGCGGTGTGTTCCGCTCATGTCCCCCGGGACGGGCTGACGCCCGCCCCTCCTCCTTTACTTCGCTGCACACACCGCCACAGCGGGCTTCGCTCAGGCCGCGGTAGCTGTTGTTCGTTCGAGGCTCGTGCGACTTGGGAGTGTGGATGCCCTGTGGCCCGGCCCCAAATAGCGATCGAAGCGCACACAGACTCAGCCCGCCAGCGCCCTCTCAATCCGATGCCGAGCGACCCGAGTACGCGGCACCGGCCCCTCGAACCAGCTGCGCACATCCTCCTCCAGCCCGATGCCGTGCATGTAGTTGTACAGCGCCTTCTTCAGCGCCACGCCGAGCGTGTCGTGGTCGACGCCGGTGGGGTCGTGGAAGGCGATGTCGTTCTTGGCGAAGGACACCGGCGGCAGCGCTTGCAGCGTGACGCCATAGTCCTGCGGGTTCTTGCCCACCGGCGAATGCACGGTGCAGGTGAAGCGGTGGAAAAAGCCGCTCTGGATGCAGCCGGCGCGAAAGAGCTGGCGCACGTATTCGAGCGCGTCCACCGTGTCCTGCACCGTCTGCGTCGGGAATCCGTACATCAGGTACGCATGCACCAGGATGCCGGCGTCGGAGAAGCCGCGTGTCACGCGCGCCACCTGGTCCACCGAGACGCCTTTTTTCATCAGCTCGAGCAGGCGGTCGGACGCCACTTCGAGCCCGCCGGAGATGGCGATGCAGCCGCTGTCGGCGAGCTGCTGGCAGAGCTCGGGGCTGAAGGTTTTTTCGAAGCGGATGTTGCCCCACCACGAGACGGCGAGCTTGCGCCTTTGCAACTCGGCGGCGAGCGACTTCAATGCTTTCGGCGGCGCGGCTTCGTCGACAAAGTGAAAACCGGTCTGGCCGGTCTCGGCCACGATCGCCTCGATGCGGTCGACCAGCAAGGCCGCGGTGGTGCCCTCGTAGCGCGAGATGTAGTCCAGGCTCACGTCGCAGAAGCTGCACTTCTTCCAATAACAACCTTGCGCCACGGTGAGCTTGTTCCAGCGCCCGTCGGACCAGAGCCGGTGCATCGGGTTGAGCATGTCCAGCAGCGAGAGGTATCGGTCCAGCGGCAGGCCGTCCCAGGTGGGCGTGCCGACCTCGGCAAACGCAATGTCGGGTTCTACGAAGTTGATGTAGCGGACCTGCGTGGTGCCGGCGGGCTGCGGCGCGATGCTGGTCGTGGCTGCGGCTGCGGTTGCGTGTGTGGGCGCGAGTGCAGGCCCCCGAGCCGGCGTGCGCACAAACGTGCGCACCAGGCGGCTGAGCGAGCGCAGGCCTTGCAGGTGTTCGAGCAGCGCGAGCAACGGGCGCTCGCCGGCATCGAGGGTGACGAAATCGAAATGCTCGAAGACACGCGGGTCGCTCAGCTCGCGCAGCTCGGTGTTGACAAAACCGCCGCCGAGCGCGGTGGCGATCGACGGGTCGTGCGCCTTGATCGCCTGCGCGATGCGCAACGCCGCGTACACCGCGCCGGGGAACGGCACCGACACCAGCACCAGCGTGGGCGCGTGGCGCGCGAGCGCGTCCAGCGTCAGCTCGCGCAGCGTGCGGTCGACGAGATTGAGCGGTGCCGCGAGCGCATCGGCCAGCGGGTCGAAGGTGGGCTGGCTCTGCGCCAGGCTCTCGGCATAGCGCCCGAATTCGAAGCGCGAATCGACCGCGTCGCGCAGCACGTCGGCAATGTCGTTCAGGTACAGCGTTGCGAGATGGCGAGCGCGGTCCTGCACACCCAGCGCACCAAAGGCCCAGGCCATCGGGTCGCCGCCGTGGGGGTCGACATAGACATCGAGCGACGCGAAGCGCGCGCCTTCGGGCAGGAAGCTGCGGCTGCAGATGCGATGGCCGAGCGTGGCGTCGCGGCCTTGCAGAAAGGCGATGGTCGGCGCGATGGTAACCAGGTAACGGTCGAAGCGCTCGATGAAGGCATCGACCAGCGCGCTGCGTTGTTGGGGTGGCACGGCCAAGCTCGCGTCGCGCACCGCCAAGAGCCCGTCAGGCGAGAGCAGCTTCAGGATCAGCGCGAGTGCGAAGTCTTCCTGCACCGCGTGAACCCCGCGCGAGCGCAGGAAGCCGGTGAGGTACGCGGTCGACGGGTACGGCGTATTGAGCTGCGTCATCGGGGGGATGACGGAGAGGACGCGGGGGTTCTTGGTCGACATCGGTGCGGCTGGCGAGCCGTCGATTCTCCTCGCACCGCGTGGCGCTGCGCCTGCCGGCCCCATGCCAGGCCTTCACGGTCAAGGCGTGAGGCGCCTTCAAATTCAGTTCACGCTACCCGCCGCAGCGCTTCACCACCCAGCCCTCTTGCTGAAGCCACGCGATCACGCGCTCGATATGGTCGCCCTGCACTTCGAGCACGCCGTCCTTCAAGGTGCCGCCAGCACCGCAAGCAGTGCGCAAGCGCTTGCCGAGCGCGGCGAGCGCGTCGGCGTCGAGGGGCAAACCGCGAATCACGGTGACGGACTTGCCGCCGCGGCCCTTGGTTTCGCGGCTGACCCGCACGATGCCCTCGCCGCTCTTCGCCGGGCTCGCCGCTTTGCCGTGGCAAACACAGTCGGCGACCGGCTTGCGGCAGCCCGGGCACATGCGGCCTGAGTCGGTGGAGTAGACGAGCCCGCCGCTGCCCTGTTTGCGCATGTTCATCTGGTGCGTCCTCGAAGTCTTTTCTGAACCACACGCTGTGCCGCTCTTTGTGCCGCTCACCGCACCGCTCACACCAGCGGCGCGAGCAGCCCGGCCAGGTCTTCGGCATTGAACTTCGGTGCCGCCGCAGCGTCCACGCCGAGCACGCCGTCGGCAAGTGCCGACTTGCGCGCCTGCAAGGCGAGCATGCGTTCTTCGATGCTGCCTTCCACCACCAGCTTGTAGACGAATACCGGCTGGTCCTGGCCGATGCGGTGGGCGCGGTCGGTGGCCTGCTGTTGGACGGCGGGGTTCCACCAGGGGTCGAGGTGGATCACGGTGTCGGCGGCGGTGAGGTTCAGGCCGACGCCGCCGGCCTTCAGGCTGAGCAGCAGGATCGGTGCGGCCTTGGCCTGGAACGCCGCGACCACCGCGCCGCGCGCGGGCACCGGGGTGTCGCCGGTGAGCATCAGGAAGGGCAGTTCGAGCGCGGTCAGCTCGGCCTGCACCAGCGCCAGCATCTCGGTGAACTGCGAGAACACCAGCACGCGGCGGCCTTCGTCGACCAGCTCGGGCAGCATGTCGCGCAGCAACTCCATCTTGGCGCGCTCGACCGTCGGCGCCGTCTTCGTGCCCTTCACCAGGAGCGGGTCGCAGCAGACCTGGCGCAGCTTGAGCAGCGCATCCAGGATCGCAATCTGCGCGCCGGCAAAACTCTGCCGCTTGAGCACACGCCGCACCTGCTCGTCGGCGGCCACACGCACACTTTCATAAAGCGCTCGCTGCTGGCCTTGCAGTTGCACGCGGCGGATCACTTCGGTCTTGGGCGGCAGCTCGCTGGCGACGTCGCTCTTGCGCCGGCGCAGGATGAAGGGCCGCACCCTTTGTGCGAGCAGTTGCGCGCGCAGCGTCTCGCCATTCGTCTCGATCGGTTTGCGCCAAGTGCGGGCAAAGCTGCGTGCGTCGCCGAGGAAGCCGGGCATCAAAAAATCGAAGTGCGCCCACAACTCGCCGAGGTGGTTTTCCAGCGGCGTGCCGGTGACGCACAGGCGGTGCCGGGACTTCAACTTGCGCAGCGCCGCAGCGGCGCGGCTGGCGGCGTTTTTCACCATCTGCGCTTCGTCCAGGACCAGCAGGTGCCAGGGCTGCACCTGCAACTCGGCGATGTCGCGCCAGAGCAGCGGGTAGGTGGTGAAGACCACGTCGTGCTCGGGCGCGCGGGCAAAGTCGCGTGCGCGTGCCGTGCCCTGCAAGGTGAGCACCTTCAGGCCCGGCGCCACCCGCGCGGCCTCGGCCTGCCAGTTGGCGATGAGCGAGGTGGGCAACACCACCAGGCTCGGCCGGTCGGCGCGGCCCGATTCTTTTTCGATCAGCAAATGCGCGAGCACCTGAGCGGTTTTGCCCAAGCCCATGTCGTCGGCCAGGATGCCGGCGAGCTGGTGTTCGCGCAGGTACTGCAACCAGGCCACGCCGTGCAGTTGATAAGCGCGCAGCTCGAGCTTCAGGCCCAGGCCGGCCAGCGTCTGCGCCGCGATCGGATTTGGGCTGCCGGCCAGGCGCAGGCGCTGGGCCAAGGTGGCCAGGCCGGACTCGCCCTGCAACTGCCAGGCGCTCTGCTCACCCGCGGCCGCAACCCTGGCGGCGCGCGCGGCATGGCTGTCGGCCAGGCCCAGGCGCAGGGCCTCGATCCGCTGCGCTTCCCAGGTGGACAAACGCAGCGGGCCCTCCTGGCGCTTGGGGTCGGTGAGCAGGTCCAGCATCGCGCCGATCACAGCCTTGAGCGGCGCGGCCGGGGCCTCGATGCGGCGGCCGCCGGGCGCGCGCAGCAGGATGGTCGCGTCGTCGTCGATGGCAGCAACCTCGCGTGCGTCGAGCCAGCGGGTGTCGCGCTTGAGCAAGTCCGCGAGCAGCGGTGCCAGGTCGAGGGTTTCGCCGTCGACGTCGACACCCAGGCTGAGCAGCCACGATCCTTCACGGCGTGGCGCGAGCAGCGCGCCGAGCGGCTGCACACGCGGGCCCACCGGTTCACCCAATTCGCGGCCGGCGTCTTCAACCCCGGTGTCGGGGTCGATGACCAGGCGCCAGCGCTCCACCGGCACGCTCTGGTGCACGAAGCCCGGCCGCACCACGATGCTCCAGCCCTGGGCTTGCAGGCGCGGCACCTGCTCGGCCCAGAAGTCGCCGAACTGCGGCTCTTCGGGCAGCGACCACAGGTCCTCATGCCCCTCGCCGGCCTCGCGGCTGCGCCACTGCAAGGCCTGCGGCGGCAGCGGGCGCAGGCCGCTGGCCCAGAGCGCATCACGCGCATTGCCCTCGGCCACCAGGTCACGCTCGAGCAGCACCCGTTCGTTCCAGGCGCCACGCAAGAGCTGCGTCGGTTTGGGGCGTGTGTTCAACAGCCGGTTTGGCGCGGGCGTGTCCCAGTGCAGGCCGGTGTCTGTGCTGTAGGTCCAGGCCACCTGCGCCACGGTGACCTGCGCCGCGCGCGGGCCGAAGCCGGCCAGCGCACGCAGGCCCAGCAGGCCGTCGCCGCGGCTCAGGGTTTGCAGGGTCAGGCGCGGGCGGAAGCGGCCCGGGTCGGACGTGCCGGCGCTGGAGGCGGCGTTGGAACCGGCGGAAGGCATGCGCCGATTCTCGGGCCGAGTGGCGTCAGGCTCGGCGGCAGGCGCAGCCGGTGCCGCCGCAGAGATCTCCGCGCGGCACCCGGCCGGTGTTCAAACGCCAGGCTTCAAACGCCGGCGTTCAAGCGTCGGTGCTGCTTTGCGCAATGCCGGCGATCGCCCATTCGCGGCTGCCGTCGGTGGGCTTCACCAGATGCCAGATCTCGTCGAACGGCGACGCGGCGCTGTCTTTCTCTTCGCGCACCAAGCCGTGGAAACGCACGCTGACGACCTGGCTGTCGGCTTCCTGCGCAAACTCGAGCACCTGGGCGTCGAGCTGCACCACGTCGGTCTGCTGCACCGCGCCCTTGCGGTCCTGCAACTCGAGCCTGAAGTTGGCGAACATCTCCGGGGTGGCGAACTGGCGCAGGTCGTCCAGGTTGCCGCTGTCATTGGCCGCCTGCATGCGGATGAAGATCAACTTGGCGATGCGCTCGAAGGCCGGCGCGTCGAAGCCCTCGGGCAGGGTGCTCGCCGCGGCGGCAGCTGTGGTTGACGCAGCCACCGGCGCTACCGATGCCGCACCAAATCCCGGCTCGGCCCTGTCGGCGACCGCGCCACCCGAGCCGAAGCCCGAAGCACTCTGCTGCGGCGGCAAGGCGTTGCCGGGGAATGCGGAGGTGCCACCACCGGCACCCGCGCCCGCACCCGCGAACTGCATGCCCTGCGGCGCCTGCGCCGTCTGGCGGCCGGCCGCGTTGGGGCCGAAGCGCCGCAGCAGGAAACGAACCAGAAACACCGCTGCCACGGCAAGCAGGATCATCGTGAGGATGTTGCCGAATTCGGCGCCCATGCCCAGGTGGCTCATCAGCGCCGCGATGCCCAAACCGGCCGCGAGGCCGGCGAGCGGGCCCATCCACGAGCGCTTGGGCGGCGCGGCCGCGGGTGCGGCCGCGTTGGCCGGGCCGGGTGTGGCCGCTGGCGCGGGTTTGGCCGGCACGGCTTGCGCCGGCTGCGGCGGCGGCGTCTGGCGTTTCATGCCCGAGGTGCTGCCACCACCGAGGCGCTTGGCCTGCGCGTCAACCGCCACAAAGGTCAGGCTCGATACGGCCACGAGCAGGCTGAGAAGGATGTGTTTCACGGGGTCTCTCTTGGTGGCGAGGGCGGTGGCGCAGTCACCGGTGACGGCGCCTCGCGGGTTGAACAAGCGCCGGGTGCGTCGCACACGGTCGGCCCGGTCGTGAACTTACCATGTGGGACCGCCGGGCGGCATCACAAGCGGCAATGCGTCGCGGTAACAAGCGCTGGGTGCCACTGCCCGTGACAGGCGAGGCCATGAACATGCGCACCGACACGAATCGACACGCCGAATGCCATGACGAGGTCGCGGCCGCGCTGACAGCGATAGGAAACCCCGCACTGGGCGAGGCGATTCGGCGCGACCGCGGGTCCGGCCTCCAGTACCTCGGCATTCGCTTCCCGGCGCTCAGGGCCCGCGTCAAACAAGGCTTCTCGTTCTCGCCGCTCCCCGAGGCGCAGGTGCTCGAAATCTGGGACGCGCTGTGGCGGACCTCACCCTATGGCGACGTTCTCTTCGCCGCCCTCGAGCACTATGCGCCGATCGTTCGCAAGCAAGTCCCGCCGGGCTACTGGCCGGTGCTGCGCGGTTGGAGCGAGCGTGTCGACAACTGGTGCCACAGCGACATGCTCAGCGGCATTTACGCGCGGGTGCTCCAGGCGCGCTTCGGCGAGGTCTATCCGCAACTCCAGGCCTGGAATGTCTCGCAGAACGAATGGCTGCGGCGCCTGTCGCTCACGAGCCTGATCCACTACAGCGGCAAACATGCCGTGTTCCTGCCGCCGGAACAGATGCTGCCGCTGCTGGCGAACTGCGCGGCGGACCATCGCAAGGTCGTGGAGCTCGCGCTGGGCTGGGTGCTGCGCGAAGTGGGGCATGTCTATCCCGACGAGGCTGCTGCGTTCCTCGAACGCCACGCTGCGAGCATGAGTTCGCGCGCCTACCAGCGCGCGGTCGAAAGGCGCGCACCGGAGGAACGGGCAAAGCTGTTGGAGATGCGGCGGTCACGCCCAGGTTAGCGAAACCAGTAGCTCCAGCGAGTGCTGGTCCGCCAGGGTTTCGCGCTTTCAGCGCGAGGCGCTGGGCGCCGCGAAGCGGATGCCGGTCATTCGACCGTCACGCTCTTCGCCAGGTTTCTGGGTTTGTGGTCTGCACCCACCTGCCTTCGGCAGATGAGTTCCGCCCCAAGCCAAGCAACATCGCGCGCCTTTGGCGCCGGCGCTTCGCGCCTGAAGTCGCTCACTCGACAGTGACCGACTTCGCGAGGTTTCTTGGCTTGTCCACATCCGTTCCGCGGGCGCAGGCGGTGTGGTACGCGAGCAGTTGCAGCGGCACCACATGCAGGATCGGGCTCAAGGCGCCGTAGTGCTCGGGCATGCGGATCACATGCACCCCGGGGCCGCTTTCGATGCGGGTGTCGGCGTCGGCGAAGACATACAGCTCGCCGCCGCGGGCACGCACTTCCTGCATGTTGCTCTTGAGCTTTTGAAGCAGCTGGTCGTTCGGTGCGATGGTCACCACCGGCATCGCCGCGGTGACCAGCGCCAGCGGCCCGTGTTTGAGTTCACCCGCGGGGTAGGCCTCGGCATGGATGTAGCTGATCTCCTTCAACTTCAACGCGCCTTCCAGCGCCACCGGATAGTGCAGGCCGCGGCCGAGGAAGAGCGCGTGTTCCTTGGCGGTGAAGTCCTGCGACCAGGCGATGATTTGCGGCTCCAGAGCGAGCGCGGCCTGCACCGCGGCGGGCAGGTGGCGCAGGGCCTTGAGGTGCCCGGCCTCCTGCGCCTCGCTCAGCCGGCCGCGCAACTGGGCCAGGGCGAGCGTGAGCAGGAAGAGGCCGACCAGCTGCGTGGTGAAGGCTTTGGTCGAGGCCACGCCCACTTCCACGCCGGCGCGGGTGATGAAAGCGAACTGGCACTCGCGCACCATCGCGCTGGTGGCGACGTTGCAGATCGTCAGCGTGGTCGGCATGCCGAGCGAACGGGCGTGTTTCAGCGCGGCCAGGGTGTCGGCGGTTTCGCCGCTCTGGCTGATCGTGACCACCAGGGTGCGCGGGTTGGGCACGCTGTCGCGGTAGCGGTATTCGCTGGCGATCTCCACGTTGGTCGGGATGCCGGCGATCGACTCCAGCCAGTACTTGGCCACCGAGCCCGAGTAGTAGCTGGTGCCGCAGGCGAGGATCAACACCTGGTCGATGCCCTTGAAGGCCGAATACGCACCGTCGCCGAAGAGCTCGGGGCTGATCGCCTGCACCGCGTCCAGCGTGTCGGCGATCGCCTTCGGCTGCTCGAAGATTTCCTTTTGCATGTAGTGGCGGTAGGGCCCGAGTTCGGCCGCGCCGCTGTGCGCGTGCACCGTTCGCACCTCGCGCTGCACCGGGCGCAGCGCGCCGGTTTCGTCGCGGCCGACGATCCAGTGTTTGCCGAGCTGGATGTCGACCACGTCGCCTTCTTCGAGGTAGACGATCTGGTCGGTGACACCGGCCAGCGCCATCGCGTCGGAGGCGAGAAAGGTGTCGCCCTCGCCCACACCCACCACCAGCGGCGAGCCTTCGCGCGCACCGACCACGCGCTGCGGCTCGTCGCGGCAGAACGCCGCGATGGCATAGGCGCCGCGCAGGCGCACCACCGCCTGCTGCACCGCCTCGAACAGGTCGCCGTGGTAGAGGTGGTTCACCAGGTGGGCGATGACCTCGGTGTCGGTCTGGCTGGTGAACACATACCCCTTGGCCTGAAGCTCGGCGCGCAGCTCGTCGTGGTTTTCGATGATGCCGTTGTGAACCAGGGCGACGCGGGCCGTAGCGCCCGCTTGACTGCTCTGGGCCGAAGCGCCCGCTTCGCCGCTGCGTCCCGCCGCGTCGGCAGCGGCCGCGTCCGAACCCGCGGCCGCGTTCGCGCCGGGCCCGGCCGAAAAATGCGGGTGTGCGTTGTGCACCGCCGGCACGCCGTGTGTCGCCCAGCGGGTATGGGCGATGCCGGTGGTGGCGCTGATGCCTTCGCTGGTCACCTGCGCCTGCAACTCGGCCACCCGCGAGGTGCTGCGTGCGCGCCTGAGCATGCCGCCCTGATGCACCGCCACGCCGCAGGAGTCGTAGCCGCGGTATTCGAGCCGCTTCAAACCCTCGACGAGGATCGGAACGATGTTGCGCGTACTGACCGCGCCGACGATGCCGCACATGGAAGTTCACCTGATGGAGTTGGCGATGCAGCGGATGTTAGAGAACACCACGAGCAATCGGATTGCAGATTTCACGCGACGCTGGAGAAATCATGCCGTAAACCATGCGTCGAGAACTCTGATTCCAAAACGATTGAACATCCGGAATAATCTTGCAGCATGACCAGCCTCGACGCGATCGACATCCGCCTGCTCGATCTGCTCCAGGCCGACGCCTCACGCTCGAACCAGGACTTGGCCGCCGCCGCCGCGGTGTCGCCGGCCACTGCGATGCGCCGGGTGCGCCGGCTGGTGGACACGGGGGTGATCGAGCGCCAGATCGCGATCGTCTCCGTCGCGGCCACCGCAGCCGGCCTGAGCGCGGTGGTCGAGATCACCCTGGACCGCCAGGGCGCCGAACACCTCGACGCCTTCGAAGCCCGCGCGGTGGCCGAGCCCGGGGTGCAACAGTGTTATCGCGTCTCGCCCGGGCCCGACTTCGTGTTGATCGTGCACGGCGCCGACATGGCCGGCTACCACGCGCTGGCGCAGCGCCTGTTCACGCAGGACGCCAATGTGCGCAACGTCAAGGCCTTTTTCAGCGTGAAGCGGGCGAAGTTCGAGCCGCGGATCGCGAGCTTGACCGTGGGCTGAATTGCGGGCCCATGGGCTCGTGCTGGCAGGCTCGCGCGGGATCCACAGCTCGCACCCGGGACGCGTTGTGGCCTCGAGGCTCAGGTGCGCAGGATCGCCAGGCCCTTGAGGTACTCCCCCTCGGGGAAGAGCAGCGTGGTCGGGTGGTCGCATGCGGCTTCGAGCCGCGCGAGCAAGGCGCCGTCGACACCGGCGTCGATGCCGGCGCCGGCCACGATCTTGTGGAACAGGTCGGCACTCACCCCGCCCGAGCAGGAAAAGGTGAGCAGCAGGCCACCGGGCGCGAGCAGTTTCAGCGCCAGGCGGTTGATGTCCTTGTAGGCGCGCGCGGCGCGTTCGGCATGCGCCGCGGTGGGTGCAAATTTCGGCGGGTCGAGCACGATCGCGTCGAAGCTTTCACCGGCCTCCAGGCGCAGGCGCAGTTGCTGGTTCACATCGGCGTCGACAAACTCCGCGCGTGAGGCGTCGAAGCCGTTCAAGGCCACGTTGGCGCGCGCCTGCTCCAGCGCCGGTGCCGACGAGTCGATGCTCACCACCTGCTGCGCGCCGCCGATCAAGGCAGCCACGGTGAAGCCCCCGGTGTAGCTGAAGCAGTTGAGCACCCGCTGGCAGCCGAAGTGGCGCACCCAGGCCGCGAAGCGCGCGCGGTTGTCGCGCTGGTCGAGGTAGAAGCCGGTCTTGTGGCCTTGCGCCACGTCGAGCGCCAAGCGCCAGTCGTGTTCGCGGATCGTGATCCGGGTGTCGCCGGCGTCGCTGGTGGCACTGCCCGGCACGACGCCGGGGCCCCGCAACCAGCCGCTCACCACGGGGAGCCCTTCCAGGCCGCGCACGCTCGCGTCCGAGCGTTCGTACAGGCGGGTCACGCCGGTGGCCTGGAGCAGCACCTCGACGAGGGTCGACTTCCAGCGCTCGACCCCGGCGGACAGGAACTGCGCGCTCAAGCAGTCGCCATAACGGTCGACCACCAAGCCGGGCAGGCCGTCGGCCTCGCCGTGCACCAGGCGCAGGCCGTCGCTTTGGATCGGCAGGCGCGCTCGCAGCGCCAACGCGGCGTGCAGCCGGCGCTCGAAGAAGGCGCGGTCGACGCGCTCGGCCTCGTCATAGCTCCAGGCGCGCAGGCGGATCGCGGACTGCGGGCTGAACGCGGCCCAGGCCAGGAAGCGGCCGTCGTGGGCCTCCACGCGCACCGTCTCGCCGGCGTCGCCGCCGCCCCGCTCGACACTGCCCTGGAACACCCAGGGGTGGCGCCGCTGCAGCGAGCGCTCCTTGCCGTCACGCAAACGCACCGTTTTCATCGGCACATTTTCGCCCCTGCAAGGGTATGGTTTAGGGGTCGAATCGTGGCCGCTGCAAGGCCACACTCGGCACCCACCCACCCACCGAGGAGCGTTGGATCATGGATGCTTCCCTTCGCACAAGCTTGGCGGCCGCGCTCGCGGCCAGCCTGGCGCTGTTCAGCGGCTGCGGCAAGGTGCAGGAGTCTGCTGCGGAAAAGGCGGCCGAGAAGGCGATCGAGGCCGGCATGGCCAAAGACGGCGGCAAGGCCAAGGTCGACCTGGGCGGCGGCGGCATGAAGATCCAGACCACCGACGCGTCGGGCAAAACCTCGCAGATGGAGATGGGCTCGGCGCAGGTGACCGAGGCTGAACTCGGCGTGCCCTTCTACCCCGGCACCAAACCCGGCGAGGGCCAGTCGACCAAGATCAGCACGCCCGACGGCAACGCCATCACCACCGCGATGCACAGCGACGACGCGGCCGAGAAGGTGGCCGAGTTCTTCCGCCAGAAGCTCAAGGCGCAATCCGAGGGCAAGCAGTTCACCGAGATGAGCGGTGGTGGCGGCAACTACACGCTGATGCTGGCGGACGAAAAGGACAAGGGCTTCGTGCAGGTGCACGTGAACAAGGCCGAGAAGGGCAGCGACATCATGATCTCGGCGCACCGCAAGGTCGAGAAGTAGCCGACGCTCGCCACGAGCCGCGCCTGCCCGCGCGCGATCGCCGCTCGGTTGCGGGCGCCGCGGTTCAAGCGCTTATCCGCGCTTACTCGCGCTTCTTCGCACGCGGGTGGGCCGCGTCGTACACCTTGGCCAGGTGCTGGTAGTCCAGCCGCGTGTAAACCTGCGTGGTGCCGATGTTGGCGTGGCCGAGCAGTTCCTGCACCGCACGCAGGTCGCCGCTGGATTGCAGCAGGTGCGAGGCAAAGCTGTGGCGCAGCATGTGCGGGTGCACATGGGTCGGCACCCCTGCGGCCAGCGCCAGCGCCTTCAGGCGGGTGCGCACCTGGCCGGCGGTGAGGCGGCTGCCGCGGCGGCTGACGAACAGCGCCAGCTCACCCGCAGCCGCCAGGGTCTCGCGCTGCACGAGCCAGACCTCGAGCGCCTGAAGCGCGGCCCGCCCCACCGGCACGCTGCGCCGTTTGCTGCCCTTGCCCAGCACGTGCACCAGCGCATCGTCGCGGTCGACGAAGGCCGGCGACGCGGCCGACGCGGCCAGGTCCAGCGCCACCAGCTCGCCCACACGCAGCCCGCAACTGTAGAGCAGCTCGACGACGCAGCGGTCGCGTGCGTTCAGCGCGGCGTCGCCGAGTTCGCTGCGGTGCTCCGCCAGCGCCACCGCCTGGTCCACCGCCAGCGCCTTGGGCAGCGGCTTGCCGGCACGCGGCGCGCGCACCCCGTCCACCGGGTTGGCAGCCACGAGGCCGTCGCGGCCGAGAAACCGGTACAGGCCGCGCCATGCCGACAGCACCAGCGCGATGCTGCGCGGCGCCAGGCCCTGCGAATGCAGTTGCGCCGCCCAGCGCCGCACATGGTGCGGGTGCACTTCGCGCAGCGGCACGCCGGCGTGGGCCGAGAGCAAGAGCAGGCGCTGGAGCGCCTCGCCGTAGATCACCAGCGTGCGCCGGGCCAGCCGGCGCTCGACCGCGAGGTGTTGCAGGTAGGCCTGCGCTTCGGCCGGCAATGCAGCGGGCGATGCAGTGGGCAACGCCGCGGGCAAATCGCCGGGCGAGTCGGCCGATGCACCGGCGCCAGCAGCGGCGTCAGGCCCGGCCGACGAGCCGGTAGCCTCGAGCGGTGCAGCCGGGTTGCCCATGCCGGCCTTGCCCGCGCTAGCCCACCGTCGCCGTGCCGGGCGCGGAGTTCTGGGCGGGGTTGGGCAGCAAGCGCGACAAACTCGCGCTGGCCACCTCGCCCAGGCGCATCAAGAACTCGGTGCCCATGTCGGCGCTGTAGCGCGTGGGGTCGGGTGAAGCCAGCACCAGCAGGCCGAAGGCCTCGCTGCCGCGGCGCAGCGGCACCAGCGCCAGCGACATCACGGTGGCCGGGTCGTCGAGCCAGCGCACCGCTTCGAAGCCGGTGTTGACGCCGCAGTAAGGCGTCGCGAGGCTGTTGGCGAGGCTCTTCGCGTCTTCACTGGCGGCGCCCTGGCCAGCGTCCTTGCCACCGCCGCTGTCCTCACTGCGGCCGCCGTTCACGATCGACAGCGTGGCGAACGCATCGGCCACGCCCCAGACCCGCAGCGCGGCCTGCGGAATCATGAATTCATGTTGCAGCTGCGCGAGCAGCACCGCGGCCACGTCGGCCGGCCGCGCGGTGGCGAGCAGCGCGCGGGTCCAGCGGTGCAGCCGGTCGGACAGCGCCACGTTGTCCTGGCCGTGGCGCAGCATTTCGATGATGCGCATTTCCAGGCCCTTGATCTTGTCGCGCAGCATTTCCATCTGCCGCTCCTGCAAGGACACCGCGCGCTGGCCATGCGGGCTGGTGAGCTGGATGCTCCCGAGCAGCTCGGCATGGCGCTGGAAGAAGCCGGGCGTGTTGGCCAGGTAGTCGGCGATGTCCGCCTCGGTGATGCCGCCCAGGTTGCTGCTCACAGTTCGATCTCCCCTTCAAACACGGTTTCGGCCGGGCCGGTCATCAGCACCGGTGCATTGAGATCCATGACGCCGGCCCATTCGATGCGCAGCAGGCCGCCGCGGGTGTGCACCTCAACACCGCCGGCCGCCGCGGCGTCGAGCCAGCCGAGGCGAACACCCGCCACCACCGCCGCGCAGGCGCCGGTGCCGCAAGCCAGCGTTTCACCGGCACCACGTTCGAACACGCGCAGCTTGACGGCCGAGCGCGACAGCAACTGCATGAAGCCCGCGTTGACCTTCCTCGCAAAACGCGGGTGGGCTTCGATCAGCGGGCCTTGCTGGAGCACCGGCGCCGCGTCGACATCGGCAACACGCTGCACCGCGTGCGGGTTGCCCATCGAGAGCACCGCCACCTCGATGCGCGCGCCGGCCAGGTCCAGCGGCCAAAGCGCAAAGCCGTTCAACTCACGCGGCGCCAGGCCCGCGGCGTCGAACGGGATCAGCGCGTGGTCGAAGACGGGCCGGTTCATGTCCACCGTGACACGCCCGTCTTCCTGCAAACGAAGCTCGAGCAGGTTGTTCACCGTCTCGACCTTGATCGTCTTCTTGTCCGTCAGCCCGCGCCCATGCACATAGCGCACGAAGCAGCGCGCGCCGTTGCCGCAGTGCTCGACCTCGTCGCCGCTGGCGTTGTGGATGCGGTAGCGAAAATCCACCCCCGGCGTGGCGCTGCGCTCGACGATCAGGATCTGGTCGGCGCCGACGCCGAAACGCCGGTCGGCCAGGCGCCGCGCCTGTTCGGAGCTCAACTCGATCGGCGACGCGGTGCCGTCGAGCACAACGAAGTCGTTGCCCGCGCCCTGCATCTTGGTGAAGCGCAATTTCATGGTGACGCGATTATCGTCGTGCCCCCGCGGGCCATTGCGCCCGTGAGGTTCGTTCGCAGCGCCGGTTCGCAGCGCTGGTTCGCAGCGCTGGTTCGCAGCGCGCCTTCGCAGCATTCCTTTTCGGTCTGCGTCGCGGCCGTCGTTCTCGCCCGCGCTAGCGGTACACGCTCGCCTCGCCGGGCGGCCGCGTCTTGAAGCGCTTGTGCACCCACAGGTATTGCGCCGGGTTGCGCCGCACCTCACCCTCGATCCAGCGGTTCATGCGGGTCGCGTCGGCCACCGGGTCGTCACTCGGAAAATTCGGCCAGGGGTCGAGGAAGCGCACCTTGTAGCCTTGGCCGCCGGGCAGCATCTCGGCCACCACCGGCTGCACCGTCATGTCGAGCAGGCGGGCCATGCGCCCCGGCGCCAACAGCGTCGCCGCGGCCACGCCGAAGAAGGGCACGAACGCCGCGTCCTTGGCGCCGAAGTCCATGTCGGGCAGGTTGAAGAAACACAGGCCGCGGTCGCGGATCGCGCGGATCAGCGGCTTGGCGCCGTCACGCCGCGCGAACAGCTCCGAGCCGCCAAAACGCAGGCGGCCGCGCCGGATCGCGGCGTCGAACACGCGGTTGCTTTGGGTCTGATAGATCGTGGCGCCGCGGCGCGACTGGCACAGCTGCACCGCGGTGGCCGCCACATCCAGCGCCAGGAAATGCGGCACCAGCCACATCACCGGCGCGTGGGTGCGCTCGGCCAGCCCGAGGTCGCCCTCGATGTGCAGCAGGCGCCTGATGCGCTCGGGCGCGGCGTACCAGAGCAGCCCGCGCTCGACAAAACTGCGCCCGAGCCAGGCGAAGTGTTCGCGCACGAGCTGTGCGCGCTCGCGCTCCGACAGCTCGGGCATGCACAGCTCGAGGTTGCGCGTGGCGATGCGCCGGCGCGCGCTGCCCAGCCGGTGCAGCAAGGCGCCCAGGCCGCGGCCGACACCGGCCTGAGTGCCCAGCGGCAGCCAGTGCAGCAGCCAGAGCACGGCGAGGGTGAGGCGCGCGGTCATCGGCCGGAGCGCAGCGGGCCGACCGGGATGATGCCGGCCAGCGCCGGGCCGCCAACATCCAGAGGCTGGCGCGGGCGAAGCGAGCCAGCAGCCGTCACTTCCGCGGCGCCTTGTAGCGCTCGTAGCCCCAGAGATATTGCCCGGGGCATTGGCGGATCAGGAACTCCATCGCGCGGTTGATCACGGCCGCGCATTCTGTCTGATAGGCCAGATCGTCCCCCTCGAAAGCGGCGGCATCGGGCAGCGGCTCGGGCATCTCGAAGACACGGATGCGATAACCCTCCGCGCCGGGCAAGCGTTCGCACAACATCGGCAGCAGGGTGGCGCCGGTGGCCAAAGCCAGGCGCGAGGCCAGCGTCATCGTGTAGGCCGGCTGGCCGAAAAACGGCGCCCACACGCCCATGCCCTCCGGCGGCACCTGGTCGGGCAGCAGGCCCACCGTCTGGCCCTGGCGCAGCGCACGGATCATCTGGCGCACACCGGCCAGGGTGGCCGGTGCAGTGACCAGCCCGGGGCGCCTGCGCGCGGTTTCCTCCAGCTCGCGCAGCCAGTCCTGGCGCGCCGGGCGGTACAGCGCGGTCATCGGCTGGCGCGTGCCGAAGCGTTCGGCATAAGCCTGCGCGATGACCTCGAATGCGCCCAGGTGCGGCGTCATCGCCACGATGCCGCGGCCGGCGTCGAGCGCCTTCTCGACCCACTGCGCGCCATGCCATTCGGGCGGCGGATTCATCGCCTGCCCGGGCGGGCGCAGCCACAGGCGCGGCAGCTCGGCCACCATGCGGCCGGCTTGTGCGATGGCTTCGCGCTGCACCTCGGTGCTGATCGCAGCCCCTTGGGCATGGGCATCGAAACGGGCCCGGTACTTTGCCGAGAGGCGGTAGCCGAGCCCGCCGAGCGCCGCGCCGATGGCATGCAGCAGGCGCAGGGGCAGCACCGACAGGCCACGAAACAGCGCACGAAACAAGGCACGGAACAGCCAACGAAGCAGCAAACGCATCCACCTATAATTCGGGCATCGCCGAGTTACTGAACAACTTGCGGGGCGATGCAGATGAAACCGCGCAGCGGGCTTCTGCCGGGCGGAAGCTCAAAAAATACTGCTAAAGCGTTCGCCGCAGCTCCCCGTTCCAGGCCGCTAACGCAACGCGCACACAGCAACCTGCAACCTCACCGGAGTTTACAAAGTGGCGAACGACTTTCTCTTCACCAGCGAATCGGTCTCAGAAGGCCACCCCGACAAGGTGGCCGACCAGGTCTCCGACGCGATCCTGGACGCGATCTTCAAGCAAGACCCGCGCAGCCGTGTGGCCGCCGAGACGCTTTGCAACACCGGCCTGGTGGTGCTCGCCGGCGAGATCACCACCAACGCGCATGTGGACTACATCCAGGTCGCGCGCGACACCATCAAGCGCATCGGCTACGACAACACCGAGTACGGCATCGACTACAAGGGCTGCGCGGTGATGGTCTGCTACGACAAGCAGAGCAACGACATCGCCCAGGGGGTCGATCAAGCCAGTGACGACCACCTCAACACCGGCGCCGGCGACCAGGGCCTGATGTTCGGTTATGCCTGCGACGAGACCCCCGAGCTGATGCCCGCGCCGATCTACTACGCGCACCGGCTGGTGGAGCGCCAGGCGCAACTGCGCAAGGACGGGCGGCTGCCCTTCCTGCGCCCGGACGCGAAGAGCCAGGTGACGATGCGCTACCTCAACGGCAAGCCGCACAGCATCGACACGGTGGTGCTGAGCACCCAGCACGACCCCGAGCAGAGCGAGTCGAAGACGAAGATGAAGGCCAGCTTCGTGGAGGCGGTGATCGAGGAGATCATCAAGCCGGTGCTGCCCAAGGATTGGCTGAAGGACACCAAGTACCTGATCAACCCGACCGGGCGTTTTGTGATCGGCGGGCCGCAAGGGGACTGCGGCCTCACCGGGCGCAAGATCATCGTCGACACCTATGGTGGTGCCTGCCCGCATGGCGGCGGTGCGTTCTCGGGCAAGGACCCGAGCAAGGTCGACCGCTCGGCGGCGTATGCCGCGCGCTATGTGGCCAAGAACATCGTGGCCGCGGGCCTGGCGCGGCAGTGCCAGATCCAGGTGGCGTATGCCATTGGCGTGGCGCGGCCGATGAACATCACGGTCTACACCGAGGGCACCGGGGTGATGAGCGACGAGAAGCTTTCCGCCTTGGTGGCCGAGCATTTCGACCTGCGGCCCAAGGGGATCATCCAGATGCTGGACTTGCTGCGCCCGATCTACGAGAAGACCGCGGCGTATGGGCACTTCGGCAGGGAAGAGCCGGAGTTCACGTGGGAGCGCACGGACAAGGTGGCGGCGCTGCGGGCGGCGGCCGGGCTGTAAGCCCGCCGCGCGCAAGCGCGGTGTCCGTTCTTCGGCGCAGGCTAACTTCGCATCGCGAAGTTAAGGCCCCATAGGGGCGGCCGCAGCCAAAGCAATGCTCGGCGCAAGCCGCTGACTGGATGGGCGACGCAAGTCGCCCATCGTGGTCGTAGACATCAAGCCGCCTCGATGCCCAACACCCGCGCCGCCTTCGCCAGCCTCGCATCGAAGCAAGCAAATTTCACCTCGCCCGGCACCTCGCGGTGTACCAGTTGCGCGGCAGCGAGCTGCACACCGTCATAGGCACGCAGCGCAAACGTGTCGGTGTAGTCGCCCGCCAGTTCGACGAGTTCCTGGGTCAGCTCCAGCGCAAGGTAGTGCGGCCAATCGGCCGTGAACCTGCGCCGCGCTTCGTCGATTGCCGCGGCATCTTCAGGCTGCTCGCGCGCGCGCCGGGCCATTGCCGACATGAGCTCGACCCAGGCGATGCGGCACACCGCAACGATGTCGCTGGCGGTGGCCTGCGCGGTCACGGTGTCGGTACCCTCCTCGCGCACATACAGCTTGACCAGCGCCGACGTGTCGCAAAACAGGATCAACCGCGATCCTCCAGCACCATGTCGCCAATGCCCTTGCCGCGCGGAACCAGCGGTAAAGCCG
>JANNGZ010000229.1:0-6164 GCA_031404155.1 Burkholderiales bacterium
GCAAGTTCAACTGGTGGGTGCGGGGGATGTATGAGCTGCGGGCCAATGGCGGGGAGTGAATTTGACCGCCCCCAGCTCGCTCCGCTCGCGGCCCCCGAGGGGCGCTCAGTCGTCTTGGGAGCGGCCCTGCGGCGACTGAGGGCGCGCCTTGAGCTGATTCAAAGAGGCGCAACAGGGCTGGTTCACTTCAGTTGCTCCACCGCATCCCGCGCGACCCGCGACCCATGAATTGGGCAGTGTTGCCAAGCGGCCGCCGCGGAACTGGCTTTGCCAGGCCGCTGGCGGCGCCCCCTGGGGGGAGCGGCGAAGCCGCTTCGGGGGGATTCATGTCAGTCGGCGAGCGTGTCCGCCTCCACCGCCGACACCTCGCGGGTGCGTGCGGCCTCGCGCACATTGAGCCAGGCCGACGCGGCGCCGCACACGGCGATCACCGCCATGCCCACCCAGCCCCAGAAATCGGGCGCGGCCTGGAAGACGATCCAGCCCATCAGCGCGGCCACCGCAATCTGGGTGTAGAGGAAGGGCATCAGCGTGGCGGTGCGCGCCACGCCCAGGGCCATGATCAGCAGCAGGTGCCCCGCGGTGCCGAGCACGCCGATCGCCGCGATCAGCGCCAGCTGCAGCGGCGGTGCGGCGGCGAGCGTGGGCACGATGTCGTCCGCGCTCCACCACAGGATCGGTGCCATCACGGTCACCCCGGTGAGGCCGGTGTAGAAGTTGGTGGTGTGCGGGCTCTCGTGCGGGCCGAGCTTGCCGGTGAGCACCTGGAACGCGGCGTTGCACACCGCTGCGATCAAGGGCAGCAACACCGCCCAGCCGAAGAGGCCGCTGCCGGGGCGGATGACGATCAACGCGCCGGCGAAGCCGCCGAACACCAGCGCCCAGCGCAGCGCGTTCACCCGCTCGTGCAGCAGCCAGGCGCTGACCAGCGTGACCAGCAGCGGGGTGAGCATGACGATGGCGGTGAACTCGGCCACCGGCATGTGCTTCAGCGCGGTGAATGCCAGCGCCGACGAAGTCAGCAGCAGCAGCCCGCGCAGCACCTGGAAGCGCGGGTTGGCAGTGCGGAAGGTCTTGTCGCCTTGCACCAGCAGCCAGACGGTCATCACCGCGGTGTGCACCGCGTAGCGCGCGAAGAGCAGCACCACCACGCCCATGAAGGCGCCCATGTAGCGCAGCGTGGTGTCCATGGTGGCAAAACACGAAGCCGCCACCACGATGAGCAGGATGCCGAGCGCGGGGCGCGGCGCGGCGCGGCCAGCGCCCCCCGTCACCGGGCTCGTCGCGAGACTGGTTCGGGCTGTCGCGACGGCGGCTGGTGCACCCGGTCGGCCAGCGCGTCCCACACTGGCGAGAGCTGGCCCGCCAGGTTCGGCAGCGTGCCCAGGTCAGTGTGGCTCTCATCGGGCGAATGAAAATCGCTGCCGCGCGAGGCGAGCAGGCCGAACTCCACGGCCATGTCGGCGTACTTCACGTAGTCGGCCGGCACATGGCTGCCGGTGACCACCTCGACGCCGCGCCCGCCGTGGGCCACGAACTTGGTGAAGAGCGCGTACTCCTCGGTCGGGGTGAACTTGTAGCGCCCCGGGTGTGCGATCACCGCGATGCCGCCGGCCTGGGTGATCCAGCGCACCGCCTCGCCCAGGCTGGCCCAGCGGTGCGGCACGAAGCCGGGCTTGCCGGTGGTGAGGTAGCGGCGGAACACCTCGCTGGTGTCGTGGCAGACACGGGTTTCGACCAGATAGCGCGCGAAGTGGGTGCGCGAGATCAGCTCCGGGTTGCCCACATAGCGCAGCGCGCCGTCGTAGGCGCCCTTGATGCCCACCTGGGCCAGGCCGTCGCTCATCTCGCGTGCACGCAGTTCGCGCCCGCCGCGGGTCTTGGCGAGGCCGGCGAGCAGGGCCACATCTTCATGGTCGAAACCGAGGCCGACGATATGCACCGTCTCGCCCGCAAAGGTGACCGAAATTTCGCAGCCGGTGAGGTAGGCCAAGCCTTGAGCCTGCGCCGCGCGGAGCGCCCTTTGCTGGCCGCCCACCTCGTCATGGTCGGTCAGCGCCCAGAGTTCGACACCGTTGGCCTTGGCGCGGGCCGCAAGGGCCTCGGGGGGCAGCGTGCCGTCGGAGACGGTGGAATGGCAGTGCAGGTCGGCGTTGGTCAGGAGGCTCACACGCCGATTGTAGAAACGATGCAAAGCCGCAGCCGTGGGCAGGGCCGATGCATCAGCGAAATGCTGCTCACCTTTCGAGCCGGATGATGCGGCCGTCGGCGCTGTCGGTCAGCACATAGAGCCAGCCGTCAGGGCCCTGGCGCACGTCGCGGATGCGCTGGTTCAGGTTCATCAGCAGGCGCTCTTCGCGCATCAGCTTCGTGCCGTTGAACTCCAGCCGCACCAGGGCTTGTGCGCGCAGCGCCCCGATGAACAGGTGGCCCTTCCAGCCCGGGTAGCGGTCGCTGGTCAGGAAGGCCATGCCGCTCGGCGCGATCGAGGTCGGCACCCAATGCGCCAGCGGCGCCACCACATCGGCCCGCGTGGTGCCTTCGCCGATGCGGGTACCGATCCCGTAGTTGCGGCCGTAGGTGATCAGCGGCCAGCCGTGGTTGCGCCCGCGTTGCACCGCGTTCAGTTCGTCGCCGCCCTGCGGCCCATGCTCGGTGGCCCAGAGTTCGCCGGTTTGCGGGTGCAGCGCCGCGCCTTGCACGTTGCGGTGGCCGTAGCTCCAGATCTCGGGGCGCGCGCCGCTCTGACCCACGAACGGGTTGTCGCCAGGCACTTTGCCGTCGGGCTCGATGCGCACCACCTTGCCGTGGTGCGTATCGAGCGTCTGCGCGTCGTCCTTGCGGCTGAAGCGATCGCCGAGCGTCACGAACAGCTGGCCGTCGCGCGCAAACACCAGGCGCGAGCCGAAGTGCTGGGCGCTGGCCACCCTGGGTTGCTGGCGGAAGATCACCTGCACCTCGGCCAGGCGCTCGCGGCCACGGTCGCCGACGAGCTTGCCGCGGGCCACCGCGGTGCTGTTGCGCTGGTCCCCGCCGCTCTCGTCGCCCTCGCTGTAGCTCCAGTACACAAGCCTGTTGTCGGCGAACTTCGGGTCGAGCACCACGTCCATCAAACCGCCCTGGCCGCGCGCATCCACTGCCGGCACGCCCTGCAGCGGCGGGCCCACCCGGCCGTCACGCTCGACGATGCGCATGCTGCCCGGCCGCTCGGTGACCAGCATGCGACCGAGCTGCTTGTCGCCATCGGGCAGGAATGCAATCGCCCAGGGGTTGACCAGGCCGCGCGCGATGGTGACCGGCTTGAGTTCGCTGGCAAACGCCGGCAGCGCGGTGGCGGCGACCAGTGCCGCGCGGGCTAGCGCGCGTGCAAAGTTGGACACCGGCTTCACGATGATGTTTGCGGATCGGGTGGAGGGGGGAGCGGCATCGTGGTCAAACCTCGCGTGGGCATATCGCTATCTTGCGCGCTTCGCCGCAGCGGTGGCTACCCCAGCGCATCCACCATCATCTGCACCCGCTGCCGCCCCTGGTATTCGTCGAGGTTGAGGCGGTAGGCCAGGCGCACCTGCTCGGGCAGCGGCTCGATGCGGCCGAACCAGATGGCGTCGCGCGGCTCGGCGCGTTTGTCGCCGGCCGGGCGCAGGCGCAGCTTCAAATGTTTTTCGCCGACGATGCGCTGCGCGAGCACGTCGAAGGTGTCGCAGAACAGTGGTGCCTCGAAGGCCTGGCCCCAGACCTGGGTGTCGAGCAAGGCCACCGTCCGGGCGTTGAAATACTCCACCGGCAGCGGGCCGTCGGTGCGCAGCCGGCGTTGCAGGGTGGCGGCGTCGAGCCACTCGCTGGCCACCTGCGCGAGCGCGGCGTCGAAGGTGGCGAATTGCGCTTCGTCGATGGTGCAGCCCGCGGCCATCGCATGGCCGCCGAAGCGCTTGAGCACACCGGGGTGGCGCTTGCTCACCAGGTCGAGCGCGTCGCGCAGGTGAAAGCCGGGGATGGAGCGCCCCGAGCCCTTCAATGCACCGTCCTGCCCGCGCGCGAAGACAAAGGTCGGGCGGTGCAGCCGGTCTTTCACCCGCCCGGCGACGATGCCGACCACACCTTCGTGGAACGCGGGGTCGAAGAGCGCGATGGCGCCGGGTAAGGCACTGGAAACCGCGCTGGAAACCGCGCCGGGCAACGCGCCTGGCAACGCGCCCGGCACCGAGCCACCCTGCGGCAGCAAAGCCTCCAGCATGGCCTCGGCCTGCTCGCGCATGCCGGCCTCGACCTCGCGCCGCTCTCGGTTGATCGTGTCGAGCTGGGCGCTGAGTTCCGCGGCGCGGCCGACGTCGTCGGTGAGCAGGCATTCGATGCCGAGGGTCATGTCCGCCAGGCGCCCCGCGGCGTTGATGCGCGGCCCGAGCGCAAAGCCGAAGTCAAAGGCCGCGGCGCGTGCGCTGTGCCGCGCGGCCACGCTGAACAACGCCGCCAGGCCCGGCTGCATGCGGCCCGAGCGGATGCGCTTCAAGCCCTGCGCCACAAGGCGGCGGTTGTTGGCGTCGAGCTTCACCACGTCGGCCACGGTGCCCAGGGCCACCAGGTCGAGCAGCGCATCCAGGCGCGGCTGCGACGCGGCGCTGAACACGCCGCGCGTGCGCAGCTCGGCGCGGGTGGCGAGCAGCACATAGAACATCACCCCGACACCGGCGATCGCCTTGCTCTCGAAGGCGCAGCCCGGCTGGTTCGGATTCACGATCACGTTGGCGTCGGGCAGTACCACCAAGTCGCCTTCGAGCGCGGGCAGGTGGTGGTCGGTGACGAGAACGTCGATGCCGAGTGCACGGGCATGCGCCACGCCGGCCAGGCTGGCAATGCCGTTGTCCACGGTGACCAGCAACTGCGCTTGGCGCTGAGCGGCCAGGTCGACGATCGGCGGTGTGAGCCCGTAGCCATGCACCGCGCGGTCGGGCACCACGTAGCGCAGCGTGTCCGGCGCGGCACCGAGCATCGCCAGGCCTCGCAGCGCCACCGCACACGCGGTCGCGCCGTCGCAGTCGTAGTCGGCCACGACGCAGATGCGCCGGCGCTGCTGCAACGCGTCGGCGAGCAGTGTGGCGGCGGCGGCGGCGCCGAGCAGGGTGTCGGGCGGCAGCAGGTGCGCGAGGCTGTCGTCGAGGTCGGCCGCGCTGCGCACCCCGCGTGCGGCGAACAGGCGCGCGAGCAGCGGGTGCACACCGGCCTGTTCGAGCGTGAAGACCACGCGCGGTGGCACGTCGCGCAACTCCAGCGTGGGCTCGCGGATGGGTTCGCGGCTTTGCTTGCAGTGCTGTTCGCTGGTCGGCTCGGTCACAGCGTCTCCAGCACGGCTTGCGCCGGCACGGGTTGGCCGCGCAGCCGCTGCCACAGGCTGCGCGGCTTCGCCTCGAAGCTCACCACCGCGCGCTCGCCACAAAGGTCGATGCGCACCGGCTCGCCGCGCTGCGCCTGCTCCAGCATCCGTGCAATCGGCCCGGCATCGAGCGCGGCCCAGGCCAGTTGCCATGCGGCGCCGTCGCCCGCGAGTGCGGCGCTGCGCAGGCTGTCGTCCACGGCCACGTCGGCGGTGGCCGAGTGCAGCGCCGCGCCGCAGCCGCTCAACCAGAACGAGTTCACCGGCAGCAGCCCGCGGGCTTCACGCTCTTCGTTGACGGGGTCGTCGTGCAGCAGCATCTGAACCTCGTTTTGCAATCGGTGCAGCAGCGCTGCGCGGCGCGGCGCGGGCAACCACGCGTTCACACCGCGGCCGGTCACGCGGTCCGGCGACGCCGCCGGCAGCGTCCGCAGCAGCTCGTGCGACGCGTACCAGCGCAGCGGCGCGCCGTAGTGCATCTCGAAACCTTCGCCTCTGAACAGCGGCGCCAAGCGCTCGAAGAGGGCGCGCGAGCCGGCCTCGTCCAGCGCGAGTGACGCCGGGTCCGCTGCGCTGACGCCGTTGCTGCCGACACGCCAATGCATCGGGGTGAGCAGGCCCCAGGCGAGTTCGCCCACCTCAATGCTGTCCTGCGCCGCCGCATGAGCGGCCCAGGGCAGCAGCCCGTCGGCCCGCTGCGGCCAGCCGAGGGCGCGGGCGAGCGCACGTTCATGCGGCGGGGTCAGCGTGGTTTCGTCGCCGCTGTCGCGTGTGGTCTCGGTCAGGCGCGAGAGCA
>JANNGZ010000230.1:0-4896 GCA_031404155.1 Burkholderiales bacterium
CGCACCGCGCGGTGGCCCTCGTCGTGCTCGCCGCGATGGCCTGGCTCGCCTGGCGCCTGACTGGCGCCGCGCGCGCCGCCGCTGCCGAGGGCGTCGTCGATGCTGCGTTGTCGCTGCGCCGCCATGCCACCGGACTGGCCGTGCTGGCGCTGTGGCAGCTCGCCAGCGGCTTGTCCAACGTCGTGCTCGGCTGGCCGATCGTCGCCGCCCTCGCGCATACGGGCGGCGCGGCGGCGCTGGCGGTGCTGCTGGCGTCGCTGCTCACGCGCGCAAGGCCGCGCCGGCAGGACGCGCCGCAGCCGGCGCTCGTCACGCGTCAGCCGCTTCGCGCCTAGCCGAGCCGAGAATCGCCGAGACGCCGATGTCCAGCACCCGCAGCACTTCCACGAGCGACGGCCTGACCCGCCGCGCGTCTTTGCCGGCCACACGAGCGCGCCAGTTCTACGCGCTGACCAAACCCCGCGTGGTGCAGTTGATCGTTTTCTGCGCCGTCATCGGCATGCTGCTCGCGGAGCCGGGCTGGCCCGACTGGCGCGTGCTGCTGCCGGCCGCCGCGGGCATCTGGCTGGTGGCCGCGGCCGCCGCGGCGTTCAATTGCCTGGTCGAGCAGCGCATCGATGCCAAGATGGCACGCACCGCCTGGCGAGCGACGGCCACCGGCGCATTGACCAACACCCAGACGCTGGCTTTTTCCGCGACCTTGTGCGTCATCGGCAGCGCCCTGCTGTACTGGCTCGTTAACCCCTTGACGATGGCGCTGACCTTCGCCACCTTCGTCGGCTACGCCGTCGTCTACACCGTGCTGCTCAAGCCCGCGACGCCGCAGAACATCGTCATCGGCGGCGCGTCCGGCGCGATGCCGCCCCTGCTCGGCTGGGCCGCGATGCGCGGCGAGGTCGGCGCCGAGGCCTGGCTGCTGGTCTTGATCATCTTCCTGTGGACGCCGCCGCACTTCTGGGCCCTGGCCCTGTACCGCAGCGAAGACTACGCACGCGCCGGCCTGCCGATGCTGCCGGTGACGCATGGCAACGCGTACACGCGGCTGCAGATCCTGCTCTACACCCTGGTACTTTTCGCCGGCACTCTGCTGCCCTACCTGCACGGCATGAGCGGGCCGGTCTACCTGGCCGCCGCCGCCGTGCTCGGCGCCTGGTTCATCGCCCTGGCCTGGCGGCTGTGGCGCGTGTACAGCGAGGCGCTGGCGCGCAAGACCTTCCGCTTTTCGATCTGGTATTTGTCGCTGCTATTCGCCGCACTCCTGCTCGACCACTACCTCTCACCCTGGATCTTTGCCCGATGAATCGACCGAACCGCCGCACCGTGTTCCGTGCTCTCTCCGGCGCCTGCCTGGCCGCCGTGCTGGCTGCCGTGCTGGCCGCGTGCAGCGCCGACAAGCCCGCCTTCAAGGCGATCGACATCACCGGCGCCGCGTACGCGCGCGAGCTTGCACTGCCCGACACCGCGGGCCGGGCGCGCTCCCTGGCCGACTTCAAGGGCAAGGTCGTCGTGGTCTTCTTCGGCTTCGCGCAATGTCCCGACGTCTGCCCGACCACGCTGGCCGAGATCGCCGAGGTCAAGAAACAACTCGGGGCCGACGGCGACAAAGTGCAGGCGGTCCTGGTCACCGTCGACCCCGAACGCGACACCCCCGAGGTGCTGACGGCCTACGTCGCCAATTTCGGCCGCGACTTCGTCGCCCTGCGCGGCACGCCCGAAGAGACCGTCGCGGCTGCGAAGGCGTTCAAGGTTTTCTTCGCCAAGGTGCCGGGCAAGACCGAAGGCAGCTACACCGTCGACCACACCGCCGGCTCGTTCGTGTTCGATCCGCAGGGCAAGGTGCGCCTGTTTGTCCGCCACGGCGGCGGCGCCGAGGCGATGGCCGCGGACATCAAGCTGCTGCTGGCCGGCGCTTGAACCGCCTCAGTCCCCTCGGGCAACCGTCGGCGCCGCTGCGCCGAGCAGGCGCTTGACGTAAAGCTCGCGCACGAGCACGAACAGCACGATCGCCAGCGGCGCTCCCAGCAGCACGCCCAGCGGTCCGAAGAGGCTGCCGAGCGCGACCACCGAAAACAGCGCCAGGGCGGGCGGCAAGGCCACCGCCCGCTGAGTCACGATCGGCATGAGGACGTTGCCCTCGATCTGCTGAATGAGCAGATAAAGGCCGAGCGTCCACAGCAGCGTGTCGAAGCCCAGGGTCAGCGCGATCAGCAGCGCGGGAATCGCCGCGACGATCGGGCCGACGATCGGCACGAACTCGGCCAATCCCGCAAGCAGCCCGAGTGCCAGCATCGACGGCAAGCCGATCGCCCAGAGGCCGAGTGTCGTGAGCACGCCGATCGCCACCATCGCAACGAGCTGCGCCCCCAGCCATGAGCGCAGCGCGCGCACGATGGCGGCCAAGGCACTGCGGGCTGCCTCGCGCGAGCGCGGCGGTACGAGTTGCAACAGGCCGCTGCGGTAGATGCGGGGCTGGGCGGCGAGGTAGATGCCGGCGACGACGACGAGCAGCAGGCTGCCGAGCGCGCCGACCGTCGCCACGGCCATGCTGCCGACATTGCGCATCAGGCCGGTCGTCGAAGGCGCCCAGCCGCGCAGTGCCGCGAGCACGCGGTCGCCGAGCCGGGTATCGCCCAGCCACTTCTCGAAAGCCAGCCAGGCGCGCGGCAGCGATTCCTGCAACTCCGCGAACTGCGCCAGCACCTGGGCGCCGAACAGCCAGCCGCTGAGGCCGAGCACGGCGAACACGACGAGTACCGCAACGAGCAAGGCCCAGCCATGCGGCAGGCGCGTGATGCGTGCGATCGGTTCGGCCAGCGCATCGAAGACGACGGCGACGAGTACGGCGCCGAACAGCAGCACCAGCAACCCCGAGAGCTCGATCGTCACCCAGGCCAGCCCGACGAGCACCAGCACCCACAGCGCGCGGCGCACGAATGCGGCGTCGGAGCCGGCACGCGCCGAGGGGGCCGAGGCCGGGTCGGGAAGGGCGGAAGGATCACGGTCCGTTGACATCTCCAGACTCCTTCAACGCAATGTCGCCAGATAGGCCGCCATCTCCAGCGCGTGCTCAGGCGTGACCCCGAGATCGGGCATCGCCGTCCTGGCATCGATGCGCTGCGGGTGGCGAATCCACGCCACCAGATTGTCTTGTGTGTTGGCCAGGCGCCCGGCTATCAGTTGCCCGCCCGCGAAGCCGGCCAGCGGCGGGCCGACCTGCGGCTCGGGGCCGGTGATGCCGGGGATCGCATGGCAGGCGTGGCAGCCGTACATGCGCAGCGCGAGCTGGCCGCGCTCGGCGAGCCCGGCCGGGTCGACCGCGGGATGGGGCCCGGTCGGCCCGATCGGCGTCGGCGTGGTCGGCCCGGTCGCCGCGGTCTGCGCGGTCTGCGCGGTCTGCGGCTCGGCGCTGCGGCATTGCTGCGCCTGCGCCACCAACTCGCCATACGCGCTGGGCGTGAGGACCGGCAGTTGCTGCAAGAAGGCCACCACCGCCCACAACTGGGCCTCGCTCAGGTGGTACTGCCAGGCCGGCATGCCGCTCATCTTGATGCCGTGGCGCGTGATCCAGTACAGCTCGCGCGAGCGCCAGGCCCGCGTGGCACCGATCAGTGATCCGGGCACCGGCTGCATCGCCATGCCGATGGCGTCGGCGGGCACACCCGGCCCGCCATGGCACTGCGCACAACGGTCGCGATAGCACGCGGCGCCGCGTTGCACGCTCTCGGGCGCATTCAGCGACGCCGGCACGACGATATCGCGCGCACGCAGTTGCACCGACTTGTGCATCGTTGTCTCCAGCACCGAGTACACCGGCTGGGTGTGCTGCGCGGTCGCGGCGATGTTGTACAGGCCGCCGAAGACCACTGCGGCGCCTGCCAGCGCGCCGAGCGCGCCCAGCACGAGGACGGTCCAGAGCACGGGTTTCCAGTTCTGCACGGTCTGCGCATGGCAATCCGCACGCCCGCTGCGGCCAGCCGCACGGGAACGCGGATTGCCACAGCCGGGCGAGCTTTCGCGCGACCTTTCGCGTGATATCCAGCGCGACACCGCCGGGAGCCGAAGACGATGCGGATGACCTCGTGCGCCGGCCTGGCCGGCCTGCTGCTTTGGGGCTGTGGCGCCGCTCCCGATGCCGCGGCCCTGCGCGGCCAGCGCCTGCTTGCGCAATACCAGTGCGGCACCTGCCACGCCATACCGGACGTGCCGGGTTCACGCGGCCGCTTCGGCCCGCCGCTGGCCAAGTTCGGCCAGCGCAGCTACATCTCCGGCGAGATTCCGAACCGGCCGGACACCTTGGCGCGCTGGATCGAGGAGCCCGCGGCGCTGATACCCGGCACACTGATGCCCGACATGGGCGCCTCGGAGGCGGACGCACGCGACATGGCGGCGTATCTTCTGGCGCTCGAATGATTGTTTTGCTCGAAGGCGAATGAAGTGAGGAACACTGAATGAACGAACAACGTGCCGTGCTCGCCGGGGGCTGCTTCTGGGGCATGCAAGACCTGATCCGCAAGATCGACGGTGTCGTGTCCACACGGGTCGGCTATTCGGGCGGCGATGTTCCGAACGCGACATATCCCAATCACGGCACCCACGCGGAAGCGATCGAGATCATCTTCGATCCGGCCAAAATCAGCTTCCGAAGGCTGCTCGAATTCTTCTTTCAGATCCACGACCCCACGACGCGTAACCGCCAGGGCAATGACCGGGGGACCAGCTATCGGTCCGCCATTTTCTATACGAACGAGGAGCAAAAGCGTGTCGCCGAGGACACCATCGCGGACGTCGATGCCTCAAAGCTGTGGCCTGGAAAGGTCGTGACCGAAGTCGCTCCGGCCGGTCCCTTCTGGGAGGCTGAGCGTGAGCACCAGGACTATCTGGAGCACTACCCCGGCG
>JANNGZ010000231.1:0-1899 GCA_031404155.1 Burkholderiales bacterium
AGCAAAGTGGCAAAGCCACATTTGCTTGAGACGAGCCCCGTGGCGCCGGTCGTGACCCAGGCCTCCTCGTTTCTCGCGTTCGACTTCGGCACCCTGCGCATCGGCGTGGCGGTCGGCAACACGCTGCTGCAAAGCGCGCAGCCGCTGCGCACCATCTCCGCCGCGGGTGAGCAGCACTTCAGCCAGATCGAAGCGGTGATCGCCGAATGGCGGCCGAGCGCGCTGGTGGTCGGCATTCCGTATCACCCCGACGGCGCGGCGCACGACAATACGCGCCGCGCGCAGCGCTTCGCGCGCCAACTGCGCGGGCGCTTCAAGCTGCCGGTGCACGAGGTGGACGAGCGCTACACCACCACCGAAGCCCGCGCGTCGGGCGCGGCGGACCTGGATGCCGCTTCGGCCGCGTTGATCCTCGAACAGTACTTTCGTCAGTCCTCCAGCCAGCCTTCTTCACCCGACTCTTCCGCCCGCGCATGAGCACACTCTCCCTGGACGCCGAAGCGCTGTACGTCGAGTTGCGCAATGGCGTGCGCGGCCTGCTGCGGCCCAACGCCGCGTTGGTCGGCATCTGGTCCGGCGGCGCCTGGCTGGCCGAGCGTTTGCAGCGCGACCTCGGCCTGCCCGGTGAGCATGGTGTCATCTCCAGCACGCTGCACCGCGACGACTTCGGCTCGCGCGGCCTGGCCGCCGGCACCGACGCGACCCAGCTGCCGTTTGCGATCGACGGCTGCCATATCGTGCTGGTCGACGACGTGCTCTACACCGGCCGAACGATCCGCGCGGTGGTCAACGAGCTGTTCGACTTCGGCCGCCCGGCCAGCGTGACCCTGGCGGTGCTGGTCGACCGCGGCGGCCGCGAGTTGCCGGTGGCCGCGGCGGTGGCAGCGGCGCGCCTGACGCTGCCGGCGACCCAGAAGCTCACGCTCGCCAGAGGCGACGACGGGCGCTTCAGCTTCTCGGTCCGGGAGGTCGCTTGATGCTCTCGCGCCGCAACCCCCAGCTCAACAAGCATGGCGAGCTGATCCACCTGCTCTCGATCGAGGGCCTGCCACTCGCGGTGCTGACCCATATCCTCGACACCGCCGGTACCTTCCTCTCGGTCAACGACCGCGACGTGAAGAAGGTGCCGCTGCTGCGCGGCAAGAGCGTGTTCAACCTGTTCTTCGAGAACAGCACGCGCACCCGCACCACCTTCGAGATCGCGGCCAAGCGCCTCAGTGCCGACGTGATCAACCTGGACATCGCACGCTCCTCCACCGCCAAGGGCGAGAGCCTGCTCGACACCATCGCCAACCTCTCGGCGATGCATGCCGACATGTTCGTGGTGCGCCACGGCGAGAGCGGAGCGCCCTATCTGATCGCCCAGCATTGCGCGCCGCATGTGCATGTGGTGAACGCTGGCGACGGCCGTCATGCGCACCCGACCCAAGGGCTGCTGGACATGTACACGATCCGCCATTTCAAGCGCGACTTCACCCAGCTCACCGTGGCCATCGTCGGCGACATCGTGCATTCGCGCGTGGCGCGCAGCGACATCCATGCCCTCACCACGCTCGGCGTGCCCGAGATCCGCGCGGTCGGCCCCAAGACCTTGGTGCCGGGCGACCTGCGCGAAATGGGGGTGCGCGTCTGCCACGACATGGCCGAGGGCGTGCGTGGCGCCGACGTGATCATCATGCTGAGGCTGCAGAACGAACGCATGAGCGGCGCGATGCTGCCCAGCGCCGGCGAGTTTTCCAAGAGCTACGGCCTGACCGAAGCCAAGCTCGCGCTGGCGAAGCCCGACGCGATCGTGATGCACCCGGGCCCGATCAACCGCGGCGTCGAGATCGACTCGTCGGTCGCCGACGGCCGCCACAGCGTGATCCTGCCGCAGGTGACCTTCGGCATCGCGGTGCG